>NZ_JBBCWG010000012.1:0-165791 GCF_037146035.1 Chryseobacterium sp. MMO-72
CCTTAACCCCTCTCTAAACTCTCAATCTATCATCTCCTGCGCTTCCCCGTTTAGGGACTGCAAAGATACAAATCTTTTTTATTCCCGCAAATCTTATTTTATATTTTTTTTTAAAAAAAAAGTTTAAAAACAAAACCCGCTTCAATCTGTAGCTTTAAAAAGACTTTTACCGTCTTCTCTCAGGATTCATTAAGTAATATTGCTTAGCTAAAAGCTCTTCTGCGCTTACTGATTCTCTATCGTTTTTCAGTGGGGCAAAGATAGAGACTTTAACCCTCCGCCTCCAAATATATTTAACATAATATTTAAGCCATACACACGATTGTGGGTAACTTCAGGCTATAAAACACTGGTTTATTTATCTTTATAAGGATATCCATAGTTTTCCACATTAAATGATTTGATGTTTTTGATTTTGAAAAACCGTTGAACGGGCAGTGAAATCATGAAAAAAAGACGGAAATATTGCGTTCTAAAGGAAAATTTTGTTGGATTGAGGGGAAAATGGATGGGTTTTAGGATGCAAGTATGGAAAGGAGGAAATTTGCGGGTGAAAAAAGGAGTTAAAAAGGAAAGGTTCATTGAAAATCAAAAAAGCAGAGTTTAATTGCTCTGCTTTTCTTTATTATATATAGTGCTTAAAAATTCTCCGTAGGATTTTTCGAGACCAATGATGTCTCCGCTTTTCAGATTAAGCCCTCCTACTCCATTTTCGTCCGATTTTATTTTTGCCGACGAAATCTGGAAATATTGATTGGAGCTATTTTCTTTAGGCTGGATTTTAATGGTGGAGCCTAATAATTTTTTTGTTGAGATTGTGTAGACTTCACCCGGGGTCGTTTTCAATTTTAAAAATGATCTGGGAGGGATAATATAATCTTTCTTATTGATGGCTATTTTCTGATCTTTTTCAGAAGAAGCAAAGATATACATATATCCCGTCTGATCTTTAAATTGTTCTTTCGGAAGAAAATAAAGGTTTAATCTGTAATTGGAAGGATTAAAATTCTGAGAAGTGCCATCGATATTTTCAAAAGGTTTCCATGAAAATGCATTGGCTCCGATTTCTTTTGCCTTTTTATAGACTAATGAAAAGACTTCATCATCGTACTTCCAGAACCCCTGAACTTCAATTTCGCCCAAATATTCAGCGTCTTTTGTTTCTTCATTAATTGTATATAGAAATCTGTCGGTATTATCTTTGGTTTTTACAACTTTTGTAAGATATACATTTTGTGCGCTGCAAAGTTGGATAAAAAAGGCTAAAATGATTATGATGAAATTTTTCATTCTTTATTATAGGTTATTTTGTAAGAACAGTAATGCATTCTTCAAGACTGTTTTCCCAATATTTAGGTTCTATTTTATACATTTCTTCAATTTTATCCAGACACATTGTACTTCTTTTGGGTCTTTTTGCCGGTGTAGGATATTGCTCGGTGGTTAGTTCATTTAATTTAACTGAAGATTTAGAAAATTCAGCTATTTTTTTTGCAAACTCAAACCATGTGGTTTCCGGATAGTTTGAAAAGTGGAAAACACCGTATATTTTTTCTTTTGCTTCGATAATGTTCATGATGGCTTCTGCCAGATCATTTGAATTGGTAGGCTGCCCGAACTGATCTGCTACAATTCCCAACTCGTCTTTTTGAGAAAAAAGATTGAGCATTGTTTTCACAAAGTTTTTATTGAACTCGGAATACAGCCATGAAGTTCTTAGGATGATTGTTTTCGGATTATTTTCCAATGCAAGTTCTTCTCCTTTCAACTTGGATTCTCCGTAAACTCCGATCGGACTTGTGAAATCGTCTTCGGAATAACTTAAATTGGTTTCTCCATCAAAGACATAATCTGTAGAAACGTGGATAAACGTTGTTTTAGCATCTTTACACGCCTGCGCAAGGGAAGCTACACCTTCTGCATTTACAGCAAAAGCCTTTTCTTTTTCAGTTTCTGCAAGATCTACCGCTGTATAAGCTGAAGCATTGATACAGTAATCTGGTTTATTTTCTGTAAAAACAGTATTGATCTGATCTTCGTTGGTGATGTCTAAAGTCTGCGAATCTGTAAAAATGAATTCATAATCCAGTTCAAAATCCGGAGCTATTTTTCTGATGCAGTTTCCTAGCTGCCCGTTTCCTCCTACTACTAAAATTTTTTTCATCATGAGTTTCTCGCGTTTTGTGATCTTAAATATTTAACTCTCGACTGGAAGTCTTTCTGTTCCAAATCTACATAAAACTTATTGAATGTTTCTTTAATTTCTTCGGGATGCACTTCCGATTTTCTGGTTTTAACATTGAAGTAGATTACCGTAACCCATAATACTGCATGAATTGTTTTCTCGTCTAAACTTTTCATCAGGATTTCTACTTTTGCTGTTCTGTCCGCCACTTCAATAGTCTTGCTGCTGATAACAACGGAGGTATTATATCGTACTTCCTTTAAATAGGCTATTTCATTCTGAATTGCAATCCACGTGCATCCCGTCATTTTGGTGTATTCTTCATAGGTGAAACCATAAAATGTTTCCACATGATCTTCTCTGGCATTGAACATATAGTCCAGATATTTCACGTTGTTTAAATGACCAATGGGATCGCAGTCGCTGAATCTGACCTTTACCGTGGTTGATACTTCTTTTTCCATTCCGCAAAAATAAAAAAACCACCTCGAAGTGAGATGGTTCATTTTTATAAATATTTATTAATTTCTAAAAAATTACTGAATATTCAATTCTTTTTTCACTGCAGCTGTAGCATCCGGTCCTCCTTTGAATACGAATGCAGAAGAATTTGCATCCATAATATAATCATAACCGTTAGCTTTTGCTACTTTAGAAACTGCTTCATTCAGTTTTTTCTCGATTGGTTCGTAAGCAAGATCCTGTTTAGCAACGAAATCTTTCTGAGCTTTATCGTTCATCTGCTGGATTTCTTCCTGCATTTTTGCCAATTCCGCTTCTCTGGCTTTGTTTTCTTCAGCTGTTTTCTTTGGAGCTTCTTCAGAGTACTGCTTTAGTTTAGCCTGTCCTGCGTCTGCTTTTTTCTTGATTTCTGCCTGTTTAGTATCTAAGAAAGTTTTAAGATCCGCATCTGCTTTTTTCTTTTCAGGCATTGCGTTAAGAATTCCTATAACATCTAAAGTTGCAATTTTTTGAGCTTTTGCCATACCTACCGATACAACCATCATTACCGCTGCAAATAATACACTTAATTTTTTCATAATTGGTAAATAAATAATTTAATTTGTTTTTAGATTTGTAAATGTAATAAAAGTTAAACTTTTATTTTTTTGTTTTGCCTTTTTCTTTTGGTTCAGCATCTTTCAATAAGATTGCTAAAACTTTATCCGAATAATCGGATCTTTTCTGAAGAAAAATAACATTATTGCTTGTTTTATCTAAAACTATCGCCAAACCGTTCTTTTCAGACATGGTTTTGATAGCTTCCCAGATCTGATCCTGAAAAGGCTGAACCAGATTTGTTCTCAGTTTCTTTATTTCTCCGGTGGCACCAAAACGTAAACTCGTTGTTGTTTTGATGTTTTTTTCCAGATCCATTACTTCTTTTTCTCTCAGTTTAAGCTGATCTCCGATCAAAAGAACTTTTTCACTTTCAAAAGCAGATCTTTTTCTTTCGTATTCGGACTGTAGATTCTGAAGTTCGGACTGCCAAGTATCAATTTGTGCATTCAGTCTTGCTTCAGCTTCTTTATATTGAGGCATTTTATTCAGGATGTATTCCGTATCTACAACACCCACTTTCTGTGCGTTGCTTAGACCGAAAAGCAAGAATAAAACAAATGATAAAACAATTCTAAAATTTTTCATAAGGTGGATTATAATGATTGGTTCATCAAGAAGTGCGTCTTCCATCCGGAAGGCTCAGTTCCTGAAACTGTTTTGTCGAATCCGTAAGCGAAATCAAATCCAATTAAACCAAATGCTCCCATATAAACTCTCACACCAACACCTACTGATCTTTTCAACTGGAAAGGATTATAATTTCCCCAAGAATTCCACACGTTACCTCCTTCCGCGAACGTTAATGCATAAATTTTTGCTGTCTGGTTCAATGAAATCGGGTATCTTAATTCTAACGTAAATCTGTTATAAATAGTACCTCCCCCTGTCGGAGTAATATCCTGAGAAGTTCCTCCGTAAGTAGAAGCATTTTCATAACCTCTTAACGGAATTAATTCTCTACCGTCATATCTACCTCCGAATAAACCGGTACCCCCTACATAGAATCTTTCAAACGGCGGAGCTCCTAATTTAGAGTTATATCCATCCATGAAGCCCATTTCAGCAGAAGATCTCAAAACCAGTTTTCCAATAATTTCATTGTAAACATCTGCTTTGAACTTCACTTTATAGAATTCCATCCACTTGTATTTCTCTGTAGGACTTAAAGTAGAATAATCTTTATTGTTGAATGCAGAGTACGGCAATGTGAATTTCACCGAAAGGTCTATGTTGGAACCTACAGTCGGGAAAATAGGATCGATACCTGCCGAGTTTCTGCTTAATCCTAAGTTGATGCTTAAGTTGTTGGCAGAACCATAATATTCTGTGGCATCTCCAAACTGGAACGGATAGTTCTTAAAGTCATACTTCTGGTACTGAAGACCTGTGTACAATGAGAAATAATCATCCGGCCATTTCAGCAACCTGTTTAAACCAACGGAAGCGGAGAAGATGTTAAGTTTCTGTGCGTTTCCGTAAACATCAGAATATTTTACTCGTGAGTTATTTAAACTTACAGAAAGAGCAGTCGGTCTTGTTCCGAATAACCAAGGTTCTGTAAATGAAACTCCGTAATTCTGGAAATATTGTCCAGCCTGTGCCTGAAGAGATAACGTCTGTCCATCACCTTGAGGAACCGGCTTAAAGTCTTTGAATTTAAGGAAATTCTTTAACGAGAAGTTATTGAACGTTAAACCTAAAGTTCCGATAAAGCTGTTACCTCCGTAACCTGCCTGTAACTGAACCTGTGAAGAACCTTTCTCTACTAACTTCCATTTGATATCTACGGTATTATCCTGCTGATTTGGCTGAATATCCTGCCCAACCTGCTGAGGATCAAAAAACTGCATTCCAGCTAAATCGAAATATGTTCTTTTGATATCACTTTTGGCGAATAAATTCCCTGGTTTTGTTCTTAAAGCTCTGAGAATTACATGGTCATGCGTCGTTGTATTTCCTTCCCAGGTTACTTTATTCCATGTTGCTTTTTCACCTTCGTTGATGCGGATTTCAAGATTAATCTTATCCCCGTCTACAGATTTTTCAACCGGTGTAACGTTTGAGAAAAGATAACCATTATTCATGTAAACGGATTTGATATCAGAATCGTCTTCTTTACCTCCGTCTTCCCCTACTTTTTTATTGAAACCTACCGCATCGTAAATTTCTCCTTTTTTATATCCTAAAAGTCTTTGTAAATAGTCTGTAGAATAAACGGTATTTCCGGTAAATGTAATATCTCCGATGTAATACTGTTTACCTTCTTTAAGTTTTACGTTGATTTCGTAATTGTTTCTCTTGTTTCTCCAAACTGAGTCTGAAACAATGGCAGCATCTCTGTATCCTAAAGAGTTATAATAATTGATCAGGTTTTGTTTGTCTTCCTGATATTTGTCTTCAATGAATTTTGAAGATTTCAGGATTCCTCCAATTCCGAATCTTTTTTGTTTTGTTTCTTTAAAGGCTTTTTTTCTAAGTTTTCTGTCGGATACATATTGATTTCCCTCGAATTCGATATGATCGATTTTGATTCTTTTGCCTTTATCTACATTAATCGTCCAGTCTACTAAATTAGGATCTCCTGCATTTACTTTTTCCTGGATCGAAATTTTAGCATCGGCGTATCCTTTTTTAATGAAATCTTTCGGAACGTTTGTTTTAAGGCTTGACACCAAGTTCTGTGTAATTTTTGTTCCCGGCTTCAGATTATTATCTTTAGCCATTTTTTCATTTTTGGATTTTCCGATTCCTTTACCTGTAAATTTTACTTCTCCAAGATCTTTAAGATCCTGCAGATAAAACTTTAGAATAACGGTTTCGCCTTCAATACTTTGTACATAAACCTCTACTTCAGAAAAAGATTGGGTGTCCCAAAGTTTTTTTACCGCATTGCTGATTTTTTGCCCCGGAATATCTACCGATTCTCCTTTCACCAAACCTGTAAATCTCAGGATCTGAGCCGGCGTATATTTTTTAACCCCATCTACAACGATGTCTTTTAAGGTGTACGTCCCTGCTTGGTTTTCTGCGTGTACAGAATTGCTCACCTGTGTGCTGTCCTGTGGAGTTACCTGTCCATAAAAATGTGCAGAAGCAACAAACATAATGATGGGTAATAGTCTAAACTTCATTTTATCGTAGTCTTTCTTTTCTTAAATTTTACTGAATTTTTATCTGTTCTCCGGTCATTCCGAATCTTCTTTCTTTGTTTTGATAATCCACAATACACTGAAAGAAAATATCTTTTGTAAAGTCCGGCCACAGAACGTTTAAAAACTGCAGCTCTGCATAAGCAATCTGCCAAAGGAGAAAATTACTGATTCTGATTTCTCCGCTGGTTCTTATTAAAAGATCCACCGGCGGAAAATCTTTTGTGTAAAGGTGACTTTCGAATAATTTTTCATCAATATCTTCAATGTCTATCTTTCCTTCCTTTACGTCTTCGCTAATGCTTTTAACGGCGTTTAGTATTTCATGCTGCGAACCATAACTGATTGCTAATACCAAATTGCCTTTTGTGTTTTCTTTTGTAAGTTCCACCACGCGTAAAAGCTGATCTTTTACCAGTGAGGGAAGTTTTTCGAGATTTCCAATAACGTGCATTCTTAATCCTTTGCTGAAAATTTCTTCCGCTTCAAGCAATAAGGTTTCTACAAGTAAATTCATTAAAGTATTTACTTCCTCTGCCGGACGGTTCCAGTTTTCCGAAGAAAAGGTATAAAGAGTTAAATACGGAATGTGTATTTCATTACACGCATTTATGGCATTCCTAACAGCATTAATAGCATTTCTGTGGCCGAAAGTTCTTTCTTCGCCACGAGATTTTGCCCATCTTCCGTTACCATCCATGATGATAGCCACATGCTGTGGTAAATTCTCAGGATCTATTTTATCTTTTATCAACGACATATTAATCACAATAACATGGAGGTCTTCCGAACGAATAGGTAAGTCCTAAACTAATGGTATTCATCCAGTCTTTAGACTTAAAATCTCCTACGTTTCTTTCTCCTATAATCGCAGCTTCTCTTTCTTTAGATACTACATAATAAGCATCTGTCTGTAGAAGAGATCCGCCTGTAACGGGGCTGAGAATATCTCCGTTATATGTAGCAACCACATCTTTGCTTTGGATTTTGCTGTAATCCAGCTGATCTGTAAGCGTATATCTGAATGTAGCTTCTGCAAAAAGCGCCCAGTTATAATTAAATTTATATTTTAAACCTACCCCAAAAGGAATATGCATTGTAGTTTTGGTTCCTGTAGAATACACCGGAGTTGTTGTAAAATCCAGTTCATTAATAGGAGCCTGAGCCACCCCATCTGCATCTCTTCTGAAATCATTAATCATCGTAGCTTTGGGAGCGTCGAACATTAATGCTCCTACCCCTCCGAAAATATATGGGCTCACCATACTTTTCTGCTCGTTGTTTACCGGAAAGAAATTGTATTCGAAGACCAAACTTGCCTCATATACATTGTTTTTCCCGAATGAGTTTCTGTTTTTTCTATATTCTTCTTTCGCCACCTTGTCATTAAACTGGATCTGATTATATCCAAGATCCAATCTTACAGTCTGGTGAGGATTAAAATTAAATCTATATAAAATTCCACCATAAAAAGGAACACCCCAATCTGAAACTTTACTTAAATCCAATGGCTTTTGTAAAATATAATTCGTTCTCCCTATATCCCCAACTAGGTTACTCATACCTAGACGAACTCCAAGTTCGTTTCTTTGTGCTTTAACACTTACCACAGTTCCTAGAGCGGCAAGGAAGCTAAACAATAATTTTCTATTCATAAAAGAATATGGATTTATGGTTATTTTAAAATTTAATTTTTGCAAATATAAAACTTTTTTATATTAATGATAATCTTAATGTTTAGTTAAAAATAAACAAAAAAACATAATTTGTTATAAAGTAAACGATAAAGTAGCAAAATTATTCTTTTTTTAATAGAATCAAAATTATCACGATATAATAAACCCCCATTAGATGAGGGCTTAAATGTATTATTTTTTATTGAATATTGACTGAACTTTATTTCTAATTCTTATCAGCATTGGTTCTCTGTAATTTTTATCTTCATCAAAATAGCCATAACCGTAACCATAGCCGTAGCCATAACCGTAGCCGTAACCATAGCCATAGCCCTGTTTTGTATTATAATCATTATAAACAAGACCTAAATGTCCTATTTCTCCGGTATGGTATTTTTCTGTAATCATTTTCAGCATATACTTCTCCGTGTATTCATGGCGGACTACATAAATATTAGCATCCGAGTGTTTCATCAGCTCATAAGAATCCGCGACCAGACCTACCGGAGGAGAATCGATGATGATGAAATCATATATTTTTTTAAGGTCTTCGATAAATTTGATGTTTTTTTCACTCATCAGCAACTCAGACGGATTCGGAGGAATAGGACCGGAGGTTGCCACATCCAAATTTGGAATTCTTGTTTTATTGATAATCTGATCTATTCCCACTTCACCTGTAAGGTAATTTGAGATACCATATTTATTATCAATTTTAAAATCACCAAATATCTTAGGCTTTCTTAAATCCATCCCCAAAAGAATGGTCTTTTTATCGCTTAATCCCAAAACGGAAGCCAAATTAATAGAAACATAGGTTTTACCTTCACCCCCAATTGAAGAAGTAACCAGAATTACTTTGCTGCCATCATTTTCTCCGGATAAGAATCTTACATTTGCTCTAACCCCTCTGAACGCTTCCGAAACAGAAGACTTTGGCTGATCCAGAACGGTAAGCATATTTTCATGATTGTTATTTCCGATAACTCCAAGAAGCGGAATTTTAGTAGCATTAAGCAATTCTTTAATATTCCGAATTTTACTATCTAATATTTCTCCAATAAAAATAAACAGTAGTGGCAAAGCAAGAAGCCCCCCAATAATTGCGGCTTTTGTAGCTTTTACATTCGGGCCAATTGGTGGCTGGCTTACATTTTTAGCAGGGTCTATTACACTGATATCCGACTGGTTTCCCGCCATTCTCAGCTCTGTATCGTTCTGTCTCGTAAGCAAGCTGTTGTAGGTAGCCTCAATCATATTATATCCTCTTTCTGCATCTAGGTATTTTCTCTGCTTTTCAGGATATGTTGCCAATTCGGAATTTGCATTTCCGACCTTTTGGTTAATTTTATTAATTTCTGTGTAATAAGCGGTATAATAATTTCGTAAAGCACCATTTGAACTGATTCTGGCCTCATCAATCAATCTGTTGATCTCTTTCATCGGCTCAGAATTTGGCTTGTAAATTAAAGCCATTTCTCTTCTCTTAAGATATAAAGCCTTCAGTTCTGCTACAGAAGCACTGAAGAGTCCGTCTTGAAAACCTGCAGCATTAGTGCTGATCATTTTTTCGAAATTCTGGGTTTCCAGACTGTTTTTTATCTGATTCAGGGAGCTTATTTTGCTTTCAATATCAGCTTTTTTGGCTTCAAGATCTTTAATTTCTGTTAATGATTTTTCATCTCTGTCTTTAATATCATAAAGTTTTTCAGTTGTCTTCATGTAATTAAGAACATTGGCACTGGAATCTAACTTTTTTCTGATATTATCCAGATTTTGCTTTAAATATACATTGGTATTCTGATCCACCAAAACTTTATCGGCCTGTCTTTTCTTCTGAAGCTGTTTTACGGACATATTAAGGAAATTCACCGTACTGTTAAGGTTGTAACCTTTCTTGGTGATAATCATGATGGTATTGATCTCCTTATCAAACTCCACTCCGATTGTGGAAACAATATCATTAACCGTCTGATTAACCGTATTTAAATTTACAATTATATTGGTTAATTTAATTTTTGGATTTACAGGATTTTTTAACAGCCTGAATCTCAAATTAGGAGAAGTATACCACTCTCCTACCCGAATAATTTTATTCGCAGGTCTTCCATAAGGATTAATGGTTGTATAGCTTTCAGATTCAAAACTATATAAATTCTGAGACTGTCCTTCTTCAGGTAATACGACTTCGTAAGAATCTCCTCCTTTGGGAATTAATGTAATAGGATAATTTACCTGTTGCCCATGCTTTCTGTCTACCTGTAAAAAAACGGGAGAATCATCTTTATCCAGATAAGTTGATTTAATAAGTCCTTTTGTGGAATAATTTACAAAAAGATCCAGCTCCTTTATCAGAAACTCATTGTGGGTTCTGGATAAAAGCATTTTTTTCAGATATACCCCATCCTGATTTCCTCCCTGTCCCCAGATAAAATTAATAGACTGGCTGGGCGTGAAATAACTTGAAGTATTATTGGAAATACTTAAAGACAAGGTCGATGCATAAATATTCTGAGCGTAGTATTTACTGTACATCCACGAAATTCCATACCCGATAAAAAGCATTAAAACAAACCAATACCAATTTCTCAGTATTCTGCGTAAAAAGTGCTCAACATCAAATAAGGCAAAACTGCCGTGCTTTTCTTTGTGAGAATCTGCTTTCTCTACCTTTGTTTCTTTTCCCGGAATCATAGTATTAAAGGTTTTTTAAAAGTAGGTAGATAGACAAGGCTGTTGTAATCACAGAAACTCCTGTTGTTAAAGTCTGGATAGGATCTTTTCCTAATCCGTTCAGACTTTTCGCTCTTGTATTCAGGTAAATTTCGTCTCCGTTCTGAACGTAAAAATATGGAGAATTCATTACATCTTCACGGGTGAGATCAATAATTGCTTTTTTAATTCCTTCAGGTAATTTCCGGTGAATAACAATATTTTTTCGGTCAACAGTTCTGTTTAATCCACCACTCATTGCAATTGCTTCTGTAATAGTAAGTGTATTTTTGTGAACAACTTTCTCACCGGTAACGCCTGTGGTTTCAACATCTCCCAAGACGTAAAATGTAATTCCGTTGGTATTTAAGCGTACTTCAGACTTGCCTTCCTGAAAGTTTTCGTTAACCTTATCCTGAATTTCACTGCTCACTTCCGCAATGGTCCTTCCTTCCGCTTTGATAAACCCTATTCCGAAAACATTAATATCTCCGTTGTTATCAACCTTCAATCCGTTAAAGTAAAAAGTACTATTTCCACCTGTCCCTCCCGAAGAAGCACCTCCTCCATTAGCAATGGAATTGGTTGCGGCTCCAGATCCTGAAGTATTCAGGGAAGAATAGAACTGTGCGGCGTCCCCTTTAGGCGTAGTCACAATGTTCAGGTTCAAAATATCGTTCTTTGTAATTCTGTAGACAGGAATATTATAGGGGATCAAACCTTCCTCATTAATTACAAGGCTTTCGCTGGGCTGCATATATCTTACATCTTTTGTAGTAATACAAGATGTGGTGATTAAAAGTGGCAGGGCTAAAAGTAATAAATGCTTACAATTCTTCATCATATTTTTCAAGTTGTTTGCAAAAGTAAAGATTTAATTGATAGTCTTTTTATTATTCTTCTTCAAAAGATAAATAAAATCCGGAATATAAGCTCCCAAAAAAACCAGAAAAAGTACAATCAATAATAAAAGATTTACATTTATATGTCGGAGATAATAGGCTACCGTTACAATAAAGAGATAATATACAACAATATAAAAGCTTGATCTTCTGTGTGTAAGATTAAGTTTTAACAGTTTATGATGGATATGATTCTTGTCTGCATCAAAGGGAGATTTTTTGTTAATTAATCTTACCATAATAACATTAAGAGTGTCTACAATGGGCAAAATTAATATTGCCACCGCTACCACAGGTGCAGACTGGAGGTGATATCTTGGAATTCCGGGAAGTTTTTTATCTATAAAAATGTCTATAAAACAAATGGAAGTAAAAGCAAGAAGGAATCCCAGAAGCATGGAGCCCGTATCTCCCATAAATATTTTATTGGTTCTGTAGTTGGATAAATTATAATACAAAAACGCCAGAACTGCCCCTATTATAATTGTAGATAAAACAACCAGAGGATAATTATATTCTCCCAATCTGTAATAACTGATCCCGAAAAGCGCACTGCAGATAACAGAATACCCTCCGGCAAGCCCATCAATTCCGTCTATGAGATTGAATGCATTGATAAGGATTATAAAAGTCAAAATACTGAAAATAACACTTATAACATACTCCATTTCATAGATTCCGAAAATTCCGAAAAGGCTTCTGATTCTTATATCTGAGCCAATAACTATAAATGCAGATACCACAATCTGTGCTACCAGTTTTTTGTAGGCTCTCATTACAACGATATCATCCATTACTCCAATGTAAAGCAAAATAACGAGGGAAGCGAATAGAAATTTATAGAGATCAAACAGTTCGTAAGCGAAAATAGAAGCACAGATTCCGATAGAATAGAAAATCGCGATCCCGCCAAGATTAGGGATTTTTCGGAGATGGGAACTTCTTACCCCAGGTTCGTCCATTAAATTTTTCCTGCGGGAAATTTTAATGATCGTGGGAACGGAAAAATAGGTGATTAAAAAAGAAAATAAAAAACCAAAGCCTACTTTTACATAAAAAATAGGAATCCCTGACTGGTTTAAGAACAATTCAAAATTCTTCATTTTTTTTCTATTCAAGTACTTTGAAGGCTTAACGACTAAAAACCTTGTGTCTGGCTTATGAGCTAAGTAACACAGTACTTACATTTGTGTTTACACTAATTTTCTTATCAGTTTTTTCTGCCCTGCAAAAAACAACAGATAGTATATCTTTTTTTTCAGTGACAAAGATAGCAGATAATTCTTATCAAAACGACTATAATTCAATATATCTTTCAATTTCAGTTCTCTATCTTTGATAAATATCTCTAATTTTGCCGACATATCATAAAAAGTTCTTTCGTCTTTTACAAAAGCAAGATAAGCCAGAAAAGAATACACTCCTTCAAAAATCTGAAAATTTTTAAGCTCTTTCTTTCTGCCGGAATATCCGGACTTTTCAAAAACCTGTTCTACATCCATTACCGCTTTCAGAATATCCAGTCCTTTTTCCGTATGGGTTTTGGTAATAGAATCGGTACGTTCAAAGTACTGATAATGGAAATTCTGCGTTTGCGAAATAGTGTCACATTCCAGCAAAAGCTGGGGGATTAACTGAATATCCTCAAAATGCGCCCCTTTTTTAAATTTTTTGTCCCTAAAAAGTTCTTTTTTAAACAATTTGTTGCATGCAAAGTAGCTGAGATCGGAAAAAACGGAAAAATTATTTCCGAGATCAATTTTTTCCGGCATATTGGGAATCTGTGTAAGTTTTTGCGTTACTTTTCCGTTTTCATCTACTTTCTGAATATTGCAGATTACCATCTTCGACTGATGTTTTTCAGCAAGATGTACCATTTCTTCAAACATATAAGGCGCAACATAATCATCACTATCTACAAATCCGAGATAATCTCCTGTTGCATGATCGATGCCGAAATTCCGCGCATCACTCAAACCGCCGTTTTCTTTAATAAAAGATTTAATTTTTTCGGGATATTTCTGAGCGTACTCCTGAATAATCTTTTCCGAATCGTCTTTGCTGCCGTCGTTGATGACCAGAATTTCGATATTCTGATGGGTTTGATTAACTAAAGAATCCAGACATTTTGCGAGATAATTTTCAACATTATAGACGGGAACAATAACAGAAACTTTTGAGGGAACATTTTTCATACATTATATTTTCGTCAGTCGTGCATTCAGCCAGCCTTTTTTGGCATCATCAAAATCTTTTCGGGAACAGGGAACGCAGTTTTCTATATTTTCATCGTCCCCGAAATACCAGAGATTACTGAAAGTATCCCGTTTAAAGGCATATTGTCTGTCGTCTACCAAAACATAAAACACTTCATAATGTCTTTCTTTCGGGTGTGATCTCTGAATATTGATTCCTTCGATCAGATACCAGATCATTTGTGCTAGAAGCTGTTGATTAAGCTGGTTTTCGGAGTAAATATTATAGTTGAAAATTCCGACAGACTTTAAATTTTCACTTAAACCGATTTCCTTCATATACGCGCAGACTTCTCTGCGGTTCAGTCCGTTTACCTGCGGATTCATGGAAAAAGGTTCGCTGAAACTTTCGATGGCATCACAATTTACTGTCACCAGATCCGCTTTTCTGAAGAAAGGTTCTGTTTTTTCGGTAGAATTCATCATTTCAGCAAGGCGGATAATATCAAATTCAACTTCTTTGATTAATCTTACTGAATCTGCTTCATTCAGATGTTTCTGATAGCCTAAATGATGGTAATTTTTTATGGAAAAAGTTTTCGCTCCGAAAATCTTGCTTAAAAACGTATGCTCATTAATCATTTCGCCCTGTTTCAGGGAAATAATATTGCTGATTTGGGTATAATTGATGCTTTTGGTATGGAAGTTAAGCGCCGAAAAAAGCGAAAAAGCGAAATCATTCGAACCGCCCACAATGACCGGAATGGCTCTTTTGTAATGACACGCCGACAATACTTCCTGCAGAATATAATGAGAATCCTGAACAGATTTTCCGGAAACAAGGTCTCCAAGATCCACTATCGGAATTTCAAAATCGAGCTGTGAGAGTTTATAGAATTCATTCCTGATCCCTGTAAAATCCTGAACTTCTGCATCCCCATTTGCGCCTCTGTAATCTGAAACAAAAAGAAGTACGATACTGTCTTCTTTTATTTCCTTCGTGATTCCTGCCCCGATCTGCCAGTTTTCTGTCCTGAAATTTCTTGGGGAAATGATAAAATCTTCAAAATTCATTTGTAGTCTCCATTGTTTTCGCAAACTTACAAAAATATTAGAACTCTTATTTATCTCATTTTAAATACTAAAGCACTTTAAAAATCAAAATCGTTTATTCTTTTAAAACTGATAAAAATTTTAATCTTAAATTACAGATTCTAAATTAACCGTTAAAACAAAAATACATGAGCAGCACGAAAAGAGACGAATTAAAAAAACTTTTAGCCCCCATTAATAAAGAATTAAGAACACACGGCGGAAATGAGAATAAAATTAAACTCACAAAATTAAAAGAGGAACATATTGATTTTCTGTTGGAATTGCTCAATGTTCATTTAGAAAAATACAAGGATTTTGCAAGAGCTGATCTTGAAGATTTTCATGCAGAAGATATTAAAGGTCTGGTAAATTATAAAATGCCTGTAAACATTCATGAAATTGATCTTCCGGAGAGTTTCAGTGATCCTGTATCCTGGAAAATAGCGATTGGAAGGCTTAGATTTGGTTCTACACAGGTAATCTTAGAGATAAACAACTGGGAAATTACCGACAGCACACTGGTTGGCTGATTGATCCTAAAATCCTTTCCGTATGAATGAAATGTATAAAGACATGCTTGAAATATTACAGCAGCGAATTCCGGTCGGAAAAAGACAGGGTTTGATCTTGTTAGAAAAAACTGAAGGAAATACAGATAAAGCTGAAAAATATTTTACAGAAGAACGTATTTCGATCATTGTGAATAAGACCGGAATACCATCTGAAATTGCTCTTCATCATCTTCGGGAAAATAATTTTGATATTAAACAGACCATTACAACCATTGAAGAAAAATATTTTACCACAACGGAGCTTATTTTAAAGAAAGATCATGATAAGGAGGAAGCTTTGGATAAAATCTTTTCAGCAATTGTAAAAAAATATGACTGGAAAAGAAATTTTCTGAATGATCCCAACAAAATAAAAGATTTCCCAATCGAATTATACAGTTTTGTAAGTGTAATGGAATGGCTCTATTTTGAAAACTGGGAAGATTTTGAGAGTGCTTTATTTCATCATCTCGACATGGTAACGGAACAAATGAGAACAAGGCTGAATCTGCCTCAACTTGCAGATTATCTGGAAAAAGCTCAGAATATTTCAAATTCTTTTTACGAAAAATACGAAACTTCAAAAGACCATAATAATTACGTAAAAGCCACCAATGAGCTGCGCAACAATAAAGAATTTATTGCAGCAGAAGAGAAGTTTATCCACCTGAAGCCGCTCCTTGAAGAACGTCTTTATGAATTTGTAAAAACCAATATAGAGAAGTTTCCCTAAAGAATTCGAATACCAAACACGGCATAATTTCCTGTGAATGACAAAATCAGACCGGAATTGCATACGTATACTTGTGAACTCAGAATTGATATTACTCCCAGATTTATCAATACAAATTATCGTTTTGTTCATAAAAAATCCGTTTCACAAATGTTTGTGAGACGGATGATTGTACCTAATAAAAAATTTAACTTAGAAATGAATGATTTAAATATTCTAAACAGTACTTATATTTTTTCTGATATAATTAAATTTTATATATTTTTTTCCATTTCGTTAAAGTGTTTCTGCTGATTCTAAAATACTTTGAAGTATGAGAATTATTCATCTTATGCTCTTTCTGATATTTTATGATATACAGAATCGTCTCATCATCATATGATCGGTGTCTCTGATTAAATACTACAGAGTCCTGATCTTTCTTATTAAAAATTAAATTATCCAGTTTCACTATATCCCAGGATAACAAAGTCTCTTTATCTAAAAAATACTTAAACTCCGGTTCCCTTTCAGGACATATTTTTAAAATGATGTCATGATAAATTTTCTTATAATCAGGAATTGTTCTCATCATGCTTAGCTTTCCATTTGTATAATGTTGTCTTGGGTATTCCGTATTCCCGCATAATAGAATCTGCACTTTTCTCTCCGGATCTCATAAGTTCCAAAATGTATTCTATAAGATTCTTAGTGTATATGTTTTTCCTGAATTTCGGAAGAGACGATATCTTTGTGGAATCGGATGCTTTAACAGGTGGAGCATACAATATAATGTGTTGGGAATACAATCTGAAAAAATCGTAATTCAGTAATTTGCTCCATTTTAAAAGTATATTGCATTCTATGCTTTGTTTTCTATACATATCTGCAACCTCAGCTTCTGAGCATTTCAGAAAACTGCATATCCGTACTAAATCTATATCCAATTCATCCACTCTCATTTTAACATATGAGCCTATATGGATTTCTTTAAAATTTGATACTATTTTCATTTCGATGAACCACGATTTTTTTTTAGAGAGGATATTCCTTACACAGTAGAGATGTATTGATAGACAATACAGCCTTGCCGAATCCGGTTATCGTAAAAAAATTATCAGAAATATCATCGGAATTTGTTCCCGTAAGTCCGTTTATGAGAAATCGGAAGTAAAACATTAATTTTTTCATTGCATTTTTTTGCAAATAAAAAGAAAATGCACAAAGGAAACCTTAAAGAAATATACTCATCTATACTCAATGATGCTACTTAGATATACTTTGAAATATAAATTAGCACCAACCCATCATCAGAAGGATTCATTATAATTGAATTCATATCTGCCGATGCGGAAATCCCGGAACATCTTTTATTTAAAATCTATTTCAATGGGAATAATAAAAATACCATCATAAATTTTCTTCTGAAAAAAATTTTAACAAGATAGCGTTCCTACGGAACGCCGGACTTCCGAATATGATTTCTAAACAGATGAATCCGCCTCAGAACTGAGGCGGATTCCCTTGGTATTTTTTAGACAGACTTTTAGTTCTATTTCAAATTCATTTTGAAAAAAGCCTCAATTTTATCAAATGGAATTTTATCCATTTTATCGTACAAATCAACATGATTAGCGTTGGGAACAATATACAATTCCTTTGGTTCGGAAGCTGATGTATAGACATCTTCAGAATAGTAACGGGAATGCGCTTTTTCTCCTGCAATCAACAAGATCGGACGCGGTGAAATCATTTTTATATTGGCTGCCATGGGAAAATTGAAGAACGCAACCGGCGTTGTAGCCGTCCAAGCTGTTGTAGAATTAACAGATCTCGGATGAAATCCTCTCGGCGTTTTATAATAATCGTAAAATGCCGCTAAAACAGGATTGGAATCGGGAGGAAGCTGATCCGGCAATCCGCTTTTTATAATGATTAATTTTCCTTTATCATCAAACGGAATTTCATGCAAAGCCACATCATATGTACCGTTTTTCGCGTCTGTCCAGCGTTGTTCACTCAGATAATCGATAATTTTGTGACGCTGTTCATCAGTATAAGAATCGGCATATCCTTTTGAAATGCTTCGGGACATATCGTACATAGAAGCCGTTGCTACAGCTTTTATCCGGCTGTCGCTTGTCGCGGCAGTTAACGCCATTCCGCTTAATCCGCAGATTGCCATAACCCCAATTTTTTCACGGTCTACATTCGGCAATAATCCTAAATAATCTACTCCCGCCGAAAAATCTTCCGTAAAAATATCGGGCGAAGCGACATTACGGACTTCACCTCCGCTTTCTCCTGTGAAAGAATTATCAAAAGCTAAGGTGATAAAACCGCGGGAAGCCAGTTCGTTCGCATATAATCCTGACGACTGTTCTTTCACGGCTCCGAAAGGTCCGCTCACCACCAATGCAGGAAGTTTTTTGTTGCCCGCATTTTCTGGAGTATAGAGATCTCCCACAAGGGTAATTCCGTAACGGTTTTTGAAGCTTACTTTTTTGCGAAGTACATTTTCGTGCAAAAGGAAAGTATATTGGTCTGAATGTTCCATTGTGTTTATTTTTTTAGTTTTTGACTGCTGAGCCTGGCTGAAGGAGATTCCTAAAGCGAATAAGGTCATGATAAATATTTTGACTCTATTTTTCATTATAAACGGTTTCATATGGGTGAGTCTGATTCAAATTTTACGAGTACATTGTCTGAGCCTAAAGTATTCGCCAAATCATCTGCATGATCTACATTTCCAATTTTGGTATAAGCGTAAGAAGTGGAAAACGTTTTATAAAACAACACGACAACATTGTTTCCATAAAGCCTGAGATCTCCATTCTGAATCTTACCGGGACTGTATGCTTTAACAGGCAAAGATTCAGGCAATTCCGCATACTTTTCATTGCTGTTAAGTTCCTTCATATCAAGCGTAAGAGGCAATAATTCCTTAAAGGCTTTAGCAGTGGCGTTATCCTGTAAATTAACCTTAAATACTTTGCTGTTTATTGTGATCTTGAGATTCATTTTTTCCGTATTTTATTTTTGATCTTTGTGCCTATCCTATTTAAATGAATGGTTTGCCTGCAGAAACGTTCAGAACAAAAAACTCTTTTTAGTAAAAATAGAAAGTCAGCAATACTACTGGCTTTCTATTATTTAAGGTTTAAAACGACTGTTCTGTTTCTGTATAGATCACTTCCTGAAAATGAGGAAACATCGGGAAAGACTCCATTACTTTTTTGGCTTCTTCTGCATTTACATTTGCTAAAACCAATACGGCTCCCATATGATCATCTTTTATAAACAGATGTTTTAATGTTCCCTGTTCTACCAGTTCTGTTGCTCTTGCCATTTCTTTAGGCATTAATTCGTCCAGATTTGGAATTTTAGCTAAATCGTTAATTACGTTTGCGATTACTGTTTTCATTTTTTTATCATTTTAAATTGTTATCAACTGTTTTAATACTGCAAATTTAGGCTGCGTATCTGTTTCTTACCCTTAATCTATCTTAAGAAATACATTTATATTTTTAAAGGGGAAGCAAAATACTACACCATAGATTCTTCCCAGGAACCTTTGGTATCCACGCCTGCATTTCGGGCAAGTGTTTCAATAGTATTCATTTCATCCTGAGAAAGCTCTATAGCAGATGCTTTCAGCATCTCCTCTACCTGAGCAGCTTTTGTCACACCAATAATGGGCAACGTTTTTTTCGCGATCGCCCACGCGACAGCAATTTGTGCAACTGAAGCATTTTTATGCTCTCCAATAATGCGCATTGCATCCGTTAATTCTTCCAACTGAGGAAGTATCTTATTGTAGGTATTGCCTCTTCCGCTTCCTTCAGGCAAAGGATTCTGCGTATTGTATTTTCCCGATAAAGCTCCCTGCTCCAAAACCATGTACGCGAAAAACGTGATATCGTTGCGGTTGCAGTAGTCTAAAATTCCCGCATCTTCCGAAGAACGGTACAATAAACTGTAATGATTCTGAACGGCAGAGATTCTAAAACCTTCTTTTGCCAGAATATCATTCGCCTGTTGTATTTGCTCCAGATTATGATTGGAAACTCCCACATTCTTCACCTTTCCGCTTTTCAGCAAAGGGATAAGACCAGAAACCCATTTGGGCGCTCCTACGGGATTGTGAATCCAGTAAAAATCGACATACTCTGCTCCTAAGTTTTCAAAACTTTGATGAAGCATTTCTTCCACAGGATTCGCCGATTCTTTTGCAAACTGAGGGGTAAATTTAGTTGATATGAACAGATCTTCACGCGGATAATCTTTTATAAATTCTCCCAGTACTTTTTCGGAAGATCCCATGCCGTAAACCAGTGCCGTATCCCACAGGTTAAGTCCGGATTTCACTGCCTCATCAAAAACGGGTTTTAACTCACCGGTGGTTAAGTGGTTTCCGAAAACCTGATCGCTTCCTGCAAAACCTGCTCCCCAGGACCATGTTCCCAATGCTATTTTTGGTAAATTTTTCATTGTTGAATTTTATTTGCTGTTATTGGTAAGCTGTCTTGCAAGTTCTTCTCCCACACCTGCTGCGGAAGCCGGATTCTGTCCTGTAATAAGACGTCCGTCTGCAATTACGTTTTTCGTCCAGTTCGATGCTGCATGATGCAATGTTCCGTGATTAATCAAAGCGGTTTCCAGAAGAAAAGGAACGATATCCGTAGCCTGAACTTCCGCTTCTTCGTCATTGGTAAAAGCAGCTAATTTTTTACCGTCTACCAGATACGTATCGTCGCTTAATGTAACGTTCACTAATGCTGCAGGACCGTGACAAACCGCAGAAACAACGCCTCCGTTTTCATAAATTTCTTTCGTCACTTTCTTTATGCCTTCGCTGTCTGCAAAATCCCACATAGTACCGTGACCGCCTGCAAAAAATACTGCGGAATATCCGGAAGCATCTGCATCGTCGATCTTAATGGTATTTTTTAACTGATGCTGAAATTCCGCATCATTCAGATAATGTTCATTTACGGGATCAGACACATCTAGGCTGTCTTTATCAACGGGAGGTTCCCCACCTTTAACAGAAGCTAATTCATAGGGTACACCTGATTTTTCCAGTTGTTCTAAAACGTGCGTTAATTCGCTCAGCCAGAATCCTGTCGGAATACCTGTAGATCCTTTTACATTATTGCTTGTAACAACGCAAAGAACGGGTTTTAATACTGTATTCATCTTTTTGTTTTGTTTGAATTTATTTTTAGTTTGTTATATAATTCTATGAATGAAATTTGTGTTTAATCTTTCTTAGTCATTAGCATTTCACTTATCAGGGTAGCTAATCTGTGGGCATGATCTTTAGCCTTGGCTTTTATAATTTCTAAAGTTTCAAAGGGATAAACGCCGGGTATATATTGCATTCCCATGGAATAAACAGGCTCCTGAATTTCCATCCGGCAAAGTTTTGCAGTCTGGATAAGCGGAGGCAGAAAATCCCCAATCGGATAATTCATTGCTTTTCCATAATCATACAGATCTTCTGATGCGCCTGTAGTGAATGACAGAATCAGCTTTTTACCTTTCAGCTTATCTCCGCCTGCGCCGTGCGCAAAACCGAAAGCATACACATCATCAATATACTTTTTCATCAAAGCCGGAAAAGAATACCAGTGCAGGGGAAACTGCCAAATAATGACATCCGCATTTACAAGTTTTTCCTGCTCAGATTTTACGTCAATCTGAAAATCGGGGTAAAGCTGGTCTAAACGGCTTATTCCGGCATCGGGAAACAGTTTTAAAATATTTTCTAAAACGGCTGTATTGGCATAAGAATTTTCTGAATCGGGGTGTCCGGAGACAATCAGTACATTTTGCATTTTCATTTATTTTAATTTGATAATGCAAATGTAGAACGGCACAGTGCCTCTTACCCTTAATGTATCTTAAGAAATAAAATGTCTGGGTTTGGTAATATCTTTGCGTATTTTACTTAAATGCTCCGGAGTAATGCCCAAATAAGCTGCAATCTGGGTTTGCGGAAGCCTGTTGGCAAATTGGGCATATGTTTTCAGGAAAGCCAGATATCTTTCCTCACCCGTAGAACTCATGTATTGCAAAAGCCTTCTTTGGATGGTTGTTAAATGTTTCTCCAGCAGATCACGAATAATATAATTGAATATCGGCGCTTTTTCATATAACAACTTTAAGTTTTCGGGTGTAATGTACAGAACTTCGGAAGCTTCCAGGGTATCAATACTGAGGTTTGAAGCAGTACGCTGTCTAAAGCTTAAAGCATCAACAATAATCCAGTTCTCAGCAGCGAACTGAAGAATGTGAGTGGTCCCTTTTTCATCGATCATATACATCCGCATACAGCCTTTTACAATAAAACAGAACTTATTGCAGATTTCTCCCTCGCACAATAAAAATTCCTTTCTTTTAAAGCTATGATAGGTAAACAACTCTTTAACAAGATCTTTTTCGGTTTCATCTAAAGCGGCAACACGTTCAAAATAATCTATAATCGGCTGATATATATTTTGGGCTTCCTTCATTTTTTTGTTTTCTCAAATTTATAAAATCATTTGATAAATAAACCTGTATTCGATTAAAAGAGAAAGAATTATTGTTTTAATTTAAAGATGAATTCATAGAAAAACAAAAAGCACAGACCCAAATCTGTGCTTTTCTATTTTAAATATTTATTTTTCAGGGGATGGAGACGGCTTCCCTTTTCTTTTGGCAAGTACATCAGAGAAATACTTTCTCGAATTATTAACAACCGCCAGAACATCCTTGTAGAAAGGATCAGCTTTTAAGTTTGCCATTACAGAGATATAGTCTGTCATTTGTCTGTAATCATCTGTTAAGGTTTTTCGCAGTGCTTTTACATCATACACCTGCTTTTGCGATGTCTGATAAGAACGGTGAGAAAACAGATCATTAAAAGCGGTGTTGGAATCTGCCAGATGATTTACAAATTTTACAATCCCCAATGTGGCTACATGAGAATTGTATTCGGGGGAAACGAGCTTACCAAGCAGTGTGTTCAGCTTATTGGTTTCTTCTTCATAAGCGGCATCTTCTACTCCTTTGTACTGGTCCAGTAAAAGCTTCAGGGAAGTATAAGCATCTTTTTCCGCTTCTGTTTTTGCATTCCTGTAAGGTTTTAAAGAATCTTTAAGAGCCTGTACATCTTTGTCTCTTACTTTATCTGCACCGGCAATTTTTTCGGTTTCTTCACTCGCGCGTATCTGGTCCAGTGCGCTGTTGTAGGCAGGGAGCTGATTCTGAATTTTATCAAACAGCGTTTTAAAGTCTCCGTCTGTATTGGCGTCTAAGGACGTCTGGGCAAAATCTTCAAAGAAACGAACGATGAACTGCCCAAATTCTGCATGATGTAACGACGGGATGTGTACCGAAGTAAGTTTTAGTTTTTCCATGGTTATGTTTTTTTTGGAATTAATTTTTTTTATCTGCTGTATAATTGTGTCTTTATTTTTCGGTTTATACTTTCTCTGCCCGAGACGAAGCCAAACCGTTTGGGTTTACACTTTCTCGGAGCGAGACGGAGTGCCTCTCTTTCAGGCTGAATTTTCTCATCCCGAGAAACCAAGAACCTGTTTGGGTTTTAGTAATCTCTGCCCGAGAATGCTTCTCCCTATTTTTCTTTTAACAGTTTTTCTATCAATTTATTTTGTGAATCGATAAGTTTTGCTATCTGCTCCTGATTTTTCAGGATCGCTTCCAGCATTTCAGGAGACTGAATATTAAAGACAGGATTGTATTGATTTATTGCTGATTGGTCATGAAGTTCATTATCAGTAATAATTGTAGATGCATCATTAAGGAGATCATTAATATTAACTTCCAGTTCCTGAGCAATTTTATTCAGCAGTAAAGAGTTGGGAATATTTTTGTCAGACTCAATATTCGAGATTGTGGTCTGCGTGGTATCAAGACGCATGGCAAGATCTTCCTGCGACCAGTTTTTCGCTTCCCTGTACTGTCTTACTTTCGTTCCTATACTCATATCTAAAAGAATTTTTATCAAAAATATAAAAATTCTTATGATGTCCGCTCAAAATAAATAATAGTTTTGTCTCTGTTCATATATAGATCGAAATTTTATTTTAATCTTTTCCAACCCAAAGACAAAATAATGCATCTATATAGAAAAAAGAATTATATTTAACTCACTAAAAACAAAATGACTATGAAGAGAAAAATGATTTCGTGGCTGGCTCTTGTGGCAGTGTTTCTCGTTTCTTACTCCTGCAGGAATGATATGCTTCCTGAAAAAGAAATTTTTGAGAACAGCAGCCAGTTTCAGCTAACCTCCAGAAGAATGTCTCTGGCTGAAAGTAAACATAAACTACAGCTTCTTCCTGAAATTTCAGAAGCCCAGACTTTGCTGAGATCTGTAAAATCTAATGTTGCCGGAAAAATAATCGACTACGGTAACGGAACCTCCATTGATACCAATGATGTAATCTATATCGAAAACGGACCGAATTACCATACCTACACCTTTAATATCATCAGAGAAAATGCACCCGCAAATGCGCCGGTGGAAAATCTGGTATTAAGCCCGCTTTCAGATGGTACATACAGGGAAATTCTGGTTTCTTATTATATTACGGATCAGGAAAAAGAGATCCTGAGATCTGGCGGAACAGTGGATACCAAAAATAAAGTGACGTATCAGTCTTTAGAAACCGGAAGCTTCCAAAGCGGAATAACTTCCAAAACGCAGGATTGCCATCTGGAGATTAACTTTTACTATACCGAATGCAGCGAAAACATGCATCATCATGGAGAGCAATATCCTGAATGTACGGCAAACCAGCCTTCGGAACTGGTGTATGTAATTACAGAAGTATGTACCGATACTTCCGGCGGATCTGATAATCCTTGGAATCCAAATTTTCCTGATCTTCCCGGCGGTGGAGGCGGCGGAGAAGAAGGTGGTTCATCTACTCCATGCAATGGAAACGGAGTTCTTACAGGACCACAGACTCCCGCTTCAGGAATTGGGTATGATTCCGGTGACGGATGTACAGGAGTTCCTACTTCTCCGAATATCCCGAATTTAAGTAATCCCTGCGCCAAAGCTCAAGTTCCTGTTGGAAATATTAATACACTTTTACACGATTCTAATATTTCCAGTGAAATGAATGCATTAAAAAATTATGCAGCTACTAATCATTATGAATATGGAGCAGCAATTATTAATACTGGAAATAGTAATGTAGCCCAAACTCCCTATACGAACAATGATCCAAATGACCCCGGTCACGTATCTATAATAATCCCTCCTGTAGGCAACTATCTTGCTAGTGTGCACACCCATCCAGACCATGGAGCTGCACCTCCTTCTGCCAGAGATTTATATTCAACTTTAGAAAATGCGAGAGATTACCCTTCTTATCAAGGATCTTCCGTTTTTAGTTACAATGGCTCGCAATATGCATTTGTAGTAAATGACAGAGCAAAGGCAATAGCTTTTGTAGCAGCCTTCCCTTTTGCAAGTAATACTACCGATGAAGGAAGAATATTTAATGAAGCATCTTCAGTTGGAAGAGATTTTTTGGAGATTTATAAACACTATATGACAGGAAGATTACCATCATATTCTGGCACCAGTCAGGATGATGGGATGGAATCGGCTTATGCACAAATTTTAGAGAAATACGATACAGGAATTAGTTTTGCGAAAGCAGACGCTAATGGGAACTTAAAACCACTTAAACCTGTGTCCTTTCAACATGAGATATCATCATCTGGAGGAAAAAAAATAACCGGATATAAGGCTCAACCTTGTCCGTAACCAATTAATATTATCAATTATGAAAACGAAACTTATTATATTTTTAGGATTTTTATCTTTTAATTCTATTATAGCGCAAATACCGGATGAACCAATGACAATTGGGGAATATCCAGCATTTTATACACAAACCATAAACAAACTTAATAATATAATTCCGAACAAAACTAATTATTATGGGCAACCGCTTTCGGTATTTTTACAGGCATTGAATCAAAATAATATTATCGTTAAAGAATATGAGCCCGCCCCTTTTGATGGCGCAAAATTATTACAGTTAAGCTTTATTTGGAATAGTGAAATAAGGACTGGGAGATATAATAATAATTATGCCGAACCTCACATAAATATTTACTTTCAACAGCCTTTTAATTTCCAAGAAGCAACTGTAATATTAAATAATAGTTATCATTCTCATTGGAACACCGTAGCAGAAAATTTTTATAAAAATTTGATTATAGAAAAAATAGAATTTTGGTATGTAAGAGGATTACATGACATGAGTAATAATCCCAAATAAATAATTTTATTGAACCACCAATTAATTTTGGTGGTTTTATTCTACGTAAAAGTTATGAAAAATATCATATTCTATGCAATTATACTTTGTTTGTTCATAAGATGCTCAACAAGACAACAACATTATTTGGGAACTTTGGAAAATACAAAATATGTTGTTTCGCATGAAGATTCTCTGAAAATAGACCGTTCTAAAACTGAGATCAAAAAAGGTGCTTACTGTTTTGAAATGGAAAATCTTGCAGAATTCAGAGGAGGTACAAGTGCTTTCAGACAATCTATTTATGAAAATTTTAAACTTCCTAAAAAAGCAAAATCCGGAGAAAATCTTGTTTTGGTAACCATAGGCAAACAAAATAATCTGGAGAAAGCACAAATTCTAAAATATACAGATGAAGAAACAAAACAGACAATTGAAGACCTTTTTAAACTTAAGGCATTAGATAATTGGCAATCAGCAAGCTTATTTCTTGTTCCTGTAAAGCAACAGTTTGAGATAAGCATTTTTATAAAGTAAAATGAAAATAGATAAATTATTTTTACATGGTTCCATAATTATTGTTATACTAATTTCCTGTACATCAATAAAGAAAAAATCTAGTTTCTACCTTTCATCAGGAATAGAAAACATCACACTTTTTCCCGCAAATAAAAAAGATTCTTTAAAGATAAATTCTTTCGATTTGGCAGGGAAAAGGTTTTCAGAAAAATGCAAAAGAGAAAAATTAAACTGTATAGATGATTCCGGGATAATGACACTGAATGCTGAGTTCCCAAAAGGAATTTATAATTTCAGAATAGTGCTGTTTGATAAATTCAAACTTCCTGTAGATTCTAAAGAAGGAGAAAACCGAGTTCGTATTACAATCGGAACACAGAATGATTTAGAGAAAGTAGAAATACTGCGTTATACCGATGAAAATACAAAAAAAGCCATTGAAAATGTTTTCAAACTGAAAGAACTTAACACATGGAAGTCTGCTAAAATATACGGCATTCCGGTAAAAGAACAATTTGAGATAAGTATTTTTATAAAGTAAAATGAAAATAGATAAAATATTTTTTCTAATTATAATAAGTAGTTTTATTTCTTGTAAAGTGAATGGGCAAGTAGCAGACACTATTATTTACTTAAAACATTTTGAAATGAACAGAATCAATTATATTGGACAACCTTTTTCAAAACTCCTCAATGAGATGACTTTATTACAGCCTAAAGCATTATGGACAAATCAACCTCGTTATTCACTTATAAAATTTAATAATATGGATAACGCATTTAATATCGGAACAGTGAATATGATTATTACCTGGGAAACTCCACTTCCTGCAACAGAAACAGAATATTATGAAAATAAAAATCATTTTTATTTTACTGATGATGAAAGAAGTTATTATGGAAGTAAGATTGTAAAGAATATTTCCATATATATAACTAATTAAATGAAAGCAATAATTTTATTTATATCTGTAGTAGTTTCTTTTTGTGAAGTGAATGCACAAGTAGCAGACACTCTTATTTACTTAAAACATTTTGAAATGAACAGAATCAATTATATTGGACAGCCGTTTTCAAAACTTTTAAATGACATGAATATCTTGAACCCCAAAAGATTATATACACAAAATAACGGCTGTAACCATAGTACACAATTTTGGTTTGTTGATACTGAAAAGCCATTTAACAGTCATTATAAAATGAATATTGTTTGGGAAAATAACTCAATCTTTAAAGGAGAAGAAATGAAGAATGGATTTTATAATATAAACAGTGTTGAGAATGAATACAAAAAATATGTGATTAAAAAATTAGAGATATCGGATGGCGGATTAAATATTAGTGTAAATCATTATTTTTCTAATAAATTAAATCCTTCTACTTTTATTAATTCGTATTTAATAGAAAATAAATCTACTATTGTAAATACCTCTTTTTTTTATTTTTTATGTTTTTTAAGGACAGCATCAATGAAAATTATTACGGTGAAAAATATCTGTATTAGCCCCAAAAAAGATGTTTTACAAACAATATTCACTGTCGTTAATCCAAATAATCGAAAAAAGACTAAAGTGATCATTACTTGGGATAGTCCAATATCTAATTATCAGATAAAAGATTATATAAATAGAAATGGCAAACACTTTAATAACGATAAGCGTAACTTGTATGTAGATAAAACTGTGAAAGATATATTTTTATATAAAAGACATTAGAAATAAGAATATTTATTTTATTGATTAAATGAAAAAACTAATATTTATTTTTTTGTGCTTTTCAATTTCTCTAGTCTATTCTCAAATTGGAAGTGAAATAAACCTGTACAAAGGTGAAAATCTTTATATAGAAATGCCTTCCCTCCCGAAGCATCAACTGTTAGCTAAGAATATAAGATTAGAAACCTATCTAATTGAAATAGGAGCGCCTTGTAACGGGGGGAAAAGAATTAGATTTGAAGTTTTACCTTCTGGAAAATTATCAAGACATATAATTATACCAGGATGCTCTACACCAACAATTGAAATATCATATTTAAGTAAGAATGATGATAATAACCCAACTAAAATTGACAAAACTACTATTCAAAATTTTATTACATACGAAGAATTAAAAAATAGCTCTATTGATAATCTATTATGGGTTTTTAGTCAATTTAAAAATGTTTATATTCTAAATAATAAAAATGAGGCAAAAAAAGTTCAAGTAACACAATTACCTTCTTTATAAATTTGTAGGAATAAACGGAAATAATTGCAATGGCTATTCCGCAATATAACAATAGGAAAAATATCATCTTCTACGCAATTACTTATTTTGTTTAAGATGCTCGGTAAGATACCAACATTATTTGGGAAAAATTGGAAAACACAAAATATGTTGTTTCGCATGAAGAGTCTCTGAAAATAAACCGTTCTAAAACTGAGATCAAAAAAGGTGCTTACTGTTTTGAAATGGAAAATCTTGCAGAATTCAGAGGAGGTACAAGTGCTTTCAGACAATCTATTTATGAAAATTTTAAAGTTTCTAAAAAAGCAAAATCCGGAGAAAATCTTGTTCTGGTAACCATAGGCAAACAAAATAATCTGGAGAAAGCACAAATTCTAAAATATACAGATGAAGAAACAAAACAGACAATTGAAGACCTTTTTAAACTTAAAGCATTAGATAATTGGCAATCAGCAAGCTTATTTCTTGTTCCTGTAAAGCAACAGTTTGAGATAAGCATTTTTATAAAGTAAAATGAAAATAGATAAATTATTTTTACATGGTTCCCTTATTATTGTTATACTAATTTCCTGTACAGCAATAAAGAAAAAGTCTAGCTCCTACCTTTCATCAGGAATAGAAAACATCACCCTTTTTCCTGCAAATAAAAAAGATTCTTTAAAAATAAATTCTTTCGATTTGGCAGGGAAAAGGTTTTCAGAAAAATGCAAAAGAGAAAAATTAAACTGTATAGATGATTCCGGGATAATGACACTGAATGCTGAGTTCCCAAAAGGAATTTATAATTTCAGAATAGTGCTGTTTGATAAATTCAAACTTCCTGTAGATTCTAAAGCAGGAGAAAACCGAGTTCGTATTACAATCGGAACACAGAATGATTTAGAGAAAGTAGAAATACTGCGTTATACCGATGAAAATACAAAAAAAGCCATTGAAAATGTTTTCAAACTGAAAGAACTTAACACATGGAAGTCTGCTAAAATATACGGCATTCCGGTAAAAGAACAATTTGAGATAAGTATTTTTACTAAGCAATAAAAAAGCCTATTACAAGATCTTTAACTTAATGAACTATGAAAATTTATTTTAATCTTACTCTTCTTATCAATTTATGGCAACACTCAAGTCATAAAAGATACTATTTCATGTAAACCAAAGTATTTAAAAGAATATTTGACTTTTCTAAATGATGCATTACCTTTTACTTTTATGAAAGGAGATAATAATATCAAAAATGCGACTTCAAACAAAAAGCACAGACCCAAATCTGTGCTTTTCTATTCTTAAAAATCCCTACTTTTTTGCGGCAGGCTTCTTTGTTGTAGTTGCCTTTTTGGTAGTGGTTGTTTTCTTAGCGGTTGTAGCTTTCTTCGCCGCAGGTTTCTTTTTCTCTGCAAAAGCTTTCGGATCCTGGTCGGTAATCCATTTTTTAACCTCATCGAGAGAAATTTCTTTTAGCTCTTCGCCTTCATACTTGGTGTCGTCGGCTTTCTTCGGAATCTTAAACATCGCTTTTCCGAATTTAACAAACGGTCCCCATCTTCCGTTTTCAATAGAGATTTTTTCTTTTTCCCATTGCTGAATGTATCGGTTCGCTTCTTTTTCCAGTTTGGCATCAATTAATTCATTGATGTCGCTTTGAGAAAGGTTTTCAAAATCGTATCGCTTCGGAACGTTTACAAAAATGTCTTTGTACTTGATGAAAGGTCCGAATCTTCCCGTTCCTTTCGTTACCGGTTCCCCTTTGTAAGTGGCAATCGGCGCATCGGCAATTTTCTTTTCGTTGATGATCTCTTCTGCACGTTTCTGATCTACAGATAGCGGATCTTCTCCTTTCGGAATGCTGATGAACGTTTCTCCCCATTTCACATACGGTCCGAATCTTCCGACTCCCACAGAAACCGGCTGTCCGTCCACTTCATTTAAATCGAATGGAAGCTTGAACAGTTCCAGTGCTTCTTCAAAAGTAATGGTTGCGATATTCTGCCCTGCCATTAACGAGGCGAAAATCGGTTTTTCTTCATCGTCTGTTTCCCCGATCTGGATCATTGCTCCGAATCTTCCGATTCTTGCGTGAACATTTTTCCCTGTTTTCGGATCTACTCCCAGAAGTCGGTCTCCGGTTGCACGGTCTGCATTTTCTTCCACATCTTCAATTCTCGGATGGAATTTTGAGTAGAAATCCGTCATCATCTCTTTCCATTTCTGGTCACCGTTTGCAATTTCGTCGAAACTTTCTTCTACTCTTGCCGTAAAGCCGTAATCTAAGATTTCTTTAAAGTTATCCGTCAAGAAATTACTTACCACTTCACCCGTGTCCGTTGGAACGAATTTATTTTTATCTCCTCCGAATCTTTCATCAAGGACTTCTTTTTTAATGGTATCATTTGCCAAAGAAATTTTCACCACTTCTCTTGTCTGCGGTTCAATTTCTCTTTTATCCACATATTCACGATTCTGGATGGTCTGAATGGTCGGTGCATACGTCGATGGACGACCTATTCCCAATTCTTCCAGTTTTCTTACCAGTCCGGCTTCTGTATATCTTGCGCTCGGTCTTGTGAATTTTTCGGTTGCCGTTATTTTTTTATAGTCTAAAGTTTCTCCTACGGTTACTTTAGGAAGCAATTTTTCGTTGTTTTCTTCGTCATCTTCTTCAGCTTTTACAATTCCGTAAGCCTTTAGGAAACCGTCGAAAATAATGACTTCACCCTGTGCTTCGAAATGCTGCGGAAGTTTTGCGTTCCCGATTTCAATCACTGTTTTCTCAATTTTAGCATTTGCCATCTGAGAAGCGAGTGTTCTTCTGTAGATTAACTGGTATAATCTGTTCAACTGGGCATCTCCTACTGTTTTCACAGCAAAATCTGTAGGACGGATCGCCTCGTGCGCTTCCTGTGCAGAAGCCGATTTTGTAGTATAATTTCTCGGTGCAGAATATTCCGCTCCGTATTCTGAGATAATTTGTTTTTTTGCGCCTTCAATCGCTTCCTGAGAAAGGTTTACCGAGTCGGTTCTCATATAGGTAATGTATCCTTCTTCGTATAGTCTCTGTGCAAGGCGCATGGTGTTGGTTACATTATATCCTAGTCTTGAAGAAGCTTCCTGCTGTAATGTAGAAGTGGTAAAAGGTGCAGAAGCTGAACGTGTTCCGGGTTTTGTTTCAACATTTAAAACTTTAAACTCGGTGGTTTTTGCCTGTTCAAGGAATTTTTCAGCCTCTTCTTCTTTATCGAAATCCTTTTTAAGTTTCGCAGAAATTTCCTGCTGTGTTTTATTTAAAAAGATTCCGTCAAGTTTAAAACTTGCTTTCGGTACAAACTCACGGATTTCTTTTTCTCTTTCCACAATTAATCTTACGGCAACGGACTGTACTCTTCCGGCAGATAATCCCGGTTTTACTTTTTTCCAGAGAACCGGAGACATTTCAAAACCTACGATCCTGTCGAGAACTCTTCTTGCCTGTTGAGCGTTGACGAGATTCTGATCAATATCTCTCGGATTTTCAATAGATTTCAGAATGGCATTTTTGGTAATCTCGTGGAAAACAATTCTTTTTCTGTTTTCGGGCTTCAGTTTCAGCTCTTCTGCCAAATGCCATGCAATAGCTTCCCCTTCACGGTCCTCATCGGAAGCTAGCCAGACCATATCGGCTTTTTTCACGGCAGCTTTCAGTTCGGTTACCAATTTCTTTTTGTCGGCAGAAACTTCGTAATCCGGACTGAAGGTCGACAGATCAATCCCCATTCCTTTTTTAGGCAAATCCCGGATGTGTCCGAAGCTTGATTTTACCTCGAAATCCTTACCTAAATACTTTTGAATAGTTTTTGCTTTTGCCGGTGACTCAACGATTACTAAATTTTTCGACATTCCAGAAATTTTTGCAAAAGTAAAGTTTTTTTATTAGATAGTTTTTTTGAATTACATTTTATTTAATAATTCAAGCGGCGCAACGAAGACTCTGTAGATAATTCCTTCGAAAGTAAAGCCTTTTCCTGACATTTCTACTCTATATAATAATGAGAAAATAATGATGAAAAGGGTGATGTAAAATTTACGGTTAATAACAATCGGTTCGAATGCGTAAATGATGCGTTCCTTCCTTAACAGCAAAGCAAAAAGAACAATCATCATCATCATATGAATGTACATCCATCTTCCCCAATCAATGGCAAGATAAAACAGGGGAAATGAAAACAAAAAGGCTCCGATTAATAATATAGATAAAATCTTTCGGTTGTTTAGAAATTTTAAATAATAACCGATATGAAAAATACTTATCGCTAAACTTAAAAAATAGAGAATATATTCACTGCTGTGTTCTTTAATGTAATCTCTTTCATTAATGTTCCAGTAAAAAATACCATAGGTGGGATGAACTCCTCTTTCAAAAAGAATCTGAAGAGATCTTCCTTCGTTTACATTTTTACCAAAAGCAAGAATCAGAATGGTAGGAATTCCGACAGAAAGAAAATATTTGATATATCTTTTAAATTCAAATTTTCCCGTTTTAAGATATAGAGCTATCGCAAAATACGGTACGTAAAATAAAACAACCTCATGCAGAAATGTCGTTATAAAAAGTGCGATACAGAAGAAATACTCCTTATTCTTCGAGAGTTTATCATTATCTAATAAATAAGTAAACCAAGTAAATAGGAGAAAAACAATAAATTCTTTTTTTCCGACATAGGTTACCGTATTTAAAAGTCCCACAAAACCAATGGAAGACAGTAAAAGTGAAAAATAAAGCAAATCGGTGGCTTTATACCGGATGAGTTTGGTATACAGCCAGAAAAACCCTGAAATAATTAAAAACTGAACAAAATAAACCAGATAATTCAGCCGTAATCCTGTAAGATCCTGCAACAGGAAAAAGAAACTTCCGGAAAGCCCCCTTCTTTTGAAACCGCCGTCCTGATAATTAATGAGCCAGTCTCCAAGAATATATCCGTCGTCCTTAAAATTATAATAGTAGGTGAATACAAGCGTATAAACAGCCGTAACGGCAATTAAAAAATAGATACCAATTTTAATATTGAAATTCGATACGACTTTTTCTAGCCTCATAATGTGTTTTGAAAAATTTGGAACAAAAAAAGAGAAACAAAACAGCTTTCAGTTTGTTTTCATTATTTAAGACTCAAAAATAATGATTTTAACTTAATTACGGTTTTATTTCTCTTCGGGTTGCTATTTTATATCAATTATTCCTTAATGATTTTTACTATCTCTTTTGAATCGTTAATTCTCAGTAAATAGGTTCCGGTTATTAATGACGAAAGACTGGTTTTTCCGTTTTCAAATTTTCCGGATTTTACCAGTTGTCCGGACATATTGTAGATCTGATAATAATATCCCTCTCTGTTATCCGGTGTTTTGATGTGAAGTTCTTCTTTCACAGGATTCGGAAAGAATGAAATCTTATCTTCTTTAATCGCCTGAACATCATTTTTACTTAAAAGAGCAGAAGGCTTTGAAGCCGGTAAAGAAGTGATCTGAAGCTTAGGAATTACGCCTTCTTCATTTCCTTCGGTATCATATTTAATTTTTACGCAACGGCAGCTCATCCCGAAATACGGATCGTTGTTATCATGAAAAGCGATCATTCGGTTGGCGGTAGAAGCGGCGTCAAATAAAATATTAACCGGTCTTCCGATATAATTTGAATTCAGGGCAGCAGTCCATACTCCGGGATACTGATAATTGATGAAATTATACGTTCCTGCTGCCGTTTGGTTTGCCGTTACACTTCTGAAACCACGCGATCCGGAATTCGGATAGTTTCCTGTTTTATAAGACGGATCGTTAAACATATATCCGATGGTATAACTCGCAGAAGCACTTCTTCTAACTCTCTGTCCCAGATAATCTGTAATGATGCTGTATGAAGTGGCTGCATTTTTATCTTTTTTATACCATGGAGTGAATCCGAAATCCTGCCCCGTTGATATCATAACTCCGGTAAGATCAGGAACCCTCCATCCTTCCGGACAAGGATCAAACGGCGATTTTTTGCCTCCTCTTCCCCATCGGTCGGGAGCAAGATTCGGCTCATTGGCGAGCCAGTCGGTTCCGTTTGTGTAAACAGGAGTTGTGCTGTTATACGGTGCAAACGCACTCGGAATCATATAAACCAATGGATTTTTAACAGAGTACGACAATACTTTGGAAACTTTGTCTGAAATTTTATCCGCCGCCGAAACATTAGCGTTTGCCGAATTGCTGTAGGTATTGTAGGGCACAATATAATTTCCGGCTAAATCATTATAGGAAGCCGCAGAAAGTGTTGTGTAGGTTAAAGTTCCATTTGCGGTATTTCCAAGATAGACAGGATAAGACGTTCTGTCGTCTGCATACTGGAAGATCGGCAACGGATCTTTTCTTCCCCACTGATAATGAAGTCCTGTAGAAGCTTTAATTTTTGCCAGTTCTGCTGCAGTTGGCGTTAACGGATTCGCCACAACAGGAAAGGCATCGGTCGCGCCAAGATTTCTATCCATAAATTCTGTCTGAAAAACATTATCTGCCTTCGGAACATAATTTACATAGTTCGTTACTGAAGTTATGGGTAATTCGGTTGTGTAATTATAAGAGCCTACCGCCGTATCAGTTACCCAGATATGCCATGACCAGTATACCGGATTGGTGATGCTGCCGTTATGCAGAGTTACCACTGCATTTCCGCTCTGGTTTGGATTAATGGTAACTGCAATTTTAGAGGAAGAAATGGCTCCCAGAGAAGCCGGTGAAGGATTAACAACGGTAACATTATTTACTAAACCTGTATTGGTTGTCCACAGAACATTGGCTTTAAGATTATTAAAGTTAACTGAGTTTAAAATATCTTTGTTATTCAGAAGCTGACTTTGTACAGAAAAGGCTTTGCTTACAGGAATTTCTACGGTAAAAGATGAGGTATTTTTTACCACCTGATACGTATTCGGGTTATTCAAACCTTCACGATATTCAGTTTCGGAAACGATATACTCTGTGGGGAAATCATATTCGTTTACCACATACAGAGGATCTTTTATACATCTACAGCCTGCGGCATCCGTTGTAGAATTTCCGGCAAGCGGAAAATACCAGTACCGACCTTTTACATCAGGATAATTAGAATCCGGAATATCCGACTGCATTTTATCAGGAATTAAAAACAGTGTTCTTGCTCCTACCGAAGGCGTGGCATCAAAATGTCTTGCCATCGTTGCCGTCCATAAGGTGGTCTGATGCTGATCCGTAAACTGCCCCTGATGCGCATTCCAAACAATTGCTCCCGTTCCGGGAAAAATTCCCATATCCAAGCCTCCTGCATTTGAAAGATCATAGCCGAAATTTGGATACAGCTTAAAATTGGTCATAAAACTTGGCGTTCCCGAATCCGTAGGCTTTATTTTATGGTAATTATTGCTTTCAAAAACATTTTTGGACATATTTGTTCTTACGCCGAACGGAGAAAAATCCACCCGGATATCATCAACATAAGCAGACGACGCTAAATTGGCTACCAATACCGAAGGAATCCGCCATCCGTTAGGACAGGGATCGTAAGGAGATTTACTCCGGTAAGGCTGCGCAGCAGTATCTTTATTATATCCTGAAGTAACTTTCCCCAGAGAATTATCTGACCAAAGATTGAGTTCCGGTAACTGGCTGTCATTTAAGCCCGGCATTCTGCCAAACCAGTTCACCATCAGATTTGCATTGTTGTTATAATAAGCAATTCCTGAGTTATCATCTTTATTGACGTAGATTAAACTCAAAGGATTTTTTACCGAAAGCTTCAGATTATTGGAAACCGTTGCATTGGAAAGCAGTACAAATTTTCTTAAATTATCAAAATTAGCAGCTCCTGTAAAGTTTTTGGCTCCCCTATGTCTAACCCTTCCTATTGATCCTGAAACTTCGTAGAAATCATTCCCCCGGTAAACCAAAGGTGGAATAGGATCTTTTCTCCCCCACTGATACAGCAGTCCTCCGTTCCTGTTCCAGTCGTTTGCTGTGACGGAACTGCTTATCGCTCCAAGATTCCTGTCCATCCATTTCCATTCCTCATCGGGAATCGTTTCGATGGTTCCGTCTGCTTTTTGTCTTTTCACCTCGGGATAACTTTTATAGGCAGAGCCGTTGGAAGGGTCATCTGTAACCCAAACGTGCCACGACCAATAGATTTCTCCATCTACTCTGAAAGCAATGACAGCATTTCCCTTTTTAGATTTATTTACCGGAACTTTAATTTTAGCATATTCTCCGGAATCTATTATCTCAAGCTGATAAACAGTATCCGATTTTATTAAGCCATGAACGTCTTCCCAGAGAACATCAGCCGTTATTTTACCGGAAGGAATTCCTGTTCCGCCCAGTAATTTATCCTGTCCCCACATTGCATAAGCTTTTTTTACCGGAATGTAAATACCACTGCTGCTTTGTGTTGGGTCAAAAATATAACTGTTGGGCGCTTTTGTCCAGTCCGCAGCTAATAATTTTCCATTAATGGTAACAAGATGATCTTCTTTCTGTGAAGATTTCACTAAAGAATCTGAATATGAGGAATATATTTTTTTTGATATTGTCCAACCAGAGTTCTTTGTTTCAGGACTTTCTTTTGCATAAACTTCATATGCAAACAGGCAACTTATAAGTGCCGCAAGATTTGTAAATGACTTTTTCATATCCTTGAATTTGTGATGTTATCAACCTAGTACAACATTTAAACCCTTATTAAAAAAATCAGATTATTTTATAAAAGTACATTATAATAAAATAAATTTACAAAACAATTATCTACAATTTATAATTACAGATGCTAATATCTCATTTCAAACTTAGGTTATACGAAATTAAGGCATTTTCGTCAAATTTTTACATATTAGTTATAAAGTTGAATTAATTTTAATACTCTGATAATTCGGCAGATAATTGAATAAAAAAAAGACAACGCAAAACAGCATTGTCTTTTTTATTTACAAAGGTCTGAAGCCATTTTATGGTAAAATATGATTCTTATAAAGATCCCATGTGAAGTTTCCGTTTACAATATTCTTAAAGCTTGAGAAAACGACAAAGTTGAACACTGTAAGAGCGATTATAAAAGCATAGATCAACTTTTTTGTATTTTCCGAAACCACATACATTGCATTGGGAATGATAATATATGCAAAACCGATGAATACTCCCGCAAGTCTTGAAGAGAAAATAGGATTATCTCTGAAAATGAAATAAAAACAAACCCCGATTACAACATAAGCACGATGGTATTCATAATAAGGAAATTTCTCTTTCATCTTTTCATCAAAAACAAAAAGGAAAAAGGTGAGAATTGCCATCATCACTTCAGGAATACCGATCGCCCCGTTAAGCCTTTCCACCGTTTCATCTACATAACCGTTAAAACCTATGGAAACGGTACTGTCTGAAGCAATACTCGTCATAAAATCCCCAAAGACACGATACACCTCAAACGGAGACAGGAAAACAGAGGTAATAATCATAAAAAGCATTACAAATCTGTTCAGCGGTATTCTTACCAACCAGTACATCGGTATTAGGATATAACAAACCGTATGCACCCCCGCTGCAAGATAGATACAGAGAAGATAAGCAATCAGTTTTCTTTCTTTAATGTATCTTATTCCAAAATAAGCAATAAATGAAGCAAGATTTTGCCGGATCTGACCGCTTTCCCCGATAAAGAAGCCGGGAATGAACATGAAAAGCATAAAGGTAAACGGATAAAACGTATTATCATCCGTATATTCTACTTTAAAGTAAACGGCGAGAATGGCAATAACCAAGGTTAGAATATAAAACGGCGCATCGAAGACATTCAGCAAAATTTTATTGATAAATACATACAGCCACTCTACTTCAATCGGCTGAGGCCCCTTCATCCCCAAACCCTTCATAATGAGCGAGATGTAATCTTTGGTATCCGAATACACGTAAATCCCACGATAACTGCCGTAATCCGGCCCTACCTGATCGCGAAGCCCTGCAATAATCATGAGATATATTCCCAAGAACCAAAGCCATTTTTTTTCAACCTTACCATGAAAAACTTCCTGATAGCTGAAAAACAGCATATAGAGAATGGCAATAATATAATATGGATGCAGTAAACTCATCTTTCCGGTAAACTATTTTTAAACTGATAAGAAGCCGTTACGATTCCCGTAATCAGCAAAGGCATAAACAATCTGGTTTCCCAGAAAAGCCCTACTAAAGTAATCATTAAAAGATACGGCAGCGCAAAAAACAAATATTTTTTCGTCATCATCTTTCCGGTCTCATCAGAAAAACTGTAACTGAAATAGACACCTAAAATTCCGAATAAAAGTCCTGTAAGATTATAAGGACTTGTGAAATTTTTAATTAAATAAATTCCCTCCACAAAAGAAGCTTTCTGCGGAATTACCAGCCTTAAAGCAATGTAAGGAAGCACAAACGCAATCACCAGCAAAAAAGTTTCTTTTATGAAAACGAAATTCCTGTTCTTCAGATTTTCAGGATCAATAAAAACCGCTGCAAAAAAAGCGATATTGAGACAGGCGGTTTCCCGCACAAAAGTTGAAATAAATATCACAATACTTAATCCCAATAAATCTGTAGGTTTTTTATGCTGTAAATATTTTAACGTTAAAAACATCCCAAAAACATAAAAAAAGATCGCGATACAGTCGCAATTGGTCGGAACATACTGAAGAATAACGATAAAAAATACCGCAATAAGATGAACCATTCTTCTGATTTTCCGGTTTGAAAGAATTTCTACGGGCTTAAGTTCTAAAATTTTATGCAGAACAAATGAAGTCAGCAGAAAAAAGAAAACGTTGATTAAAAAAGTACTGTGGTAAAACAATGAACCCTGCTTCAAAAGAAAACTTTTTGCAAAAGGAAGATCATTATTTACAATGGAAGTTATCGCTTCTGTAACGTGTACACTGAGGTAATTCGGGATTACACGATATGCATAGACCGACGAAAACATAAAATCCGGCGCTTTTTCCCAAGACTTGATTCCTACAACGTAAGAAGTCTCAAATCCGTAATAGGACATGAAAAAGAGAAGGAAAGGAAAGATTATAATAAATAAAAATCCGTTTATTTTTTCATCAAATAGTTTAAACATATCAAAACCTAAGTTCAGACTTAGTCAATTTTTGTTTTAAAACACGCTTCATCAATTGGGAACTTTTGCAAAAGTATATTTTTTTTTCATTTTTACTAAATATTTTATTGATTTTCAGATAAAACTTGTGATAAAAAATTTTGAACTCCCCCCGAAAAATTTAAATTTGCAAACCTGATTTTTATAATGTAATGCATCGTTTTTTCATATTTTTATATTATCTGATCTCTAAAAACAAACTTCTGTCCGTATTTTTTTCGGTCGGAATCGCCATTTTGTGTCTCTTTTTCGCTTCAAAAATCAATTTTGAGGAAGACATCAATCAGATTATTCCTAAAAACGAAAAATCTGATCTTACCGCAAAAGTTCTGAAACAGCTCAATTTTTCAGACAAGATCATCGTGATTATCGAAAACAGATCCAAAGAAGAAAATTTTCAGCTTTCGGAGACTGCCGATGCTTTTTTACATCAAATTGAACCTCTGGAAAAATACATCGGTTCGGTTCAGGGAAAAGTAAATGACAGTGAAATTTCGGAAACCTTTGATTTCGTCAATCAGAATCTGCCTTTATTTCTGAATGAAAACGATTACAAAGAAATTGAGAGAAAACTTCAGAAAGACAGCATTGCCAAACAGGTAGAAAACAACTACGTTTCTCTGGTTTCGCCCACCAGTCTTGTTACCAAAGAATTCATTAAAAAAGATCCGCTCGGAATAACTTTTCTGGGAATCAAAAAACTCAATGCTTTAAACATCAGCAAAGATTTTAAGCTGGAAGATAATTACATCGTAACCAAAGACGGAAAAAACCTGCTGCTTTTTATTGATCCCAAAAATAAAAGCAACGACACCAAAAACAACGAAGCGTTTGTTAATCAGTTAAACAACATCAAAGAAAACCTCAACGCAAAATTCAGAGGAAAAACAGAAATCAGCTATTTCGGCTCGCCTGTTATTGCGGTTGCGAATGCACAACAGATCAAAAAAGACATTCAGAATACGGTTATCATTTCGATGACGGTTCTTCTGCTGATCCTTATTTATTATTTCAGGAATGTTTTTACACCGATTATTGTATTTCTTCCGACGGTTTTCTCAGTTTTGCTTGCTCTTTTGATTTTATACTTCATTAAAGATAAAATTTCGGCAATTTCTCTGAGCGTGGGAGCCATTTTGATAGGAATTACGATTGATTACGCCCTTCATATTTTGACGCATTACAAGCACAACAACAATATTGAAGAGCTTTACAAAGAAATTACGCAGCCTATTGTTTTAAGCAGCGCAACAACGGCTGTTTCTTTTTTATGCCTTGTTTTTGTGCGTTCGGAAGCGTTGAAAGATCTGGGACTTTTCGCTGCCATAACGGTTATTTTATCTTCCGTCACCGCTTTAATTATTGTTCCGCAACTGTATCATCCGAAGAAAAAAGAAAAAGCAGTCAATGCAAATTTCATCGATAAAATCGGTTCGTATCCGTATGAGAAAAACAAACCTTTAATTATTATCTGTTCGGTTATTATTATTGCGTGTCTTTTCGGTTTCAGAAAAGTAGGTTTTAACGAAGACATCGGTGATCTGAATTATATTCCGAAAGATTTAAAAATAAGCGAAGCGAAACTGGAGAAACTTTCCGATATTACGTCAAAATCCATCTACACAATTTCTTACGGTGATTCCGAAGAACAGGCTTTATCCAGAAATTCTGAGCTAAGCCAGTTTTTAGAAAAAGAAAAAAAAGAAGGTAAAATTTTAAGCTACAATTCTCTTGGAAATGTTGTTCTTTCTGAAAAAGACCAGCAGCAAAGAATTGAAAACTGGAAAAAATTCTGGGATGAAAATAAAAAGAATGAAACGGTTTCTGAATTAATTAAAAACGGAAATCAATTCGGATTTAACAGTTCCGCTTTCGATCATTTCAATGAAAATTTAAATAAAAACTATTCTACGTTAACCTTAAAAGACTACGAAAAAGTAAAAGCCCTTCAGATTTCTGAATTTCTGACTCAGGAAAACAATTTTTACACAGTTTCCAATGTGGTAAAAGTAGACGAAAGGAAAAGGGACGCCTTCATTAAAGACGTTGAAAAAAAGCATGATGCTTTGGCAATCGACCGTCAGCAGATGAACGAAAACTTTCTGGGCTTGCTGAAAAATGATTTTAACACGTTAATTAATTATTCTCTTTTGGCGATTATTTTAACGATCATTGTGTTCTTCCGTAATTTTGAATTAACGGTTCTTACGATGTTTCCGATTGTTTTAACAGGAGTGGTTACAGCGGGAATTCTTTACTTTTTAGGTCTGGAACTGAATATTTTCAGCACCGTTGTCTGCACTCTGGTTTTCGGAGTCGGAGACGATTTCAGTATTTTCCTTACACAGGCAATGCAGAAAGAGCACACTACCGGAAAAAACGAGCTTCCTACCTACAGAACATCCATTATTCTGGCGGTTTTCACGACCATTTTATCCATCGGTTCATTAATTTTCGCCAAACACCCTGCTTTGCATTCATTAGCTTTGGTGGCTTTAATCGGGATGTTCTCCGTCATCATCATCACCTCAACCTTATATCCGTTCTGGTTCCGTTTGCTGATTACGAACAGGGCTAAAAAAGGACTTTCTCCGGTTACCTTCAGATTATTTTTCAATGCAGTATTGTCTTTTCTGTATTACGGATTGGGTGGATTGCTTTTTTCCGCCATCGGAAGCCTGTTTGTAAAACGATCGAAAGGCAAAACATTAAACTTTATTAAATTAATTTTAGCGAAATTTTTAACTTCTGTCCTTTATACGAATCCATTTGTAAAGAAAAAGCTCATTAAAAACCCGAATGAAGATTTCAGCAGACCTGCAGTCATTATCGCCAATCACACTTCGTTTCTGGATACATTGGCTCTAGCCATGACAACACATAAAATCATTTATCTTGTGAATGACTGGGTGTATAACTCTCCTATTTTCGGAAAGATGGTAAGAGCGTTAGGATTTTATCCCGTTTCTCAGGGTATTGAAAACGGAATGGAAAAACTGAAAGAAAAAGTAGATCAGGGATATTCTTTGGTTGTTTTTCCGGAAGCAGAGCGTTCTTATACCAACGACATCAAAAGATTCCATAAAGGAGCGTTTTATATCGCGGAAGAATTCGGGCTGGATGTGCTCCCTGTTTACATTCACGGAAATTCTGAAGTACAGCCAAAAGGAGACTTTATTATTTACGACGGTTCAATTACTGTAAAAGTGGGCGACAGAATTGATAAAAATGACGAACGCTTCGGGAAAAATTATTCCGAAAGAACAAAAAAGATCAACGCTTTTTTCAGGGAGCAGTTTGCGAAATTCAGAAATGAGCTAGAAGATGAAAATTATTTTAAGAAAAAACTATTCCTGAGCTATTTATATAAAGATAATGAAGTGGTACAGGAAGTAAAAGAAGATTTTAACAAAAATAAATCGGTTTATTTTGAACTGAATAAACATATTCCGAAAGATGCAAACATTTTGCATATTGCAGATGATTTCGGACAGAAAAACGTTTTACTTACACTTCAGCAGGCGAGCCGAAAAATCTTCAGTTTAATAAAAGATGAAGAAAAAAGAGAAATCGCCGAACAGATTTATTTGGTTAAAAAAAGAAAAATTAGATACCTAAAAAACAGTACGGAAATTGATAAAAAGATTGACGTTCTTCTGGTTTCGGACGAAAGTTTCAAAGCAGATACTTTAGCTGATCTTCCAGAAACTGTTATTTTTCTGAATGTAAAAAATACGTCACCGGAAAATAATAATTATACACTGAAATTCAGTTCTGAATCTTTAAAAGTATTTCGTTCTGAATAATAAATATGAAAAGCATATTTTTGTAAACGATAAGGATAACCCATGCAAAAAGAGATACTCGTTATATATTATTCACAAACCGGACAACTTACCGATATTGTAAAAAACATTGCCCTACCTTTTGAAGCCAAAAAGGAGGAGTACAATGTTACGTATTACAATATTAAGCTGAAAAAAGACTTTCCTTTTCCGTGGCCGAATGATGTATTCTTCAATACTTTCCCGGAATCTTACCTACAGATCCCGAGTGAAATTCTGCCGCCGCCGGAAGAAGTGATGAACAAAAAGTTTGATTTGATTATCTTTGGTTATCAGGTTTGGTATTTAACACCTTCCATCCCGATCATTTCATTCCTGAAAAGCGGCTTTGCAGAAAACATCCTGAAAGATACTCCGGTTGTTACCGTTTCAGCAACGAGAAATATGTGGATGTATTCTCAGGAAAAGCTGAAGGGATATTTAAAAAATATGAATGCGAAATTAGTAGGAAATATCGCTCTGGTAGACCGACACGATAATTATACCAGTGTTCTCACCATTCTCCGCTGGCTGACTACCGGAAAAAAAGAAAAATCGGGAATTCTTCCTGCCGCCGGAGTTTCGGATGAAGAAATAAAAGGTTCTGTAAAATACGGAGAAATTATTGAAAAACATTTCAGCAGAAATGATCTGGATACTTTACAGCCTGATCTCGTGAAAAACGGAGCCGTGGAAATCCGCGCTTTTCTGGTAAGAGTGGAAAAAGTGGGAAACAAAATTTTCACCATCTGGTCCGACCTTATCATGAAGAAAAAAGAAAAACGACCATTGCTTATTAAATTCTTTAAGGTATATTTGATGGCGGCGATATGGATTATTTCTCCTATCGTATTGGTTTTACACTTATTAACAACACCTTTTTTCTGGTTTAAAAGAAAGAAACAAAGAGAATATTTACAAGGAATTAATATAAAATAGAATGTACGACGTATTTATAACAAAAGCATCAAAATACCTACCCAATGAGCCGGTTTCTAATGATGAAATGGAAACGTATCTTGGTTATATAAACGGTGCAAAATCTAAAGCAAAAGCTCTGATCTTAAGAAATAATAAAATTACGACAAGATATTATGCTTTAGATAAAGAAGGAAATCCTACACATACCAATGCTCAGATCACAGCCAAGGCAATTGAAGGACTTTTTGACGAAAATTTCAAAAAGGAAGACATGAAATTATTATCCGTGGGAACAACTTCTCCGGATCAGATTCAGCCTTCTCACGCATCCATGGTACATGGCGAACTGAACATCGGAAAATCTATCGAAATAAATACCGCAACCGGATTGTGCAACTCCGGAATGAATGCTTTGAACTACGGGTTTCTTTCTGTAAAAGCTGGAGTTCAGGATAAAGCAGTCTGCGCAGGTTCCGAAAGAATGTCGGCTTGGATGACGGCGGATAAATTCAACCATGAAGCAGAAAATCTGGTTTTGCTGGAAGAAAGACCCATCATTGCTTTCAAAAGAGAATTTTTAAGATGGATGCTTTCCGACGGAGCCGGAGCTTTTTTACTTGAAAATAAACCGAGAGAAAACGCAATAAATCTTAAAGTAGAATGGATTGATTTCTATTCTTACGCACACGAGATCGAAGCCTGTATGTATGCAGGTTGTGAAAAGCAGGAAGACGGAAGCCTGAAATCGTGGGCAGATTATCCGTCCGACGAATGGCTGAAACAGTCTATTTTTGCATTGAAACAGGACACGAAAATTTTAGATAAATATATTCTGGTAAAAGGTGCTGAAAGTTTAAGATCATCTTTTGATAAGCATGAACTTGATCCGGAATCAGTCGACCATGTTTTGGCGCATATTTCTTCAGGCTATTTTAAAGAAGGGCTTAAAGAAGAATTTGCCAATGTAGGACTGGATTTCCCTTGGGAAAAATGGTATTACAATCTTTCTGAAGTTGGAAATATCGGTGCAGGTTCTATTTTTGTAGCTTTGGAAGAAATAATGAATTCCGGAAAGCTGAAAAAAGGAGAAAAAGTACTTCTTTGTGTTCCTGAAAGTGGAAGATTTGCTTATTCCTGTGCTTTGCTAACGGTTTGCTAATGGAAAACAGACTACCAACCTCCGATCAGGACTTTGTGGAAAGCTTAATTCCGCAGCGATTTCCTTTTGTGATGGTCAACAGCATTTCAGAATATTCAGAAAGCGACCTGATTTCAGGTTTTGAAATTAAAGAAGACAATATTTTTGTTCAGAACGGCATTTTTCAGGCTTCAGGTTTGATAGAACATCAGGCGCAGAGTGTGGCTTTACACACCGGCTACAAGTATTATTTATTAGGAAAAGAAGCTCCGACAGGTTACATTGGTGCTATCAAAACTTTTGAAGCCATACAGTTACCGAAATTGGGAGACAAACTAACCTCAGAAGTATCTATCATTAACGAAATGATGGGGGTAACTTTAGTCGATATTGTAACAAAGATCAACGATGAGGTTATTGCAAAATCTCAAATGAAAACGGTTGTAATGTAATTTATACTTAGATAGACCTCATAGGTTTTTGAAACCTATGAGGTCTGATAAAATAAAATTGAAATTCCAATGAAAATTAAGGAAGAAAACATCATCAATATCCACAACTTTCTCCCGCATCGCGAACCGATGCTGATGACAGATTATATTCTGGAATTGACGAAAGAAAAAGTGATTACTTCCTTTGAAATAAAAGAAGACAATATTTTTGTTCACGATAATGTATTCGTTGAAGCTGGACTCATAGAAAATGCAGCTCAAACCTGCTCCTCAATTTTAGGGCAGAGCTTTTTTGAAAATCCGGAAACAGAAACAAAAGTAATTGGCTTCATTACCAACATAAAAAAAATTGAAATATTTACTTTGCCCAAAGTCGGCAACAAAATCATTTCAAAAGCCTCATTGGTTTCGCAGTTTGAAAATATCTGTCAGATTTTTTGTGAGACATTCAATGATGATGAACTGCTGATAAGAGCGGAAATTACTCTATTTATTCAGGAAGTGAAATCATAAATAAACAAAGAAGCTGTTCCAAAAGATCAGCTTCTTTGTTTTTAATCCCTCTCCTGATTAATCAATTTTGATGATATCCAGTTTAGATTTCATAAAATTTCTGGTTCTGCGTAAAACACCGTATCCATTTTCGCTTCCGTCTGCATTGGTATTCCCTTCTATGGTTTCAAAAACATCTCCGTTACTTTCAACAACAATTCCAGTATGAACCCAGTCGTGGCTGTTTGTACTGCTCTGCAAAAGAAAAATATCACCCGGCTGAACAAGATATTCACGATTTCTAACCAAAGTACAGCCAATAAAATTACCTCTGTTCTGCGCTTCTCCAGCTACCGTATCGCAACTGAAGCTTCTTTTCACGATACTGGTAAAATTGCCTCCTATCTGACTTGTTGCCTGATCTAAAATCGTCTGCACAAATCCCATACACCAAAGCTGTTTCTTTCCCTCGCTCCCATCCATATAAGCTCTCACCCAAGGACCTCTGTTTCCTTCCCCTTTTATGGTAAGTTCCCGTGCTCCGGCAACAAGGTGATGTTTTGCGGCATTCACCATCAATTCCCTTAATCCCGTTCCCACAACACGCTGGGTAAAAGCTTTAATCATAGGATCTGCCATTCTCCGGAAAAGCTCTTGGGTTACAATACCATCTTCAGGAAGTCCGTTTGCTTTTTGGTAATTCTTCACCGCTTTTTCTGTAGCCGGTCCGAAGTCACCATCAATCCCAGTTGAAGTTCCCTTTGAAGAATTTAAAAAAGCATAAAGGTTTAGCCAGCTTTGTATTTTTGATACTTCTTTGGAGGAATTCGCAGCTCCTCTTGACTGTGTTCCTGAAATCTCGATTTCTCTTTGGAAATAATTTTTAATCATGATCAAAAGAATTTATAGTTATTAATTTTATTTAAAGATCATAACAAATGTAAATTCAAAAACAACACTCGGAAATAACCATTTTGGGTACTATTTTTCAAAAGAAAAAACCTGACATCCTTCTTAAAAACATCCGAAAACACAATAATACGATGTTGCACATTTTTATTATCTTAGCGAACTCATTCAAACCATCTTTCAATATTAATTTCAGATGAAAAAACAAGACCTTCCACAAGACGAAAGCAACTTAAAGTCAGCGAATATGACTGAGGTTTTGTACGTTACAGATGAAAATAACAACTACACCACCGCAAACAGCACCGGCTGGGAAGCTAAAAAAGCTGCTTTGGACGAATCTTTGGCTTTAATTAATGAAAGAATTGAAGAAGCAAGACAAAATGTTGCTAACAATACAGCAAGCCCGATTGTCTATTTCATGGAGCTGAATAAAATGGATATGCAGGTTCTTGCAGCCTATGTTGGAATGTGGCAGTGGCGCGTGAAAAGACATGGAAAACCAAAAATATTTAAAACACTAAGCGATTCCGTACTGAAAAAATATGCCGATGCTTTCGGTATTTCGGTGGATGAATTAAAAAACTTCAAGGGTTAAATAATTCGTTTAAAGTAGAGAGCTACTCAGCTTGTCATTCTGATAAAGGAAGAATCTCTACAGTATGAAACATACATTATTTCCCGCGATAAAAAGAGAAGAGACGAATGGAACTTAATTTTGAACATCACCAGACTGCCCATTGCGAAAACGGTGTTGCCTCCAATTTATTATTGAATAAAGGACTGAAGCTCAGTGAGCCTATGATCTTCGGAATCGGTTCCGGATTATTTTTCGTGTATTTACCTTTCCTGAAAGTTAATTTTGCACCGGGTTTCAGCTATCGTCCGATGCCGGGAGCCATTTTCAGCAAAGCCGCAAAAAGACTGGGAATTAAAATCAAAAGAGAAAAATTTTCCAATCCTGCCGAAGCACAAAAAGCTTTGGAAAGAAACCTCAATAATAATATTCCGACAGGTTTGCAGGTCGGCGTTTTTAACCTTACTTATTTTCCCGAAGAATATAAATTCCATTTTAACGCTCACAATCTCGTTGTTTACGGAAAAGAAGATGGAAAATTCCTGATCAGCGATCCTGTGATGGATTACACCACAACCCTTACTGAAGCCGAGCTGGAAAAAGTGAGATACGCCAAAGGAGCGCTTCCGCCGAAAGGTCATATGTACTACCCTACTCACATTCCGGATCATGTAAATCTGGAAGAGGCGATAAAAAAAGGAATAAAAGATACCTGTAAAAATATGTTGGCTCCGGTTCCAATCATTGGTGTAAAAGCCATGAGATGGGTAGCAAAAAGCATCCCGAAATGGGCGACCAAAAAAGGAACGAAAACCACCAATCACTATCTGGGACAACTGATCAGAATGCAGGAAGAAATCGGAACTGGTGGTGGCGGATTCAGATTTATTTACGGTGCATTTTTGCAGGAAGCAGCCGTTATTCTTAAAAATGATGAATTAAGAGAACTTTCTAAAGAAATTACGGCAATTGGTGATCTGTGGAGAGACTTCGCGGTAGATATTGCAAGAGTGTACAAAAACAGGAACTCCAAGAGCGATATTTATAACCAATTATCAAAATCAATGCTTCACATTGCCGATCTGGAAGAAGCTTTTTATAAAAAACTGAGAAAAGCAATATAAATTTTCCATTTCAAAGCTAGCTGATTAACTTATTTAATATAATTTTTTTCCATTTCAAAAATAAAAATTAAATTTGTCAATAAATGACAAGTCTAATGAGAGAAACATTTGGAGAATACATAAAGGGGTTAAGAACCGAAAATTGTCTTACGCTTACTCAATTGGCTGCTAAATTAGATTTAGATTCCGCCAATCTCAGCAAAATTGAAAATAATAAACGTGAATTTGACCAAAAAAGACTAATCTTATTGGCGGAAGTATTTAATTTAGATATTTTGAAATTGAGAACAGAATATTTTAGTGATTTGATTGCTAAAAAAATATATGAAAATAATTGCGATGAGCAGACTTTAGCTTTAGCCGAAGAAAAAATAGCTTATTTAAAATCTAAAAAATCAACATTATCATGAATATAGTATCATTTTTTGCAGGCGCAGGTGGGCTTGATCTTGGATTTCAAAAAGCTGGATTTAATGTTATCTGGGCAAATGAATATGACAAAGAAATTTGGGAAACTTACCAGAAAAATCATCCTCACACGGTTTTAGATAAGAGAAGCATCGTAAACGTTCCTTCTGATGAAGTTCCTGAATGTGACGGAATTATCGGAGGACCACCTTGTCAAAGCTGGAGTGAAGCTGGTGCAATGAAAGGGATTAACGATAAAAGAGGACAATTATTTTTTGATTTTATAAGAATTTTAGAAGCAAAACAGCCTAAATTTTTTCTTGCCGAAAACGTAAGTGGAATGTTGCTTGGTCGACATTCATCTGCTTTAGAAAATATTAAAGAAATGTTTAGAAATGCAGGAATTGGATATGAACTTTCTTTTGAAATGTTAAATGCCTGTGATTATAATGTCCCACAAGATAGAAAACGTGTGATTTTTGTAGGAATTCGAAAAGATTTAGGCTTTAAATATGAATTTCAAAAACCAAATTTCCCAAAATTAACTTTGCAAAATGCAATTTCTGATTTGAAAGAAAATGTTTTGCCTGCAAAAACAAATAATAAAACCAACGGAAATCATTGTGCAATTCCAAATCATGAATATATGACGGGTGGATTTTCTACCATTTTCATGTCAAGAAATCGTGTGAGAAGTTGGGATGAACAATCTTTTACAATTCAGGCCGGAGGAAGACATGCTCCTATTCATCCTCAAGCTCCAAAAATGAAATTTATTGAGCAAAACATTAGAGTTTTTGTTCCCGGACAAGAACATTTGTACAGAAGATTAAGTGTTAGAGAATGTGCTAGAGTTCAAACTTTTCCAGATGATTTTATCTTTTATTATGATAATGTTTCTGCAGGTTATAAAATGATTGGAAATGCGGTACCTGTTAATTTGGCTCATTTTTTAGCTAACACAATTAAACAACAAATTTTGAGAAATCAAATCCAAAATCAAAAGGAAATTAACACAAATGAATTAGTTACGGTATGACAAATATTTTAGAAGCCATTGTAAATATTGCTCAAAATCCTATTTATACCATTAGAAGCCTTTATTCTGCAAGAAATAGAGTAAATAATATCGGGGAAGCATTGGAAACTTTTGTAAAAGATGCTTTTGTAAACACTATTCAAAACGAAGATGAGTTAGAAAAAATGCGGAGATACAGCGAAGAATTTTCTTGGTTAGGCAATCAAAATCATCCACCAGATATAATGATAAAAGGCGGAGATGCTATTGAAGTTAAGAAAACACAAACTGCAAATTCTGATTTGGCTTTGAATAGCTCATATCCTAAATCCACCGTTCAATCAATTAGTAAATTAATTACCCAATCTTGCAGAACTTGTGAAGATTGGACAGAAAAGGATTTGATATACTGTATTGGACATACAACTGACGACAGCATAAAATCATTATGGATGGTTTACGGAAATATTTATGCCGCAAATCATGAGACATATCAAATAATCAAACAAAAAATCACAGAAGGAATTAACGAAATTCCGAATGTTGAACTTGCTGAAACAAATGAATTAGGACGAGTAAATCGTGTTGACCCCTTAGGAATTACTAACCTGAGAATCCGAGGAATGTGGCAAATTCAAAATCCAAGACGAGTTTTCAATTATTTGTATACACCATCTTCAAATATTTTTGAATTAGTGGCTATTATTCCAAATGCAAAATATGAGAGTTTTCCTTCTGAAAGTAAGACTAAAGTAGAAACTTTAGGAAATCCAAATTTGACTATAAAAAATGTGCAGGTTAAAGACCCAAATAATCCAGCAAATTTAATTGATGCAAAATTAATTGTGTTTAAATTAACGGAGTAATTTTATTGCTAAAGTTTATTATAAGCAACTTGAAAAAATTTAGATTATAATTCTAATTATTAATTATTCCAAAACAAAAAATGTCAAATTTCATCATAGAAATAAAAAATCTCTACAAAAAATATAAAAATGCAGAAGACTTTTCTGTAAACAATATTTCGCTGAGTATTGCCAAAAACGAAATCTACGGAATTCTCGGACCCAACGGCGCAGGAAAGACAACATTAATTTCCATGCTTTCCGGATTGATAAAACCGACTTCCGGACATTTTACAATTGACGGACTTTCGCCACAGAAGAACGGTTTCAAATTAAGACAAATCATCGGGATCGTTCCGCAGGAATATGCTTTGTACCCGACTTTAACGGCAAGAGAAAATTTAATGTTTTTCGGAAGCCTTTACGGATTGAGTCACAAAAATTTAAAGAATTCGATCACTGAATCTCTGGAAATCATGGGTTTGTCGAAATTTGCAGACAAAAAAGTGGAACAGTTTTCCGGAGGAATGAAACGCCGCTGTAATCTGATTGCAGGAACTCTTCATAACCCGAAAGTTTTATTTCTGGATGAACCGACCGTTGGTGTGGATGTTCAGTCTAAAAAAGCGATTATCGATTATCTTTTGGATTTAAATAAAAAAGGAACGTGCATCATCTACACTTCCCATCACCTTTCTGAAGCGGAAGAATTCTGTACCAAAATCGCCATCATCGATCATGGTAAAATCCATGCTGTCGGAACACCTGAAGAATTAATCAGTAAGGTTTCCAATGCGGAAAATTTAGAAGACGTTTTTATATCATTAACCGGAAAAGAATTACGAGATGTTGTTGTATAAATTGTGGCGGAGTTTCATTAAGGAGATTCTTTTGCTGAAAAGAGATATCGGAGGAATTGTCATCATTTTTGTGATGCCTTTGCTGTTGATTATTACCATTACTTTAATTCAGGATTCTACCTTTAAAAATCTGGAAGGCACAAAAATTCCGATTATTTTTATTGATAACGACAAATCTGAGATTTCACAAAACATCAAAAAAGAATTCGAAAATGGTAAAACGTTCGAACTTCTTACCAATTTTACGGAAAAATCTGCTGAAAAAGCGGTTTTCGGAGGAGATTATCAGATGGCGATTGTTATTCCGAAAAATTTAACAAAGAACATCAATTCCAATGTAGAATCTAAAGTTCAGGCCATTGTCAGTTCATTTGGGCTTGAAAATGACTCGCCATCTGTGAAGGAAAGTCCCGTTAAATCTGATGATATTCATCTGTATTTTGATCCGGCAACCAATATCGGGTTCAAAAACAATGTGATGACTGCCGTCAACAAAATGGTTTTTGAGATTGAGAACAAAAAAATCTACAAAGCCTTTCAGGATCAGTTGGGAACTACGGAAGATCTCGGAAAAACTAAAAATTTAATCAGTTTTAAAGAAATCACTCCGAAAAAAGGAAAAACAGACATCATGCCGAATTCCGTTCAGCATAACGTTCCGGCTTGGGCGCTGTTTGCGATATTCTTCATTGTCGTTCCTTTATCTATTAACCTTGTAAAAGAAAAAAGTCAGGGAACAAGCGTAAGAGCGAGAATCAGCCCGACTCCCTATTTCGTTCATATTTTAGGAAAAACATTTACCTATCTCATCATCTGTGTGATCCAGTTTTTGCTGATGGTTGCGGTGGGAATTTATCTTTTTCCTTACATGGATCTTCCGCAGTTTGATGTTACCGGAAAAATGTTTCCGCTTATTGTCGTCACCATTTTTGCAGGTTTGGCAGCCATCGGATTTGGTGTACTTTTAGGAACGGTAGCCAATACGCAGGAACAGTCTGCTCCGTTTGGTGCGACTTCGGTGGTGGTTTTGGCGGCAGTCGGCGGAATCTGGGTTCCTGTATTTTTAATGCCCGAATTTATGCAAGCCATCGCCAAATTCTCTCCTATGAACTGGGGGTTGAATGCTTATTATGATATTATTTTAAGAAACAGCGGAATCGGAGGAATAGCAAAAGAAATCATTTTCCTGTTTTTATTTTATATAGCAATGGTCGCAATTTCATTATTCTACGAAAGAAAACAAAATGCTGTTTAGGGTTAACCACTAAGAGCTCAAAGTTTTTCACAAAGAGCTCAAGCATTTATTGTATGTCCCTTGTGGAACCTATTGCGACCTTTGTGGTAAAAATAATTATAAAGCACAAAATGATATGAATGAAAATTAGATTTTTTTATTTTATGTAGCAATGGTCGCGATTTCATTATTTTATGAAAGAAAACAAAATGCTGTTTAAGATTAACCACTAAGAGCACAAAGTTCTTCACAAAGAGCTCAGGCATTTATTTTGTGTCCCTTGTGGAAACTATTGTGACCTTTGTGGTAAAAATAATTATAAAACACAAAATGATATGAATGAAAATGAAGTTTCAAAAGTTATCTTTGATGCAGGATTAAAAGTTCATCGCCGACTTGGAGCCGGACTTTTAGAAAGCGCATACGAAGAATGTCTGTACTATGAGTTACAGAAATCCGGATTACTGATAGAAAAACAGAAACCAATGCCACTAATTTATGATGACATAAAACTTGACATTGGTTATAGGATTGATTTATTGGTTGAGAGAAAAGTTGTTGTTGAAATAAAATCCGTAGAATCATTAAATGAAATTCATATTGCTCAAGTTTTAACGTATTTAAAATTAAGCAATTGTAAATTGGGGTTATTAATTAATTTTAACTCGGTTTTATTTAAAAATGGGGTTAAAAGATTAATCAACGGAACGATATAAAATTTAGAATATTCATTGTGAACATTGTATATAACTTTGTGTTCTTAGAAGTTTACTAACCACGAAAAACATAAGTTTTTCAGAGAGAAAAAGAAATTATTTTGTGAACCTTGTGAAAACCTTTGTGACCTTTGTGGTAAAAAAAGAAAACAAAATGCAGTCTAAAGAAAATTTAACTTGTACAGAACAAGTCCGAGTAAGATTCAACGAAACAGATCCTTTGGGAATTGTGTGGCACGGACATTATATTGTTTATTTCGAGGACGGAAGAGAAGCTTTTGGAAGACAGCACGGTTTGACTTATCTTGATATCCAAAAAGCAGGATTTGTAACTCCGATTGTAAAAAGCACCTGCGAACATTTTCTGCCTTTAAAATATGGCGAAACGTTCAGGATTGTCACAACTTTCGTCAATTCAAATTCTGCGAAATTGATTTATAAATACGAGCTTTTTAACGAAGAAGATAAATTGGTCTGTTCAGGGGAAACCATTCAGGTTTTTCTGGATTCTGACAACAATTTATGCCTGTATAATCCTGAGTTTTTTCAGGAATGGAAAGATAAAATGGGACTCTGATGAAGAAAGAAGTTTACATTACAGACTACAACTGCATCACACCTTTGGGTTTTGATGTTTCTTCAAACTGGAATGCTCTTGTTGAAGGAAAATCCGGTGTAGGTTTACATAAAATCATCGAAAATCAGGAGCCTTTTTATGCTTCGATGATTGATTCTGAAAAATTAGATGAAGAATTTAACAGATTCTTCGACTCCACATACAAATCCGTGATTCGGCATTTAGCCAGTGACAACGTGAACTTTACAAGGCTTGAAAAAATGTTTTTGCTGAGTTTAAAACCTTTGGTTGAAAGACACCCGATTTCAGAAGAAACCGCTTTTATTTTATCTACCACAAAAGGAAATATCAGCTTATTAAAAAATCAGGAAACATTACCGGAAAGCGTTTTTCTTTCCAATTTAGCACAAAAACTGGCTGATTTTTTCGGATTTCAAACAAAGCCCATTGTGGTTTCCAACGCCTGTGTTTCGGGAGTAATGGCAATAAGTGTTGCCAAAAATATGATTTTGGCAGGAAAATATAAAGATGCTTTTGTTGTTGCCGGAGACGAAATTTCAGAATTTGTGATTTCAGGGTTCAATTCTTTTCAGGCAATCGGAACCGAGATTTGTAAGCCTTACGATAAAAACCGTGACGGAATCAATATCGGCGAAGCGGCAGCGGCAGTATACATTACTTCAACACCGGATGAAAACGAAAATTTTAGTTTTAAAATTCTGGGAGATTCTGCCATCAATGATGCAAACCATATTTCCGGACCTTCGAGAACAGGAGACGGATTATTTGCAAGCATCAACAACGCAATGACAGAAGCTCAGCTTTCAGCAGAAAAAATAGACTTCATCTCTGCACACGGAACGGCGACGATCTATAACGATGAAATGGAAGCCATTGCTTTCAACAGAATGAATTTACAAAATATCCCTCTAAACAGTTTAAAAGCGTATTATGGGCACTGTTTGGGCGCATCGGGATTGCTGGAAAGTATCATTTCCATGGAAAGTGCTTTGAATAAAACTTTAATTCCCTCTAAAAACTTTAAAGAAACAGGAACTTCCCAACCTTTGAATATTATCAGAGAAAACCAATCCGCAGAAATTAAATATATTCTGAAAACAGCTTCCGGTTTTGGAGGATGCAATGCCGCGATTGTTTTGGAAAAATGCTAGAAATAATTTTGTAATTTTATAAAATTAAAGTTTTAGGAAATGGAATCTACAGTAGACATCAGAAAAAGAATTCACGAATTCATTGATATTGCAGATGAAAGAATTTTGCGCATTTTCAAAGGAATTATTGATGCTGAAGAGGGAGATCAAGAATTAGAATCTTTAGATTATCCGCAAGTTCCTGATTATATTTATGATCGGATTGAAGAAGAACGTGAAAAATATATGAAAGGAGAAGTAAAAACATCGAGCTGGGAAGAGTTGAAAGAAAGATTGATGAAAAAATTATGATTTACCACTTTTCTTTATCTCCGAATGCTGAAAATGATTTGTTAGAAGCAACTCTTTGGTACGAAAATCAACAGACCGGACTTGGTGAAAAATTTATACAAAAAGTTGAATCTTATTTTTTAAGAATTCAAAATCATCCATTTCACTTTCCCTTAAAAAAAGGAAACTTGCGTGAGGCTTACATTCAGAAGTTTCCTTATGTGATCATTTATCAAATTATCGGGGATAATATTATTGTTTTTGCTGTTTTCAATACCCATCAAAATCCAACAAAAAAGCCCTAATCTTTTTGAAACTTACTCATGAAGAAAACAGACATCTGCACTATAGAAAATTCAAAAATAGTTCTCAACAACGAGGTTATTTTTGAAACCCAAACTGAAAATTTTTCAGACTTTGCGAAAGAAGCTTATAAAAGTTTAGCGCTGAATTATCCGAAATTTCATAAAATGGATAACTTAAGCAAACTCGCATTTCTTGTTTCTGAAATGATTTTAAAAGATGAAGATCACAGCAGAACGGCTTTGGTTTTTGCGAACAGATCATCAAGTTTAGACACAGATTTCAAATATCAGGAAAGCATCAATTCTCAGGAAAACTACTTTCCGAGTCCTGCGGTTTTTGTGTATACTTTACCGAATATCTGCGTGGGCGAAATCAGCATCAGACACAAAATGCAGACCGAAAATGCGTTTTTTGTTTTGGATGAATTGGATGAAGAATTTTTAAACAATTATTCAGCACAGCTTTTAGAGTCAGGAAAGGCAGATAAAGTATTGTGCGGCTGGGTAGAACTATATCAGGAAAGTTACAAAGCTTTTGTATATTTGCTGACATTATAAATTTGATAATTTGAAAATGTGCTGATTTGAAAATGTAAAATCATATCAATAAGGCATAACATTTAATACATTTTCAAATTGTCTCATTAACATATTTTCAAATTAATTTTATGGAAAACTTAAGAGAAGAATTAAAACACAAAATCATCGAAGTTCTTAATTTAGAAGACGTTGCAGTAGAAGAAATCAAAGACACAGATCCTTTATTTGGAGGAGGTCTTGGTTTGGATTCTATTGACGCTCTGGAGCTGATCGTGCTTTTGGATAAAGAATACGGAATAAAATTAGCCGATCCGAAAAAAGGAAAGGAGATTTTTACGTCCATCGAAACCATGGCAAAATTCATTGAAGAAAACAGAACAAAATAATTCAATCTAACAATGTATCAATTTAGCAATGTACCAATATTGTTATGCTGTTAAACTGATACATTGATACATTTTGTAAAGATGGGTCAAAAAATTGCCATAACAGGAATGGGCATCATTTCCGCCATTGGAAACAATGTAGAGGAAAATCTGAGTTCGCTGACTTCCGGAAAGCACGGTATTTCAGACATTACTTTGTTTGAAACGCGCCATAAAGGAAATATCAAAACAGGCGAAATCAAATTGTCTAATAAGGAACTTGCCGCAAAACTTCAGCTTCAGGAAGATCATCATGCAACGAGAACCGCTCTTTTGGGGATGATGGCTGCGAAAGAAGCCGTAGAAAGTGCCGGAATTTCGGATATTAATGAATATAAAACGGGACTGATTTCTTCAACCAGTGTTGGCGGAATGGATGTTACCGAAAAATATTTCTATTCCTACGAAGATTTTCCTGAAAAGCAAAAATACATTGACTCACACGACGCAGGAAATTCATCCTTCCTAATTGCAGATTATCTTGGATTAAAAGGTATGATTTCCACCATCAGTACAGCCTGCTCATCGGCAGCAAACGCTATTATGATGGGGGCAAAACTGATTAAAAACGGCGTTTTAGACCGTGTAATTGTCGGCGGAACAGATTCTCTTTCAAAATTTACTTTGAACGGTTTCAATACGTTGATGATTCTTACAGATTCTTACAATACGCCTTTCGACAACGACAGAAAAGGTCTGAATCTGGGTGAAGCTGCCGCTTTTATCGTTCTGGAATCGGATGAAGTCGTAAAAAAAGAAAATAAAAAAATCTTAGGATATCTTTCAGGATACGGAAATGCCAATGATGCACATCACCAAACTGCTTCTTCGGAAAACGGACAGGGAGCTTATTTAGCGATGGAAAAGGCATTAAAAGTTTCGGGCTTAGATAAAGAAAACATCGATTACATCAACGTTCACGGAACGGCAACGCCCAATAACGATTTATCGGAAGGAATTGCGATGATCCGGATTTTCGGGGAAAACAATGTTCCGGAATTCAGTTCTACAAAAGCGTTTACCGGTCATACGCTCGCTGCGGCGGCAGGAATTGAAGCCGTGTATTCTCTTTTGGCGATTCAAAATAATATCATTTTCCCGAATCTGAACTTTAAAACAAAAATGGCAGAGTTTGATTTAACGCCTGTAACGGAGCTTAAAGAGAAAAACATCAATCACGTTCTTTCCAATTCGTTTGGTTTTGGAGGAAATTGTTCCACTTTAATTTTCTCAAAATCATGAGTGCCGTTTACATCAACAGTGCAGCCTGTATTTCAGCTCAGGACACTTTAAATGAAAATTTTTTCCGGAATCTCAAGCCTGAAAATTCAATTCAGGTTTTAAAAGCTATTGAACCCAATTACAAGGAATTCATTCCGCCAGCAGCAAGCAGAAGAATGTCTAAAACGGTAAAAATGAGTTCCGTAGCTTCTCAATACGCTTTAAAAGAAGCAGGAATTGAAAACCCAGATGCGATCATCACAGGAACCGGAATGGGCTGTTCTCAGGATTCGGAAAAGTTTCTGAAAAATGTTCTGGATAATCATGAAGAGTTTCTGACTCCGACTTATTTTATTCAGTCTACTCATAATACAGTTGCAGGACAAATCGCTCTAGGATTGCAGTGTCATGCGTACAATTTCACCTATGTGAATACTTCCTCATCTCTGGAATTTTCATTTTTGGATGGAAAATTACAAATCAATGATGGTGAAGCTGAAAACGTTTTGGTGGGTTCCACCGACGAACAGACCGAAAGAGTAATGGAACTGTACAAATTAAACAAAACCATTAAAAAAGAAGAAAATCTTCCCGTTGATTTTCTGAATTCTGAAACAGAAGGTGTCATTTGGGGAGAAGGTGCCAGTTTTTTTGTCTTAGGAAAGGAAAAAACAGAAAGCTCTTATGCTCAATTAACGGATATTCAGATCACTAACAAATTAGATTTAGAAGAAACTCAGCAGTTTATTGAAGATTTTCTGGCTAAAAATAATTTAACGAATAATGATATCGATGCGGTTATTTTAGGTTTCAGCGGAGATTCAGAATCGGATATTTATTATAAAAATGCAATGGGTCTGTTTGAAAATTCGGCTTTGCTGTATTACAAACATTTAAGCGGAGAATTTAATACGGCGAGTAGTTTTTCGACGTTTATGGCTTGTCATATTCTTAAAAATCAGGAGATTCCGGAAGTGATGATGATTAACGATCTTAAACAAGAAGAAATTAAAAATATTCTGCTTTACAATCATTTAGGAGGAAATGATCACAGTCTGGTTTTGTTGGGGAAAGCTTAAAATTAAAACCTCACAGGTTTTTAAAACCTGTGAGGTTTGGAACTTAAAAAAGTAGAACAAATCTTGCTTTACAAGTATTTAAAAGAAAATAATCGCTGTCTGATTTTGTTGGGAAAGCATAAAATTAAAACCTCACAGGTTTTTAAAACCTGTGAGGTTTAGAACTTAAAAAATAAAGTAGAACAAATATTGCTTTACAAGTATTGAAGAGGAAATAAACATAGCTTGGTTTCGTTGGGGAAAGCTTAAAATTAAAACCTCCCAGGTTTTAAAAACCTGGGAGGTTTAGAGTTAAAGCTCTTCATTCCGCTTAGCTTCATTCAGAATGACAGCATGGATACAGATTGTGAATATTTTAAACCAACAATTCAAAAACAATAAAAGATGAAACATTATTTATTTATCCTATTTTATCTTTTCTGCAACGTTTTTATTTTTGCGTTTCAAGGAAGTTTTTGGGTGTATCTGTTTTGTTTTTTGCTGTTTTCTGCCCTTGTAATCTGGGGTTCTTTCGATATTGAACTGGGATATTTTGTCAACAGCATTACCCATAAAAGAACGAAAATCAGAGAAGTAGCGCTGACTTTTGATGACGGTCCGACTGAATTCACCCCAAAATTTTTAGATCTTTTAAAAGAAAACGAGGTAAAAGCAACCTTTTTCTGTATCGGAAAACAGATTGAAAAATATCCTGAAACTTTTCAACGAATCATTGCGGAAGGTCATACCGTTGGAAATCATACTTTATCGCACTCCAACAACACCGGTTTTTTATCGACATCAAAAATGACGGAAGAAATTGAAAAATGTGATGAAGTCATGCTGAACACCGCAAATATAAAGACGAATTTGTACAGACCGCCTTTCGGAGTGACCAATCCGAATATTGCCAAAGCCATCAAAAAAACCGGCAAAAAAAGCATCGGATGGAACGTCCGTTCTCTTGATACGATTACGGAAGATGAAAAAAAAATATACCAGAAAGTAACGAAAAATTTAAAAAAAGGAAGCATTGTACTTCTTCACGATACTTCACAAAAAACGTACAATGTTTTGGAGGATTTATTAGTATTTTTGAAACAGAAAAATTATTCAACTTTTAAAATTGATAAATTTGAAAACCACTAAGTCCAAAAGGATTTCACCAGGAAGACAAAAATTATTAATAAATATTCTTTAATAGTCTCCTTTGTGAAACCCTTGTCATCCTTGTGGTTAAATTTAAAGACGTTAAACAATGACTAAAAATATAGCTTTAAGCACTCTTTTGTTAATTTCGACTTTTGTCTTTGCTCAAAACACGGCAATGTCATCAATGGAAGCGAAAGCATTTGTAACTAAAGTTTCATCGGAAACCAAAGAAATAAAAACGTTACAAGCAGATTTTACCCAAACAAAAAAGATGGATTTTTTGGATAAAAACATTGTCACCTACGGAAGAATGTCTCTGAAAACGCCGAATATGCTTGCATGGAAATATACAAAACCCTATCAATACAGCATTGTTTTTAAAGACAACAAAATATTGATTAATGATCAGGGTAAAAAATCTTCAGTGGATGCAAAAAGCAAAACATTTGAAAAAATCAACAAACTTATTGTCGGAAGCTCAAACGGACAGATGTTTAGCGATCAGGAATTCTCAGTTTCTTACCTGAAGAACGCGACTTCGAATATCGCCAAATTTACTCCGAAATCTGCTCAGCTTTTAAAATATATCAAGCAGATCGAGCTGCATTTTCCGAAAAATCAATCTACGGTTTCACAGGTTAATATGACGGAAGCTTCCGGAGATACCACGAATATTGTTTTCAAAAACACCAAGATCAATGCGCCTGTTGCAGCTTCGGAATTTAGCTTATAGTCTGATTTTCATCATTTTTGCTTCGTGCAAAACATACAGGCTTACTGATGCAAAACCGATTCCGTCTTCTGAAAAAACGGTGGAAAATTTATATTTTTCATCCAAAGAAGATTATGTGTATAAATGTCAGATGGATATTTATAAAAATCATGTGAGCGGAATTTTAATTATCAAAAAAATCAGCGAAACAACACATCGTGTGGTTCTGACTTCTGATTTTGGGAATAAACTGATTGATTTTGAGATTTCTGAGGATGATTTTAAGCTTAATTATGTTCTTCCGGATCTGGATAAGAAAATCGTAATTAATTTTTTGAGGAATGATTTTCAGCAGCTTCTGAAGCAGAAATATCCGGTAACAGAAAGTTTTGAAAACGAAAATTCAAAAATTTATCTTTCTAAAATGGACAAAAAAGGGTATTATTTATTCTTTAACAAAGAAAATAATCTGTTAAAACAAATCGTTTACACGAAAAACAAGAAGGAAAAGATCGATTTTACATTTGATGCAAAGAAAAATACGTTTGCAGACAGTCTTAATTTACAACATAAAGATTTTAAAATCAATATAAAACTATTCCAGATCACCGAAAACCAATAACCTTACATGAAAACAAAGATTTTTGCCTTGCTGGTTCTGATCTCCGGATTTTTATCAGCTCAGGTTACTTTCAATCCCGGAATAAGAGCGGGAATAAATTTTGCCAATCTTACGAACCGAAGCAATGAAACCTTTTATCTCCATGAAGATGAAAACCCGGAAAAAGTACTTCACACAAGTCTGAAAACGGTAACCGATTTTTATATTGGATTACAGGGAAACATTAGATTTACAGAACGTTATGCTTTGCAACCGGAAGTTAACTATTCCAGACAGGGAACCAATTTACAGTACACTACAGAAAACGGAGTTCTTCCGGAAAAAAGACTGCATTACAACTTTATCGGAGTACAGCTTACAAACAAAATTTATATCAAAAATTTCAGTGTTTTTGCCGGTCCGTTTCTGGATCTGGCTGTCGGCGAAAACAATTCCGGACTCGATCTTGGTTTTTCGGGGGGGCTTGGTTATGATATTTTTAAAAATCTGGGGGTTGAAGTAAGAATTAAAAAAGGTTTTGCATCAATGCTGGGTCACGAAAATTCCTCCTTCCTGTTTTCCAATTCCAATATGGTTTTTCAGATTGGCGGTTATTACACGTTCCATTTTAAGAAATAGAATTGATGTTGATGACCAAAACCATTTTCTTTTCCTTTCAAAAAAACATATCTTCGCGAAGGTTTAAATATTAATTTTTTTGAAATTTTAAAATTCAGAAAAAGATTTCAAACAACTGAAACAGAATACATCATGCAGACAATACTTACAGACTTTTATACGTTACAATCCTACGAAAAGACGGAAAACGGAAGCTTTACCGCTCAGATTTCCCTGAATAAAGATCACGATATTTTTAAGGGACATTTTCCGGGAAATCCTGTAACACCGGGAGTTTGTATGATGCAGATCGTGAAGGAACTTACGGAAGAATTCACCGGATCTTCATTATTTTTAAAAACAGCATCGAATGTAAAGTTTATGGCAATCATTAATCCTTTTGAAACGCCCGATCTTAAAATCCAGCTTGATATTACTGAAAATGAACAAGATGTAAAAGTAAAGAACACGACTTCTTTTGGCGAGACTATTGCATTAAAAATGTCGGTAAATTATCAAAAATTGACAAAATGAAATTAATTTTTTCGTTCATCACCGCTTTTATACTTTTTTTTCAGTCGGGTCTTGAATCTCTGAGAGAAAGTTATGCCAAAGCAAGCAGCTCTAATGCCAATACAGAAGCGTTCATCAGTTTAGCCGAAAAAACTTCGGGATCGGATGCGGCAATTCAGGGATATAAAGCGGCGGCGCAGATTATGGAGGCAAAAATTTCCAAAAACAACAGAAAAGCTTTGGTAAAATCCGGAGCAACCAACCTTGAAGCCGTTATTAAAAGCAATCCGAATAATGCTGAATTAAGACTGATCCGCATGAGTGTTCAGGAAAACATTCCGAAAATTGTAGGTTACAGAGGAAGTCTTAAAGATGATAAGGTATTTCTCATCAATAGTTACAGCAAACAAAATTCAGCTTTAAAAAGTTATATTAAAAAATTTGCAGCACAGTCTAAAACCATGACGGAGACTGAAAAGTCAAATTTTAAATAAAACATTATTAATCAATCATTTACATGAATCTTTCTGAAGTACGAAATGCAATCTCTGAAAAGAAAATTTGTGTTTTAATTCCTACTTATAACAATGAAAAAACTCTGAAAAGAGTAATCGACGGTGTTCTGGATTATACGGAAGACATTATTGTTGTAAATGACGGTTCTACAGATTCTACGAAAGAGATTTTAAGAAGTTATTCGCAGATCGAAGTTATTGATTTACTGGAGAACAAAGGAAAAGGAAATGGTTTAAAAATTGGCTTTAGAAAGGCTAAAGAACTGGGCTACAATTATGCAATCACGATTGATTCCGACGGACAGCATTATCCGGATGATATTCCTGTTTTTGTGGAGGCTTTGCTGAATGAAAAGGAAGATGTTTTATTGATTGGGAACCGAAATATGTCGCAGGACGGAATTCCCAAGAAAAGCAGTTTCGGAAACCGTTTCTCTAATTTCTGGTTCTGGTTTGAAACGGGAATCAAGCTTGAAGACACCCAATCCGGTTATCGATTATATCCTTTACACAAAATTCCCAAGAAATATTTTACACCAAAGTTTGAATTTGAAATTGAAATCATTGTGAGAACAGCGTGGAGACACGTTCCGGTTAAAAATGTTCCGGTGAAGGTTCTTTACGATCCCGCGGAAAGAGTTTCTCATTTCAGGCCGTTTAAAGATTTTACGAGGATCAGTATTCTGAATACTATTCTGGTTACCATTACTTTACTTTATATTATTCCGCGAAACTTCGTGAATAATTTCAAAAAAAAAAGCATTAAAAGATTCATAAAAGAAGATGTTCTGGAAAGTGACGGAAGCAACAGAATTAAAGCTTTTTCGATTGCTCTGGGCGTTTTTGTTGGCTTTTCTCCGTTCTGGGGATTTCATACGCTGATTGTAATTTCTCTGGCTGTATTATTCAAACTGAATAAAGTGCTTGCCTTTTTTGCATCCAATGTAAGTTTACCGCCTTTTATTCCGTTTATCATTGCGGCATCCCTGTTTTTAGGTTCTCCTTTTGTACATGGAGACAGCAATATTTTCAGTCAGGAATTAAATTTTGATTTGGTGAAAAATAATCTTTTGCAGTACGTTATCGGAAGTTTTATTCTGGCAACTTCAGCCTCTGCAATTTTAGGGGTAGCAACTTTTCTTTTCCTGAATAAAGTAAGTCCTGATACAGATTAAACTCTCTATTTCAGTTTTTTCACTGCCTTTCTCAGATATTTCTCCACATTTTCTCTATCCGGAACCGTGGTAATTTCTTTGGTTAAAGCCTTTTCAAATTCTGTTTTTGCTTTTGCATATTCTTTCTGACTATAATAATATTTCCCGGCATGATAATAAACAAGCCAGAAATCCGGATTTAGAGATTGATAACGGGGCAGAAAATCGTCGGTAAGCAAAACATCTCCTTCAATTCCCTTTTCCACTTCTTCACTCATCATTTTGTACTGTTCGTAATTTTTAAATTCCGGAGAGTTGAGGAAAGGATCTTTTGCAATATTCAGTTCAGATTTTGCAAACGCACCGCTTTTTAATCTTTTATCCGAAAAAATTTCATTAAGATCATAACAGACAAATTCTCCCAACTGATAAGGATTTGCAGAAACCCATACCAGTTTTTTCTGGAGTGCAAAAATTACAGCATGATGCGCAATAAGCTGATTGATGGCTTTTTCGTTTCCAAACCCGATCTTCTCTCCTTTCAAGCCGGATTTGTCCCTTAAAATCGCAGCCATTTTTTCGGGATTGAGCTTTTTATTTTCATCTAAAAGTTCCTGCAGCTTTTCGTAGCGGTATTCTGAATGGCTTTCCGCAATATGTTTTAGATTCCTTTTATCATTTTTATAAGCCTCCGACTGGAAATGATTGGTACAAAAAACACGGCTTGTATTTTTCACTTCATACACCCCGAAATTATTGGGTGAAACCTCAATAATCACTGCATTTTTATCATTCGCACTTCCGACCAGAATAGATTCCGAAACGAAAACTTTTCTCTTTTTTGCTATGACAATCGCTTCATCAATGGTTCTGGCATATTGTAAAATTTCCCTTGTTACCAATGAAATTGGTGTTTTTGCAGCCAATGGAATTTTAGATTTTCCGGCATTAATGGTAACGGTAATTCCCTCTTTGTTCATGCCCGAAACTACGCCGACCATTCCCGCCCATGTCACAGAAAGATACGGAATTCCGTCTTCCGGCTGAACGAATTCTATGATCTTATTTTTAGCAAAATCATCTCCTACGTAAAAGTCGAAATTTCTTCCAATCAATAAATCACCGTCCTCCGTATTTTCATTCCAGACCGCAAGAGAAGTGCAACCCACCATCATTAAATCCTGCATGGCATGACCAATGTCGTGCGCTCCGTGCAAATACATACTTCGCAGAAACTTTGGCGCGATGAAATTGTATTGATCCGAAGAATATTGAGACATTCCATAGATTTCTGCCTGAAAATCTTCCCTTACATTGAGATACATTTTCCGGTTATACCATTTCAGGAAACCTCTCAGTAAGTTTTGCTTAAACTTAGACGGGACAAATCCTTCAATTTTGGAAAAGAAAATTTCTTCCTGTTTCTGCATCAGACTTTGCGTTAAAGCTCCGTTATTGTACCCCAACTGCAAAGGATTTCCTTTGATATACAATTCCCAGAGCTGCTGCTTATTTTTTGTTAAATAATTCTGATTAAAACTAAAAGTGGAATCGTTGATTTTGTTAACCTTCGGAACATCAAGCGAATATTGTTTTATATCGGGAATATGTTTGATGGATTTTCTTATTCCGCAAGAGTTGAGGAAAAGGATAAGGTTTAGACTGAGAAAAATTAAGATTAGAGATCCGCTATTTCGAAAACATTGAATCTTGTCATTCTGGCGAAGGAAGAATCTCAAAAAAAACAATTTAGATTTTTCACTCCATTTCATTTCGTTCCGGATGACAACAAACGGTATATCATTTTCGCTATTTTTCACCTTTATTTTTATTAATCAGTTGTGTTAATCTTTCATCAATAAGCTCTTTTCCGAGAATTTCTGCACAGGTATTGAATGCGCCGATCGTACAGCCCAAAATTCCGTGCATATTGACGGATTGTCCCGTAAGAAAGAGATTGTCGATTTTTGTGCGTGGAGAAACCATTGTTTTCAGAGGATTTTCGGAACTTTTCATGTAGCCGTACATATTTCCGTTAAAACTTCCGATATAATCGCGATAAGACAGCGGTGAAGAGGTATAAAAACGCTTAACCGATTTTCTTAAATCAGGGAATTTCTTTTCTAAAGCATCGATCATTTTTTCAGCTTTTTCAAGCTTGAATTTTTCATACAACGCTCCTCTTTCGTTTTCGTCTGCAACAGTGTTAAAGGTTTCTTTCCACTCTTCCACTTCCTGAAAATCCATGTAGGAAATAGCGGTAAGACTTTCTGCAAAACCGGGATTATGTTTTGACTCTGTTGAAGAAAGCATATACGTTTCAGGCCATTTTTCTTTTTGATAACGATGGGCATTCCAGACCATTTCCTCATTGGCAAAATGGTAAATATTATAATTAAAATTCTGAAAAGATTGCGGTTTCATCACGAGATAAACACTGAAACATGACGGAACCGGTTCCCAGCTTACAATTCTGTTGACAAATGATTTTTTAAGCCTTTCTTCACCAAGAAGTTTCAGGGTTGTGCGAATTTCAATATTTGAGATGAATTTTTTCGCAAAATATTCCTTTCCTCCTGAAGTTTTTAATCCTGATAAAATATTGTTTTCATTAAAAATAAATTCGGAAACTTCAGCATGTTTGTGTACTTCTGCTCCATATTCACGAAGCCTGCGAATCAGCAGTTTTGAAATCTGGCTTCCTCCTTTTATGCATTTGTAAGCACTTTGAATATAAGAATTTACAGTAAGTGCATGGACATAAAACGGAACGTTTTCAGAATCTCCTGCGTATAAAAAATTAGAACCCAATAAAACTGACTGCAGCTTTTTATTCGAGGTTAAAGATTCAATAAATCTTTTGGTATTTAAGTGAAGAATTTCCTCGTTATAATTGTCTTTTCCCACAAGATTGTATCTGGGAAACTGACTGCAAACTCTCTGAATTTCTTCACAATAGTCTTCTAAATTGTCTTTTTCTTCGGGAAAGTATTTTGATAACTGTTCAACAAAATTCCTGTAGCCTTGTGCGTGAGGATATTCGGTTTCATCGTCTCCGAAAGTGATTTTGTCGTAGCCGTTCTCGTCCATCTTATGAAGCTGAAGTTCGTCCATAATTCCCAGATAGGAAAAATACTGATGAAGGTTCTGCCCTTTGGAAAGTCCGCCTAGATAGTGAACTCCGGTATCGAAGATGAGCTTGTCGCGGGAAAAGGTCTGTAAATTTCCACCATACTGATTATTTTTCTCCAAAACACATACCTTCAAGCCTTCCTTCGCCAGAACAAGCGCTGAAACAAGACCGCCCAATCCGCTGCCGATGACGAGTATGTCAAATTCTTTTTTCAAGGAGATTAATTTTATCAGTTTTTCGAAGCCTTGACAAGGCTTTATGTTGAATTATTTGCAGCCCGGCTTGAGCGGAAATCCTTTTTTTGCGAAAGCGAAAAAAGATTGAGAGCGGAAGACGGAAAAGCTGCCCTAAAAATATTTAAATTTAATTAATATCGTCCCAAAAATCAAAATAATTGAACCATTGAAGCGGATATTTTCGGATCATGGATTCGAGATTTTGGGTATAGGAATTCAAAAGTCCCTGTGCATCTCGTTTTTTGACGTTTTCGGCAACTCTTGCGTACAGGTGATAATGCAGATTTTTTTCTTTCATCACATACACATACACGACCGGAACGCCTAATCTGGAAGCAATGAGAAAAGGTCCTGCAGGAAATTTCGCTGTTTTACCCAGCAATTCGCCCTCTAAAAATTTAGAACCTTCAAAATAACGGTCTCCTGTAAAGCAAATGAGCTCGTTTTTAGACAAGGCTTCATTGATGTCGAAAATATGAGACATATCTTCTTTCACGTAGATGAATTTAATGCTGCTCGCTTTTACGGAAACACTTTCAAGGTATTCTTTGATGACTGTAACTTCCTGATCTGTTGTTACTAAGTTGATCTGACAGTCGAAATCGATATCGGCAAAGAAATGTTCGGCAATTTCAAAATTCCCGATGTGCGCACTGATGAGAACTCCTCCTTTTTTTTCGGCTAAAAGATTTCTGAGGTTTTCGATGCCATCAAATTCGTAGGTATATTTATCGCGCAATCCTGCTGAAATAGCAGTTTTATCAATAAGCACGGTTCCGAAAGTGAAATAGCTTTTGAATAAAGAAATTTTTGTTTTCCAGAAGCCATACTTCAGTCTTTCTGAAAAATAATAACGGTAGTACTTGTTGCTGTTTTTTTCGAACAAAAAATAATAGAACGCAACAAAGTAAAGCACCACATATGAACTTCTGATCCCGATATTTCTAATGCACCAGACGAAAATTTTATAGCCCAGAATCGTCCCTTTAGATTTACCTTTCCATTTGTTCATATTTTTTGTTCTTAACGCAAAGTTCGCAAGAATTTTTTAACTAGTACCTGTTTTTTAAGTTCGCAAGAGCGTTTTACTCAACAAAGAAGCAAAATCGATTATACACTTTTTTCAGTAATCTTATTTTCGATCACGGTATAAAAGTCGTCAAAAGTAACGATGTTCTTGAAATCTGCTTCGCCTAATTTCACTCCGAAATTAGATTCGATAACTACCACAAGATCAATATAATCTAAGCTGTCTAAGCCTAACGTTTTTTTAAAGTTTGCATCATTGCTTATTTCATCGCCGTCTACTTCAAATTCGTTGATTAAAAAGTCGTTGGCAACAGCAACAATTTTTTCCCTTTCCATGTTTTTAATTAAATTTTTTTACAATTAATGCGGAGTTGGTTCCCCCAAATCCGAAAGAATTCGACAAAAATACATCAATTTTTTGACTTTTTGTTTCAGCAACCAAATTTATCCTTTTCGCCTCATCATCAGGATTTTCCAGATTGATATTCGGGGCTACGAAATCATTCTGCATCATCAGAATAGAATAAATAACTTCACTCGCACCTGCCATCCAGCATTCGTGACCGGTCATGGATTTTGTTGAACTTACCGGAACTTCGCTTCCGAAAATTTCGTAAATTGCTTTTGCTTCATTGGCATCACCAATTGGTGTAGACGTCGCATGAGCATTAATATAATCAATATCTTTTGCCGATAATCCGGATTGTTTCAAAGCGCGATCCATTGCTAAAGCCGGTCCGTCTACATTTGGAGTGGAAATATGTCCTCCGTTGGAAGAAAATCCATACCCGACAATTTCCGCGATGATATTGGCTCCTCTTTTTTGGGCAGATTCTAAGCTTTCAACAATTAAAGTTGCGGCCCCTCCACTCGGAATTAATCCGTCTCTGTCTTTATCAAAAGGTCTTGATGCTTTTGTGGGTTCATTTTCCCGTACTGAGAAAACGCCCAAACCGTCAAAGCTCGCCATTGAATATTTATTGGTTTCCTGTGCTCCTCCGCAAATAATCATCTCCTGAAAACCGTTTTTAATCATCATGTAAGCCAGTCCCAAAGAGTGAGAACCGCTTGCACAGGCTGCACTGATGGTTAAATTGATTCCTCTCAGTTTAAAAATGGTCGAAAGGTTCATGGTAACGGTAGAGTTCATGGATTTAAAAATAGCTCCTGAACCCATTAACGTTGTATCTTTTTTCTCTCTCGCAATATCGATCGATTCTACTACCGCCTTGGAAACACTGTCGTTTCCGTATAAAATTCCGACTTCGTTCTTGTCTAAAAAATCCTGATCTATATTTGCCTGTTGTAAAGCATCAAGCGTTGCGATATAAGCATATTCGCTTTCTTCGCCCATGCTTACGCGCTGTCTGCGGCTGAGAAGATTTTTGAGATCCGGCTTCGGAACCACGCCCGTTAATCCCGATCTGAAACCAAATTCTTTTCTTTCGTCTACTAAATGAATTCCGGATTTTCCCTGAAATAAAGATTCTTTTACTTCTTCCAAAGAAGTTCCGATGCAGGAATAAATTCCCATTCCGGTAATGACAACCCTATTTTCCATGTAATGTTCAAGGTTTTAGGTTTTAGGTTTTGGGTTGCAGCTCACAACTGCTCCCTTTTATCTGCCACCTGATTTTATGAGTAGATTCCTCCGTTAATATTGATGACTTCGCCTGTAATGTACGATGACTTTTTAGAGGTTAAAAATGCGACTAAATCTGCCACTTCTTCCGCTTCCCCGAATCGGTTTGCAGGGATCATTGCTTTTAATTCGTCTTCATTGAATTCCTGCGTCATGTCTGTTTTTATGAATCCCGGTGCAACCGCGTTTACGGTAATATTTCTTTTCGCCACTTCCTGAGCCAGCGCTTTTGTAGCTCCTACCAAAGCACCTTTCGCCGCAGAATAATTGGTCTGTCCTGCCGTTCCTTTCACTCCGGAAACAGAAACCATATTGATGATTCTGCCGTATTTATTGCGCAGCAGTTTCTGGATAAAGAAATTCGTCACGTTGAAAAACCCATTTAAACTGGTGTTAATCACCGCGTTCCAGTCTTCACTCGGCATCCACATGAACAATCCGTCTCTTGTAATTCCGGCATTGTTTACGATCACCTCAACAACGGATTTAGGATTATTTTCCTGCCATTCTGTTAAAACTTTTTGGGTTTCTTCGGCATTTCCTACATCAAATTTCAAAATTTCTCCGGTAGATCCCAGTTCTTCCACTTTAGCTAACGTTTCTTTAGCTGCCGCTTCGTTTGAAGTGTAGTTGATTAAGATATGATAGTTTTTTTCTTCAGCCAGTTTTATACAGATCGCTCTTCCGATTCCTCTTGAGCCTCCTGTGACGATTGCACATTTCATGTGTTGCTTATGTAGTTTTAGTTTTTTGTGTATATTTTCCTTTCCTTAAGTATGACAATTAATTTCCTTAAAAAATTACATTGCCTTTAAATATTTCTTCACTTCTTCCAGATAAGGATACATTACCATATCATCAGAAAACGCAGGAATAATCTTTCTTATTTCATCGTACAGTTCTTTGGTTGCTGATGAAATTTTATCCTGAAAACCAAGATATTCTATTGCCTGAACAATGGTAATCGCTTCAATCGTCAATACCTCGAATGCATTTTCGATTACTTTTCTGCAAATTACCGCTGCATTGGTTCCCATGCTTACAATATCCTGATTGTCATTATTATTAGGAATACTGTGAACATACATCGGGTTTGATAACATCTGGCTTTCTGCCGTCGTAGAAGTTGCTGTAAACTGAACACCCTGCATCCCGAAATTGAATCCTAATTTACCTAAATTGACAAAAGGAGGCAGAATTTCGTTGATTTTAGAATTCAGTAAATAATTCAATTGTCTTTCTGCCAACATTGTTAATTTGGTAACCACAATTTTCAGCTTGTCCATTTCAAGGGAAATGTAATCGCCGTGGAAATTTCCGCCGTGGTAAACGTGCTGATCTTCCACATTGATGATCGGATTATCGTTCGCCGAATTAATCTCGTTTTCCAATACTTTTTCCGTATATTCCAACGTATCTAAAACAGGTCCCAAAATCTGAGGAACACATCGTAAAGAATAATATTCCTGAACTTTTTCTTTGAAAACCTTTTCCTGCTCTTCAAAGTGAGTATATAAATGATCTGCTCTTTTTCTGATCAATTTACTGTCGGACAAATGAGCACGCATTTTTTGTGCAATTTTCTGCTGTCCTTCATGAAGTTTGGTTCCGTTCAGTACTTCAGATAAATGATCGTCGTACGCCTGAACAATTTCGTTGATCGCACAAGATAATTTGATTGAAATATCAGTTAACTGATTCGCTTTATGCGCATTAACGACTCCAATTCCGGACATCACGGAAGTTCCGTTCATCAAAGCCAAACCTTCACGGATTTCTACCTGAATCGGCTGTAAGTTTTCTGTTTCAAAAACTTCCTTTGTTGATTTTCTTTCTCCTTTGTAGAAAACTTCTCCTTCCCCAATTAACACCAACGCAAGATGCGCCAACTGAACCAGATCTCCGCTTGCTCCAACTCCTCCATGTTCAAAAATAAGCGGCGTAATATCTCTGTTTATTAATTCTTTAAGTAAATTTACTACAGAATGATGAACGCCCGATTTTCCTAATGATAAGGTATTCAGTCTTGCCAGCATACAGGCTTTTGCTTCGTCTGCGGGAAGCGGATTTCCGATCCCCGAAGAATGGCTTCTGATTAAGTTATACTGAAGCTGATGGGTATCTTCATCGCTGATCTTGAACTGCGCCATCGGTCCGAAACCCGTGTTCACCCCATATATTACTTTATTTTTTGAAAATTCTTTTAGAAACTGAAAACTCTCATCCACTCTGGCAAGAAGTGTATCATCCAGTTCTATTTTCTCATTGTTGATGATGACTTTCTTAAAGTCACTCAGTTCTAAAAAGTTATTTATTTTCATTAATTAAAAAGTAATAAATAGATAATTTTGTAATTATTAATTAATTGTCATTAATTTTGCGGCAAAGATAGAAGTTATTATTAAAATAAAAAATCAAAGATGAGTAAAGAATTTGTTGACGTTCTTGTAATCGGCGCCGGACCGTCCGGCTGCGTATCTTCTTCATATTTAAAGAAGAACAACGTCAACGTGAAAGTTGTTGAAAAAACGAAATTTCCAAGACTGGTGGTCGGCGAAAGCCTGATTCCGCGTGTGATGGATCATTTTGATGAAGCCGGACTGTTTCCTGCTCTTGATAAAATGGGCTTTGAGAAGAAACTGGGAGCACGTTTTTTAAGAGGCAACGAGGTCTGCATTTTTGATTTCAGTAATAAATTCGGGGAAGGATGGGACTGGACGTGGCAGGTTCCGAGAGCTGATTTTGATAATGTTTTAGCTCAGGAAGTCATTAATAAAGGAATTGACCTTGAATTCGAAACGGAAGTGATCGGCATTGAGTTCAACGGAACAGATTCTGTAACGACTGTAAAAAATAAGAACGGCGAAATAAAAGAAATTCATGCCAAATTTGTGATCGATTCCAGCGGTTACGGAAGAGTTTTACCGAGACTTTTGGATTTAGAAAAACCTTCAAAACTTTCTCCTCATTCTGCGATTTTCTCTCACGTAAAAGATATTAACAGGGAAGAAGGTACGGAAGGAACTTTAATTTCTTTTGATATTATCGAAACGGAAGTCTGGCTTTGGGTAATTCCTTTCTCCAACGGAAACACGAGCGTAGGAATTGTAGGACCAACCGATTTTATTGATAAACTTTCTGAAAACGGCAATACAGCAGAAGCTCTGAGAAAAGCCATTTCCCTTTCGGATTATTATGTAAAACGTTTCGGGGATGTAGATTTTCTTTTTGAACCTCAACATCTGAAAGATTATTCGTGCTCGGTAAAAAAATTATTCGGAGACGGTTTTGCGCTTACAGGAAATGCTTCGGAATTCTTAGATCCTGTTTTCTCTTCAGGAATGGCTTTTGCCACAGAAGGCGGAATGACCGCAGCAAAATTAGCCTTACGACAACTGAACGGCGAACAAGTAGACTGGCAAAAGGAATTTGCAGACTATATTTTATACGGCGTTGATGTTTTCACAACGTATGTAAAAGAATGGTACACCGGAAATCTTCAGGAATTATTTTTCCACCAGCCGGAAAATCCTGATGTGAAGAGAAAAATCTGCGCGGTTTTAGCGGGTTATGTCTGGAATAAGAAGAATACTTTTGTGAGAATTCATGATACAGCGATTAAAAATCTGGCGGAATTTATTAAGACAGAAAAGCAACAAGCATAAAAAAACCGCTTCTGAAATGTGAAGCGGTTTTGTATTATTTTTATTTTACCTGAGTTCGGGATAAGAAATAAATTTAAATAATTGATTTATAGCATTAGATTAATTTATCGCAAAGAAAAACAAAAAATTTTTCTACTTATTTAAAGTTTGCAAGCTAAACAAAGGCACTTCGTTTATTTAAAAAACACAAAAATGGTATTACTTTGATAAGTTTTACGCCTTTGTATATCTTAAAAGCTGAATCCTTGATAATTGAATCTCTTTGTTTATCATTGCGGTTAAGAAGACTTATCCCGACTCAGATTATTTAATCTTTTTTTCAATCATATGAGCCAAAGTCTTTGCTGTTTTGGCGTATCCTTCCGAAATTCTGTCATTATTATTTGGAAGTCCCACAAAATTATCACCGGGAGCATTCTTACCTTCGATTTCCAGTAAAACATGAGAAGGATTTTCTGTTTCTACAAATTTTAAAAGGGTACTCAGTTTTGAAGGCTGGTTCATAATTCCTCCGAACCATCCCGGATAAATCCAGACAGTTTCTACAATGAGAGTATATTTTGCAGATGAATTGTTCACAGAAGTTTTAATATCTGTATTTTTATTCATGGAAGCTAAAAATTTGTCTACAAACTGGGTATTTTTAGAATATTCCCAGTCTTTCTTCCACTTTTCAAATTCTTCAGGACTTTTACCTGCTTTTTGGATCGCTTTTTCCTGTTTGGCAATGTAGCCTGCCTCATCTATGTTTTCTTTATAAAATGTTATGTGGCTGTAATCCATCTTAAGATTCAGTTCAGTCTGCCCTTTCAGGAAATCAAAATTTCCGGAAATCACTTTCATCTTTTGTGCATGTAGAACACAGGCTAAAAAAACCAGAAAGGATAAGAATGTTTTTTTCATCGTTTATTTAAATTTTAAAATCTATTTTTTGTTAATATAATGATCTACTTTTAACGCCAACATTTTAGACGTTTTTGCGTAACATTCTGCAATTCGATCATTATTATTTGGAATTCCAATCCCATTATCTCCGGTTGCTTTTATTCCTTCAACAATCATTAAAATATTCGTGGGATTATCTGATTCTACAAAGGTCATTTTAGAATTCATTTCTGCAGGAATACTGCCAATTCCTCCAAAAATACCTTGAGAAATCCATGTCGGTTCAACAATTAGAGTGTATTTTGTTCTTTTGAAACCAGTAGATGCTTCAATTTTGGTATTCTTATTCCATGAAGCTAAAAACTTATCCTGAAAAGTTTTAGATTTTGAAAATTCCCAGTCATTTTTCCATTTTTCTGCTTCTTTTTTTCCTGCCCTCTTTTCAATCTCCTGCATTCTCTCATTGATATATTGTTCTTCTGTAATTTTCTTTTTAGCAAAAGTAACACCTTCAAATTTGAAAACAACTTTAATGAATTTTTGATCTTTTAAAAAATTATAATCTCCAGTAATGAGCTTTACTCTTTGTGCCATTAAGCATGACGAGAAAGCTACTAAAAATAGAAATATCGTTTTTTTCATGGTTATTTTATTTATCCTTTATCTTAAATCCGCAAACGTTATCGGCTTTCTGCTGTTCGGGTTAAATACCGTTTTAGATAAAACATCAAAATCGACCAGTTCAATTTTCGGACTCACTCTTAGTTTTGCTCTGAAATGATCTCTTACTTCATTTACAAAACCCTCGGAATCGCTGTCTGTGCTTATTTTAATGATAATTTCATCCAACCCGATTTCGTTTGACTGAATAACAATCTGATAACAGAGAATCTTATTGAAATCATTTAAAATATCATTCATCGCAGGCGGATATAAGGTGGTTCCTTTGTATTTGATCATCTGCTGCTTTCTTCCAATGACAGGTCCGAGTCTCATCGTATTTCTTCCGCATTTACAAGGCTCATAATGTGCTTTTACAATATCTCCTGTTTTAAATCTCAACAACGGAATCGCTTCAACGCCCAAAGTAGTGATCGTTAATTCTCCGCTTTCGCCTTCTTTCGCAGGATTTCCTTCATCATCAAGAATTTCGGTGATAATTAATTCCGGATGATGATGTCCGCCGATCTGTTCTTCGCATTCTGTAAAAGCGGTGCTCATTTCCGTCGAAGCATAGGTTGAGAAAAGTTTAATATTCCACTTTTCTTTAATTTTCTGTGAAAGAATATTATCCGTAAAATCCTGATTTTTGATGCTTTCTCCGATGCACACAGCTCCATAAACACTTGAATTTTTATAATCTATCCCATGTTTTTCGGCATAATCGATCATCTTTAGCAAAAAAGACGGAACAGTGATTAAATATTTAGGCTTGTATCTGAAAATAGAATCCCATTGAAGTTCGGGAATTCCAGGACCCATTCTTACCACGCTTGCTCCCATTTTTCTGAGTCCTAAAAAGTAGGCAAGTCCCGCCATGAATCTTTTATCGATGGTGGTAATCATCTGTACTACATCCCCTTTTTTTATTCCTGCACACGCAAAAGAAATGGCTTCGTTGTAGGCTAATCTTTCAAGATCGTTATCTGATAATCCGAATGTTACAGGATCTCCCAACGTTCCTGATGTTGTGCTGTAATCCACAATTTTATCGGGTGTTACACAGAAAAAATCATCATTATGCTGCTGAATATCGTTCTTCGTGGTGGTCGGAATTTTTTGCAGATCTTCCAAAGTCTGAATATCAGCAATATTGATATTGTTTTCCTTAAATAATCTTTGATAAAATGGCGAGTAAGTTTCAAGATAAGCCAAAAGCTCCTGAAGTTTTCGCTCCTGAAACTTTTTTATTTCCTGAATGTCTGATCTTTCGATGGATGGATAAAAGTCCAATGGTTTTTATTTTTAAAGGACAAATTTATTAGTTTATTTTAATTTGCAGCAGCTTTTGCTGATTATGCAGATTTATTTTGCTGTGGATTTTGATGATGACTTGTTTTTATTATTCGTGAAAAGCATTTTGCGATAAGTGCTAACGCAAAGTTCCTGTTCTGTATTTTTTTTATTTTAGAAGGTAAAGGCAAATAATTTGCTTCGCGAAGCCTGAAAATATCGCTTATTAAATAAATTTTGCGTTTAAATTTATAACCGAAAATGTAAGTTTCGGTTAAAACCAATTTGAAATACTACTATTGAAGCGGGCTAAAGCCCGCCTCAACTTCTACATCCATGAGAAATCCACGGTATTTGTGAAAACATTCGTCCTATTTGTGTTTAAAAACCTCTTCAAAAGTTTATAATCAACCCCTGATTGTTCACAAAAAATTAATCTTTTCATTTATTTTTCTGAAACAGAAGTTTTTAATAGGAAATATCAAAATAAAACATATATTATAAACCGACAAATTTTAGTAAATTTGCCAACTTAATTAATCAACGATATTGATATATTACAATGAGCCAATTTAAAGAGTACAAAAACCTCAACCTTATTGACGTAGCCGAGAACATCGCAGAATTCTGGAAGCAGAATAAAACTTTCAATAAGAGTGTTGAGATTCGTGAGGGGCAACCTGAGTTTGTGTTTTATGAAGGTCCGCCTTCAGCAAACGGTATGCCCGGAATTCACCACGTAATGGCCAGAGCGTTGAAGGATATTTTCTGTCGTTATCAGACCCAGAACGGAAAGCAGGTTTTCCGTAAAGCGGGTTGGGATACGCACGGACTTCCGGTAGAGCTTGGTGTGGAAAAAGAATTAGGAATCACTAAAGAAGATATTGGCAGAAAAATTTCGATTGAAGATTACAACAAAGCGTGTCGTGAAGCGGTAATGCGTTATACAGATGTATGGAATAACCTTACTGAAAAAATCGGATATTGGGTAGATCTTGATGATCCGTACATCACGTACAAATCAAAATACATGGAAACGGTTTGGTGGCTTCTGAAACAATTGTACAACAAAGATCTGCTGTATAAAGGTTACACGATTCAGCCGTATTCACCAAAAGCAGGAACCGGACTTTCTTCAGCGGAGTTAAATATGCCGGGAACCTATCATGACGTTTCCGATACTACGATTGTTGCGCAGTTTAAAGTAAAAAAAGAATCTACCGATCTGTTTAATGATGTTGAAGGAGACGTAAACATTCTTGCATGGACGACAACACCATGGACTTTGCCTTCCAACACGGCTTTGGCTGTAGGAAGAGATATTGAATATGTTGTGGTTAAAACTTTTAACCAGTATACTTTTCAGCCGGTAACTGTAGTTCTGGCAAAAGTTCTTCTGAATAAAAACTTCGGAAAAAAATATGCGGAAGGAACAGATGAAGATTTCGCGAACTATACTTCGGAAAGCAAAACCATTCCTTACCAGATTTTAAAAGAATTTACGGGAGAAAAATTAACAGGAACTCAATACGAGCAGTTGGTTCCGTGGTTTACTCCAAACGACACTCCTGAAAAAGCTTTCAGAGTGATCTTGGGAGATTTTGTAACCACTGAAGACGGAACAGGTATTGTTCACATCGCGCCTACTTTTGGTGCAGATGATGCGAAAGCGGCAAAAGAAGCCGGAGTTCCGCCCATGTTGGTAAAAGATGAAAATGATAATCTTGTTCCGCTGGTAGATTTACAGGGAAGATTTATCAAAGGAGAGAATGTTCCTGAATTATTCTCAGGAAAATACATCAAGAACGAATATTACGATGAAGGAACTGCACCCGAAAAATCATGGGATGTAGAACTGGCAATTTTGCTGAAAACTGAAAACAAAGCCTTCAAAGTAGAAAAATATGTTCACAGCTATCCACATTGCTGGAGAACAGACAAGCCTGTATTGTATTATCCGCTGGATTCATGGTTTGTGAAAATGACGGCTGTAAAAGACCGTTTGGTAGATTTAAACAAAGAAATCAACTGGAAGCCGAAATCTACAGGAGAAGGACGTTTTGCGAACTGGATTGAAAATGTAAACGACTGGAATCTTTCGCGTTCAAGATATTGGGGAATTCCTTTGCCAATCTGGAGAACAGAAGATCTGAAGGAAGAAAAGATCATCGGATCTGTAGAAGAATTATACAACGAGATTGAAAAATCTGTAGAAGCAGGATTAATGACTGAAAATCCGTTTAAGGATTTCATCATCGGAGATATGTCTGAGAATAATTATGCGTCTGTGGATCTGCATAAAAACATTGTAGACAAAATCGTTCTGGTTTCAGATTCAGGAAAAGCAATGAAGCGTGAGAGCGACCTGATCGACGTTTGGTTCGATTCCGGTTCAATGCCTTATGCGCAATTGCATTATCCTTTTGAAAATAAAGAATTAATTGATAATAATAAAGCGTTCCCTGCAGATTTCATTGCGGAAGGTGTTGACCAGACAAGAGGATGGTTCTACACGCTTCATGCGATCGGAACAGCGGTTTTTGATTCTGTTGCTTATAAAAATGTAATGAGTAACGGTCTTGTTTTGGATAAAAACGGGCTGAAAATGTCAAAATCCAAAGGAAATGCAGTAGATCCGTTTGAAACTTTAGCGGTTTACGGTCCGGATGCAACACGTTGGTACATGATTTCCAATGCGAATCCTTGGGAAAACCTGAAATTCGATATCGAAGGAATTGATGAAGTGAGAAGAAAATTCTTCGGAACGTTGTACAATACGTATTCATTCTTTGCATTGTATGCGAATGTGGACGGATTTAATTATTCTGAAAAAGAAGTTGAGAACAGACCGGAAATCGACCGATGGATTCTTTCTGAACTGAATTTGTTAATTAAAGAAGTTAAAGCATTCTACGAAGATTACGAACCGACAAGAGTAGCAAGAGCGATCAATACTTTTGTAAATGACAATTTATCCAACTGGTACGTAAGACTTTGCAGAAGACGTTTCTGGAAAGGAGATTATTCGGAAGATAAAATCTCTGCTTACCAGACTTTATATACGTGTCTTGAAACGGTTGCGAAATTATCTGCACCAATCGCTCCGTTCTTTATGGATCAGTTGTATCAGGATTTAAATAAAGTAACCGGAAAAGAAACTGCGGAATCGATCCACTTAACAGATTTCCCTGTTGCTGATGAAAGTTTAATCGATCAGGATCTGGTTGAAAAAACGCACTTGGCGCAAACAATAACGAGTTTAGTTCTTTCCATCAGACGTGCAGAAAGTTTAAAAGTAAGACAGCCTCTTCAAAGAGTGTTGATTCCTGTTTTGGATAAGAAAACGGAAGAGCAGATTTCAGCGGTTGCAGATTTAATTAAGCAGGAAGTAAACGTTAAAGAATTACAGTTAATTAATGCTGAAGAAGCATCGCATTTAATTGTAAAACAGATCAAACCGAACTTCAAAGCTTTAGGTCCAAAATTAGGAAAAGACATGAAAACGGTGGGTGGAGAAATTACCAATTTCACCGCAGAACAGATCTCCACTTTGGAAAAAGAAGGAAAAATTGACGTGCAGGGTTACGAAATTACACCGGAAGATGTGGAAATCTCTACAAAAGATATTCCGGGATGGACGGTAACTTCCGACGGAAAAACCACTGTGGCATTAGATTTGACGCTAACAGATGAATTAAAATCTGAAGGTATCGCAAGAGAATTCATCAACAGAGTTCAGAATCTGCGAAAAGAGAAAGATTTCGATTTGACGGACAGAATTACGATCTCTCTGGAAGAAAATGCTCCTTTCATTGATGATATCAAGAAGAATGAAGAATATATTTCATCCGAAGTCTTGTCAAATAAAATAGAAATTGTATCTTCACTTTCAAATTTTAACGAAATCGAAATAGATGAGGTTAATTTTAAGATAAATGTTGAAAAAATTTAACTTATAGTTATTGTTTTTCAAATTCCATTTCATAATTTTATTAAAAAAGAGAAACGAACATGTCAGACGAAAGAGTAAGATACAGTGATGCTGATTTACAAGAATTTAAAGCAGTTATTAAGGAAAAAATAGAAAAAGCTGAAAAAGATTTACAACTGATCAGAGAAAGTTTTATCAACGATCAGAATAACGGGACGGATGATACTTCCCCTACTTTCAAAGCATTTGAGGAAGGCGCTGAAACGTTAAGTAAAGAACAGAATTCTATTTTAGCCGGAAGACAGGAAAAATTCGTACGTGACCTGAAGAACGCTTTGATAAGAATTGAAAACAAAACTTACGGTGTATGCAGAGTAACGGGTAAACTTATTCCGAAGGAAAGACTGTTGGCTGTTCCTCACGCTACGCTGAGCATCGAAGCGAAAAATATGCAGAAATAACCACAAGGTTAGCTACAATAAATTTGGGTTTATATCGTATTTCAAGGAATACTTTATAAACCTAATTTTTAATATCTACCCATGAGCGAATTATTAATTTTAGCAATTATCGTTGCCGTCGTATTGGCATTTTTCAACAGAGACCGGATCAAAAACAGGTTCTTTCCGGATGAAAAACGCAATTATACGATTGACGATCAGTTTAATTCTGATAAACGGGAAAGGGAAAAAGAAATCGACCGTCTTCTGAGTAAGATGGGAAAAAATGGAGTGAATGATCTGTCGGCAAAAGACAGAAAAAGACTCGATGAACTGTCTAAAAAGTAAAATTTAAATTTAAAAAAATGGAATCTATAATAGTCCACACCAAAAACGCAATGGAGCTTACTGCCCTGAAAAGTGTTTTGAAAGAAATGAACATTAAGTTCGAAAAATTCCATACCAAGAATACCCATCACAACGAGAAAACCGTAAAGAAGATCGTTGAGAAAAAGAACGAAAAAATAGGAAAACCTTACAAACCAAAAGGATTATAATGAAGAAGATAGCATTTGTAACCTTGCTTATTTTATTGATAGATCAGGCTTCAAAAATTTATGTAAAAACGCATTTTAATCTTGATGACAGTATTTCTGTGCTTCCGGGATTTAAATTAACGTTTGTTGAAAATCCGGGAATGGCTTACGGACTGCATTTCGGAGGCATTATCGGGAAATATTTTCTGGTTCTGGTAAGAATTATCCTGATCGGCGGAATGATCTATTTATTTAAAAAATGGTTACAGAAAGGAGAATCCAACTATCTTCTGATTCCCATGGCAATGATTTTTGCCGGAGCAATCGGAAATTTAATAGACGGAATGTTTTACGGACTTATTTTTGACAGCGGAACGGTTTATGATGAGAGCATCAACAGATGGATCGGATACGGAGGAATTTCGAAATTCACCAGTTTCGGGGAAGGATATTCTACTTTCATGAAAGGCTGTGTAGTCGATATGCTGCATTTTCCGCTGGTAGACTGGAATGTTCCTGAAAGCTGGCCTTTAATCGGAGGAAAACATATAGAATTTTTTAAATATATTTTCAACGTAGCCGATTCGGCGATTACAGTGGGAGCTGCTTTATTATTGATTTTCAGAAAGAAAGCATTTCCGAACGGTCTGGAATTTTAAAAGAATGTACACTTGATGAAAAAATTAATTAAAAACATTTTTAAAATTTTCCTGCTTCTTTTTGTTGCAGGAATTATTTTTATTGCATGGGCGAATTACAGTATTAAAAAAGACACTGAAGCTAATGTTTCTTATCAAATTTCTGATGTTCCCAAAATGAAAACTGCGCTGCTTCTCGGAACAGGAAAAACGCTGAGCAACGGGCAGCCCAATGCTTATTTTTATAACAGAATTCAGGCTGCTGCCGATCTTTATAAAAGCGGAAAGGTGAAATATATTATTGTAAGCGGAGACAACAGCCAGAAAAACTATAATGAACCCGAAGATATGCAGATGGCATTGATTGAGTATGGCGTTCCAAAGGACAGCATTTTTCTTGATTTTGCCGGATTCAGAACACTGGATTCTGTTGTACGCGCAAAGGAGATTTTCGGGCAAAATCAATTAATCATTGTTTCACAGAAATTCCATAATGAAAGGGCGGTATTTTTGGCTAAACAAAACGGAATGCAAGCTTTCGGTTACAATGCTCCCGATGTGAATAAATATGCCGGTCTGAAGACGAATCTGAGAGAATATCTTGCGAAAGCAAAAGCCTATCTTGATCTTCTTTTAGGAGTTGAACCGAAATTTGGAGGAGATAAGGTTTTGATTCCTTAATATTTTTTTCTTGCAGATTTACAATCAACAATTCCAAAAAGCGCGAAGCCCCTTTCGAAACTGCCGAGAAAAATATAAACCCAAAGATATAAAAAAGCAGCCACTTATTGGTGGCTGTCTTCATATCCGATCATTAACAGATCCGGTCGATATATATCTTTGACATTGGTGTCCGGTTCGAATGTACTAAACCTTTTGTCCTGCGGAGTCCTTTTGATCACGCCATTTAAAATGTCATTAAGGGCTGATTCAAAGAGTTTCACTCCCATGGGGAGCAATGTATCGCGCCAGAGTCTTGCAGCGGATTTTTGAGGGCTTAAAAAGTATTCCGGAGGAATCCAGCACCAATCCTGATAAGCAATGTCCCCTCTGTCAATCCCTGCATTAAGCCAGAATATCGTCCCTCCGGTAATTGGTTCTTTCATTCTGATTGCCCATTCAATAGAGCTGCGCCCGCGATGCCTTGGCAATAATGACGGGTGATATCCCAGCCAACCCAAACGCGGAATATATCTTGTTTTCTTGCCGATATAGTCAAACGAATGGGCGGTAATGCCTAAATCACACTCCGGCATATTGCCGGCGTTTAAACTACCTGCGGGAATAATGGGAATATTCCAACGGCGGGCAGCCTTTCCGATATACTGATCATCTAAAGGGCAAGAAACCCCGACAATTTCAATGTCTAATTTTTGACAAAGCCTGAAAACTTCTTCGGCAAAGAACTTCTGACCTGATATAAAAACTTTAAATTTTTTCATTTCCAATATATTTAAAACCCTGTACTGCCCTGAAATGCCCCCCGAAGCCTCCGGTTGTTTTCTTTTTGCCCCCGTCAAAACCTTTGCCCGTTTCGTGCATTGTTTTAATACTTCGTGCTTTGTTGTCTCCGGTAAGCTTTGCCGACACCTGTTTCCATTTTGGGGAATGTCTGAGGTATCCGCAAAGCTGCGGGTGTGAGGTATGAAAATAGGTCGGATATTTGTGGTTACACCTTCCTTTACCCTCCAGATGATACTGCATGATTTCATTTAAAAAGGCAGTTCCGACTCCCGCTCCCTGCCATTCCGGCATCACAACCAAGCGCGTCGCCCTGTACCCTTTTATTTGAAAATTTGGGCAAACGGCAACGTGGCACACCAATTCTCCGTCTACGGTTCCGATAAAATATTCGGCACAGGGCGGGTGTTTTAAATCTAAATAATAATGTGGTTTAAAAAACTTCCAGTAACTTCCGTTGACCTTCCAAATGTCGAGTTTAACAGGCGGTCGTTTTGAGGCTTTTTTTTTACTTCACCTGTCCGGGTGTCATAGACCCAGTCCGGTTGCAGCCATTCAACAATATCATAATGGCATGATAAGAGTACAATTTGTTTTCCTTTTGTTTTCCGCCAGGCTTTTGAAAAGGCAGAGGCTCCAATTTTGGCAATCTGCCTGTCTACGACCGAGGTAAATTCATCAATCACCACTTTGTCCGGGGCTTCACAAATAAGTCGTGCAAGCCCCGCGCGGAACTGTTCCCCGTTACTAAGAACCTTAAAAGGACGGAGCCAAGCCGGAACGTCCCCCAACCCAACGGCGGACAATGCACTCGTTACAGTATTCATATCTGAGCCGGGCGCAATGTCCTCAATGATCGGCAGGTCAGGGTTCCAGCCTTCGGCAAGGTTTACAATCCCATTTTCCCAAATTTGGCTGCCTATTGACGTTTTGCCACTTCCTGAAGCACCGACAATAAGCCCGATCTGCCACCCTTGCTCCTCAATCGGAAGTTCGGCAGTATGCTGCCATGTATGACCGCTTTCAGCGTTAAATAAACTTTTCACTTTTTCTGATCTGAACGAATTAAAATTTTCGCAGGTGTGTTTTACTTCAATTTTCATTTGATTTCTATTATTATATTAATTGACCAATGGAACCTAAAGATTTTATACGGATACAACTTTTAAATTTTTAAATCCCATTTTCTTTAGTTTGTCGAACAATTCTTTTTGTTCTTTTTCGCTGTCTGCCTTTATGATGACCGCGTGCTGCTCTTTGTATTTAAAATCTGCCATGTTCTTTGTTTTTATGAGGTTATGGTAATCCCATTTTCTTTTAATTTTGTTTTGAGTATCGTATTTTCTGCCTTTAACAGATTATTTTCCGCTTTCAGCTGTTCGTTGATCTGTTTCTGAAAATCGATCTGCTCCTGAAGCATCAGTACTTTTTTATCCGATAAATCCGAAAATTCCCTGAATTTGGCTTCGTAGCGGATGCCCAGATCATCCAAAGCTTCCTTGTATAGCTTAACCAGTTTATCGGCGTTTTCAATTTCCTTTCCTTCATTGTCGGCATTCATCCCGGCAACTTCCGCCCTGAGCTTTCTCTTTCCGAATATAAATCCTGCCAGTCCTGTCAAAAGGGCTCCGAGAAAGGCAATCACGGGTTCCGTTATCAATTCTTTCATTGTTATATTTCGTTAATTTCTTTATTAAAGAGTTCTGTATACAGCCCCATAAACTGCTGTAAAATATCCACCAGATGGGCGGCTTTTGTTTTGATCAGAAAGCGGATATACTGTACAGACGGAGCTTTTAGTATGGCTTCTTTTTCTTCGGTAACCTTTCCGTCATCATCCGTTGTCCTGTAAATGCCCTTTAAAAAGCCGTCCTTTCCCATGACCTGTTCCACATTTCCTTCATGGATCATCCAGTCGGGCATTTTTAACTGCTTATGGATGATATTACCGTCCTTTATGATCAGGTACTGGCGGACATTGACGTAAATACGGTCTTCCCCGCCTTCCATATCGGGCGTATTAAAACCTGTTACCACTAATTTCCTTGCAAACTGCGGATACATCGGATGATCCGGAAGCATCATTTCATGCCATGATTTACCGGTGTTTTTTATGGCGTCTAATACTGCCTGCACTTCAGGCGTTACTATTAATTCAGTATTCATGATCTTATTTATTAAAATTTATAACCTTCAATGAAACTTACACTGGATGTACACGCCGTGGGAGGTGTAATCCCGTCAATATCTGCCGCGCTGAATCCGTAATACAACAAAGACAAAGCTCCGTTTGAACCACTTTTTACAAAAGTTGCCGATACTGAACCGGTGGAAACGATAATGGTATAAATGCCCTGGTTTCTCATAATCATCACTTCGTAGGGTATGGATTGGAATTGTCCTATATTGAAGCCTCCCGATATCAAAGATGACGACATATCCGCCCAGCCATATTTCACTGAACTGGAGTCATTATTTTGTTTTATTTTAGAAAATGCCTGACTGCTGTTTATCAAAGTCAGAGGATTGGAAGAAAGACCGACACCGATGATATTCCCCCAGCTTGTTAAACGTCCTGAACCTACCGTAACAGAAGCTTTCAAATAAAAATTTTCATTATCTGAAATTATTGTACCCGACTTGGCTGCACATACAACCGTTTCAAATTGCGTGTACGGTGCATTGCCTGAATTTGGATAATGGCTTACCGTGGTACCGGAGGCATTGATGGTGTTGTTGACCTGTGCCGGAGTGGTTGACGCTTTCTCCCACGTCATCCCTGAAAAATCAATCGGGGTCACATTAGAAATCAGGGTAATGGTAACACTTGCCCCGGTTGTATAAGAAGCCGCGCCGTTCCAGAGCTTAACCTTATAGGTTCCCAAAGCAAGATCTTTAAAATTATACCAGAAGGAAAGGTCTAAACCGCTGGTATATAATTGCACCTGACTGTTGGGAACCTGAAACTCAGTACCTCCTGCATCTACCAGATATACGGCAAAACTGGCGGGATTCAGATTCAGATTGGCACCCCTCATTACAAACCACTGTGCTGTATCCTGTTTCGCCGCAATTGGCGGGGTTATAATGGCGACACTCATGGTATTGGTCGTCCAGCCACCGTTTGCGATCGTTTTTATTTCATTTTTCTGTGCGTCGGTAAAGCCTTCCCAAAGTGCTTTATAGTCTGCGTAATCCCTGTACATAAACATTCTGGCTGCTCCGGTTAAATCCGAGCCATAATAACGCCTGTTTGAGTGCGTGATCTGATACGGCAGGGTTTCTGCATTTTCATCAAAAACCACTGCTTTACTCCGGATCCTTCCATTGCTGAGATGCAGCATTTCAGCAGGTGCCGTTGTACCGATGCCGAATTTCGTGCCGTCTGTATAAATGCGGGATCCTGTAAAATCATTTCCGTTCCAGAACAGCAGGTAACCGGAAGCAGGATTAATGGCAGCCCATGAAACCTGCCCGAGAAAATACCGCGCGTAATAATTTCCGCTTGCGGTCGGCTTATTCATTTTGCTGTCCAAAGCTGCCTGTAAGCCCTGAACCATTGCAATGGTGAGATTCGTTAATCCGGTGGGAATATAATTATCAGTCGAAGTTTTGCTGCCTCCTTTATAGATGTATAAAGAATAATTTCCTGCTCCGTCAGGAATGGCAATGATATCATTTTTTTCATAGGTATAACTGGTATGATCAGCCATGAAAGAAGCTAACGAAGTCTGTGTTACCGTAATAAGCTCGGTTAAACCTAACGCCTCAATCATTCCGGACATAATTTTCCCGTCGCTGTTAACATAGTTTTCCAGCAGCATACAAAGGGAATTGATCTGCTCTTTATTGTATACCGACTGGCTCTGTCCCATATCCACCAGAGCGGTATTGGCAGGAATCTCATCTACGCCCAGCCTGTTTTTCCATGCATTGACATGGGCGGCGGTCAGGTTCGAAGCGTCCAGTTTTGCAAGGTATCCGGCGTGCGCATTCGAATCATTGAGATGGCTGCTGAGGGCTTGTGCGCTTGCCGTCTGTTCAAAAAGCCCGGCAAGCCCGCTAATCTGCGACATGGGGATGGACTCATCCTTATGCCAGAATGAAGACCATGAAGCCTGAAATTGTGCCTGTGTGGGAAAATCCCCGGTTTCAAACCAGCTTAAAAGTGTATTTAAAGGTGTTGCCATGAGGTGTAAAAATATTATTGAAAATCAGGTTCTATAAAATCGACAATGACCCCGCGGTTCAGGACATCCATCGGCATTCCCTTTCCCCCGGAATTGATCCCGTAGGTATGGTCATAGAATCCGTCCGGGGCTTTCCCGTTCCATTTGATAACGGAAAGGTCATTCCCCACGGCGGTCTGCCCGCTGTTGGTGGCTCCGTAAAAAGGGATCACATAATCCGGGATATTATTCTGGGTGATGGTTTTACTGTGGCTGCCGACCGTGGTTCCCAGGGTTGAAAAAACAGGATCGTTGGGATCAAGCCCGAAAATGGTCTTTCCTTTAAAATCCGTGCAGGGTTTCCAACCCGCCGGAATCTCAGAAAGGGGCTTGCGCCAGAACCATGCAATTCCCCCGTTAACAATGGGAGCGGTCTTGAGCTCTACTTTGTCAAGTCTTGTTTTAATATCGTTCAGGTCGGCTTGCGTCGCGGCAGCACTGATTTTTTCCATCATGACTTTTAACGTGTCCAGTCTTGTAAAGTCGCCCCAGTTCCACATATTGCCGGGAGCGGACAGCCCGAATTTCACCGTTTTCTTTTCGATGAGTATTTTATCGGTCTGATCCTGGAACGTTTTGGTGATCTGCGCCGTATGGATGTACACCGAAGCGGTGACCAGCCCGCCCTCAAAATAGAGGACGTCCCCGTTGATCACCACAATACCGGGGCTTACGCTCTGCCCGGTAGGCGTACAGCCCGAGAGAATCGTCAAATGTCCCGCTACATCCCCCAGAACATTGAAGATGGTATATGCTTCCTGAAGCACGTCCATTAAATCGTTGGTGAGGGGAACACCGCCGGTCTGAAGAAATTGGATATTAATTCTCATTATGGTATGATTTCTATGCTGTAGCGTTTGCTTATTAATTTGTAAAAGTCAATCTCGGCTCTGAGCTGATGCATATTGATCGGCGTACCCGGAATCCTGACGATAAAATCGTACTCTGAATACAATTCCGCTTCCGTTCGCAGGTACAGAGGATTTTCATCCCCGTAAAGCCACCGGGTTTTGGAAAAATAGAGATTGTCCTCGGCTTCCGTATACAAATAAACCCCTTCATACTGCACGGCATTTACAATCCGAATCCTTCTTTCCAATGGATCAAAAGCATCATTAAGCCTTCTTTCCATGGAGAATTTCTGATAATTGAAATTCATTTTAATTAAATTCTGTTTTCTTCTTTTCAGAAACTCAATGTATAAAGCTTCAAGAGGAAAAATCAGGCACCACAAAAAATGAAGGGTTACCGGTTTTCTCCTGAAAGCAGGCAGCCACCATAGGGCTAACTGCTTATAACTGATGTTAAATAATTCATCTTTCATTACTCGGCAGGCTGATAATTAATGTATTCTATTCCGCTCCAGTCTTCAATTTTAAACCGCCCTGATTTGGGGATCCTGCTGATCTCAACAGGCTGGAATAATCCATATCCGGTTCCGGGTTCAATCCATTGGCTTGAGACCTCTAATTTTTGCAGGTCTCTTACGCCGTCCACCTCCTGAATAACATTTTCCAGGGCTTCGACAGAAAGCTCACCGTTAAATGGCAGGTTTTTTAAAAAATTCTCAATGGCGATTTTAACAGGATACTCCGCCGTCAGAATGCTCATGCCGTCCGGATGCAGGAGCAAGGGATCAAAACAGATCCTGTATTTTAATAAAAGAATATCCGGCAGGAAATTCACCACCACAATATTGTCCCCGGTCGCCTGTATTCTTTCGATATACGATTTAAAAGCAAGGGCTTTTTCATCTGAAATCACCTCGTCCATATTTTCACCGGCAATTTTCATGGATATTTTTTTTACCCCGTTTCCGCTGATATTGGCAGTAACCGAAGCATATTTTATAATTTTTGAATCTTCGATCTCCTGCTGCGTCGCGGTAATGACATTTCCGTTTCCGTCTTCATAGGTTGGGAGAAACGCTCCGGTGTAGGAAAGCGGATCCAGTTCAAACCCATACTGAAACCGGAGCGCCTGCTCGCGGTACCATTTTTCATTGGGAACTTTCTGGGCAGCGATTTTATCGTCAATTTCTTTCATGTGCAATCTGAGGGCTTCCTGAAAATTAAAAATCATAAAAGCCACCGTTTCCAGCATATTGCGCCAGACCGCTGTTTTAGAATGGGAGGTCAGCCCCTGTAAAAAAGGGTTTGCCTCTTTTAATGTGAGAATCATGGCAATGAGTTCCTGTAGTGTACTGTTCATATTAGCTTACTTTAAAACCGTTTGCAATCTGCATATATCCGATCCCTTTTAATGTTGGTATTTCGCCGTCCTGTTCGGCTGCCCAGCCCGTTGCAGGCTGTATGTTCTTGGCATTGTAATAATTCAGGATGTCCGTATTTTTAAATACATCCTCAGGAATTTCAAGGGGTAATCCTGCAGATAATACGTCCGAAACCGACAAGCCATTAGCAACGGCGATGGCAAAGCAGTTTTCTACGGTTCCTGTGTATTGAATTGCAATGTCCAGAATAGTCTGATGAGTTAAAACAATTGTTTTCATTATGTTACTTTTCCCTGCGTTAAAGAACTTCCGGCACCGCCGCAAATTCCGGTCACTGTTCCGCTTTTTACATATTCCTCGATGGCATCCGCCAGTTCCTGAGCCGCGGTTTCTACATTACCTGTCGTTGATGGCTTATGTAACATCGTAATAAGCCTTTGGATGAGCTGGGCTTTATTAAGGGGCATCTCTTTGGGCGTTTACGGTGAAATTTTCAGCATCTTCAATTTTAAAATCAATGCGGGTAAAGCCGTCATATTTTAGCTGTTCGTTGACCTCACGGGTAATCCCCTGGCGGGTATTTCTTGCCTTGAGCATTCGGGGCAGTTCCGCGCCCAGAAGCGGGGTATTTTTAAATTCCCCTTTAAAGGCAATGAGCAGGCTTTCAATTTCCTGCTGTCCGGATTCTCCAATATGAAAATCACCGTTTACAATGGAAATATCGTTGTCTTCATTCAGTAGAATATCATTCATAATTTTTAGGTTAAAATTTTGTTTAATGCCTGTTTATTGGTGTTGACAATATCATTTTTAATCTGCATGATTGCCGGAACATCAGGGGTTACCCCGATAGAAACCACCACTTTTGCCAGCTCATCACAGAGTTTTCCGAACCCGTCCTGAAACCCGTTAAGTACTTCTTTTAAATTTTCACCGTCCCGGTTGAACTGAAAACCGGAGCCATCGAAAGTGAATTCTGATTTTTCGTTCCTGAAATAAATCTTTTCAACTTCGCTTAAGGAAAGGACTACTGCCTTATTATTTTTTTGGTAAATACCAATTGTTACTAAGCTTCCTAACTTTGGTATGATAACAAGTTTGTCTGTTTTGTTTTCAACAACCGCATTAAAAGAGCAATCAAAAAATTCTTTTTTATTATCAATGGTTACAACCTGACAATAGTCATTCTCAACCTTGATTACTTTTGCCGTATCTAAAATCACCGGAAACCTGTTAAGTAATTGTTTTAAACTCTCCATCCCTGTACGTTTTTCCTATGTCAATTATTCTTCTGTAACCGCCGGTTGCGCTCATTGTGATCTCCACTTCATCCACGAAATTTTTGGTATTCCTTTCTTCATACTTTTTATCCCGTACCTGTACCACTTGTCCGTGTTCCACCCGCGACCAACCGAAAGAGGTTATAGTACCTTTATACCCGCCTCTTGTTTTAAGGTTCTTAAATCTGTTATCGGTTCGCTCTTTAAGTTCCTCTTTGGTAAGTCCATCTCTATCAGTCCAGTGTTCAATATCGCCGCCTTCTTCACCCGTTTCATAAGTTGTAACCTGACCGCTTTTATTAATACTTTTCGCATAAATTTTCACTTTAGCTTCATCCGGGAATATATATTGCAGGTTGTGATCAATAATATTCTCGCCGTATTCAAACACCGGCTGAGCCTTTGAAACTTTTTCGTCCGAATAGATTTTACCACACACCAGTCGTCCGTCCCTGAAAAAGGTATAAATGCCCGCTTTTTCCTGAAGCTCATTAAAAACCTTGACGGCGGTGGTCTGCTTCATCGAAAAATCTCCGTAGACTTCATCGATACAATCGAGTTCATACCCCGGAGCTACCGCCTGAATAATCTGCTGTACCGTCGCGTTTTCAATGGACACGCTTGTTTCTTTTCGTTTGAGCTGCCACATTTCATCCTCGCAAATCAGTTCATAGGGAATATTAATCCTTGGTGACCGTGCCACATAGCCGGTAAACTCTGTAAACAGCTGCCGGTTGTATCCCAGTCTGATTTCTACCTTATCACCGACTTTTATGAAATTGCCGAGATGCTCCACGGGTTTTAAAATGCCGTTACCGTCATAATAATAGATGGCTTTCGGAAGTTTAATGGTTGCCGTATCGGTAAAGGTTCGCCAGCTTTTTTTAATAGTAATTTCCGTGGCTGCCGTGAACTTTAATGTTCCGATTAGTATTTCAACACAGGGTACCATTACGGGGAGATGATAAAAGGGGTTTTACTTTTTGCCTCCAATTCAAAAGCCTGAATATGCGAGTAGCCGATCGACGGGGTCAAGGTCAGCCTGTGAATGCTCATATAATGAATACCGAGCATCGTTAACAAAGTTCCTTCACATTCAAGTAATGAGGTTTTAAGCTCACAAACCCGTTGTAATTCCTTCACCTGCTGTTCCGGGTAATCGGTACTTTCATAATTGATAATAAGCCCTCTGATGGTCAATTGCCAGTCATCCAGAGCGATTAGCTCCTCTACATTCCCGTCACGCCCGAAAATATCGGTTTCGACAATCTTTTTAGGTCTTATGGGTTCAATGGTTGTTTCCAGTGGAAAAGAATACCCGCCGAAGCGTTCACCGGTTCCTTCAATATAAGAAGGCTTCAGGTCTATAAAATCCCAAACCGGTGTTCCCATGACGGAAACTTTGGCAGGTTCATTATTAGTTGGCAGCACCTGTATATCATCAAAACCGTTAAAAAGTGCATCTGCGACGGTCTGAGTGGCAAACCCAAGTTTAAATGGAAAGTGCTGTTTGATCAGTTCTTTAACATTAATATTATAACTCGACATTTTCTCCTTCTTTTGCATTAGCTCTTTTGTTCTCAAAAAACAGTACCCATTTCAGCTGTTCCCATTTATTCCAGAAGGTCTGGTCGTCCAGTTCCTCCGGGAAAGGAATTTTAAAATGATAGCTTATCAGGGCACTTACTTTTCGGATGAAGTCAAATCCGGCTTCCTTATTGATCGGAAGCCCTAAACTTCCCCCAGTTCCGCTTCTAAAAACTTAATGATTCCCGAAGCCTGTATTGCCGCCGTATCGGCAATATCGCCGCTCATTTTCAGTCGTTCGTCACCGCCAAGCCAGCAGTTATCCCGGATAAATTCCCCGCATTCCAGTATTTTATTCTGCGAATACATGGAAAGGGCGGTGGCTTTGATTTCCCTTCCGGGTGGTTTCAGATAGCCGACAATAGGGTTTCCGTCTTTATCTTTTACCGTCAGCTTGTGGAGCTTATCGGTTTTAAACTTTTTCTTCCACTCTGTGATCTGTTCTGCGGTGATATGACCTTCCTGTGTTTCGTTTTTCATTTCTTTAAGTCTTATTTTTTCAGTTAATTGATTGTTGGTGTCTTTTGATGTAAAGGGGATGCCCATTTCCCGGCATTTGTCCCTTAATTCCTGCCGGCTCATCAGGCTGCAAAGTCTATATCGTGAATGTATAACGGGCTTTCCACCACCAGCGCATCATTGCTTCCCGCTTCCGCCGACCTTCCGTTCTCTTTGAACTTACAGCCGTACAGAACATGACAGACCTGTAACCCGGCATCATCCACATAGGAAACCGTGATCGGGAAAGGCGGGATGTCCTGCAGGGTTTTTCCTTTGGGCAGTTTTGCCTGAATCGCGTCTACCGTTTCACTCAAAAGCCCGATGCTTCCTTCGCAGATTTCATCGCCCTGTGTATATCCGACCGATTTGGTGGTTCCCACGACCTTTACCGGATCAATGGCATCGGTTCTTTTGTATTCTATTTTGGTAACGCCCATGAAGGTCGCCCCCAAAGCGGTAATACGGACATTTCCGTAATTCCTGTATTTTCCGTTGATTCTTGTCTGAGTCACCATTTTATTGAGTATTTAAAGGGTTTCTGAAACCCACTTTCAGGGTAATCCTTCTTCCGATAGCCACCGGAATAAAGGTCAGCAGCACGATAAATTCACTTGTAGCCAGTACGTTTTGCTGCGGGTTGATGTAGGCATCCACACCGCCGCTGATATCTCCGGCTGCCACCATCGGATCAAGTGAAACCTTGGTAATGGTTTCTAAGTCCTTCACCGTTTCAGGAGCCATAAACCCGGTGCTTTCATCGACGTATATACGTCCCTTTACTTTCAGGGTTAATGCTGCCTTGGCGAGCTTGATCGCCTTTTTGATCGTCCTGTTATTTTCCCCATAAGCAAAATCCGAGGTAATTTTAGCACAGGTATGGGTATCGTTGATATAGATTCCCGCGGTGGAAGAAATCCCGCCCAGGTTAACAATGGGCGCAAAATAGATGTACCCTCTATCATCGAGATTATCCAGATCCGTATCCGAATAATCGCTCAGTTTGTTACCGGAACTCAGTCCCGGAATGATAAAGGTTTTCTCATCCACATGGGTTAAGTTAAAATCATTGATCTGTTCCCCCGCGTTCTGTGAAACATCCGCCTTAGAAACCATGGCAGCATAATCCTCCACCGCGGCATAGCCTTTATAGAGGTCGTCCCGGCTGGAAACCTGATAATCGGCACCGATCACCACGGAAATGTCCGGGCATTCGCTTAAAAGCGTTCTCAGATTAAGAGCTGCCGCCGATGTTCCTGAAAAGCTTCTGCCTTCAATATAGATTTCACAGTAGCGGTCTTTTGCCCATTCGGCATCCGCCAGAGCCTGCGCTTTATAGATGGCATCGATACTGTCCTTATCAAGTCCCGTTTCGATAATCGGCGAATGATTTTTATCCGGGTTTAAGGAAACACAAGCCTGAACGACTTCTCCGGCTTTATCACGGAGTAATCTGGCTAAATATTGATTGTCTTTATCCACCATCTGCGTCAGGGTTACGCCCTGAGCCACGGGCATAAAATACACCGTTATGGATGGGTTGTGAACAAAAAAACGTCTCAGCCTTTCATACACCAGTACCTTATTGGTCTGGTCATATTCCTCACTAAGCCCCAATGATTCGACCTCCTGAATATTTTTCAGGGTGTAGATATTTCCCAGTACCATTTCGGAAGTGGCAACGGCATTCATCACGCTGCCGGTTATCATGTCGGCGGAGGGATTCCTTCTCCCAAGCCCGCCGTTAAGCTTTTGTACGATCAGTCTGGGACGCATCTTTCCTGTTTTTTTGGATTGTTGTTTTATTCAAAGTTTCCATCTGTTGATTGGCGGCTTCCAGTTGTTGTTTCAGATTTTCGTTTTCCGCCGCAACATTTGAAAGTTCCTCCAGCCTGGCACCCATTTCGGTCAGCAGGCGGTCTTTTTCTGCGTATTTTTCACGAAGGGAGATAACAGCCGTAACGGTTTCATCCGTGTCAGCGTTTGCCGGTTCGTAGTCCCGGTCAAGATCACAAACCGCCGCCACATCTTCGATAATTCCTTCTAAGACTTTTCGTGCCAGTTCAGAATTGTGCAGAGCCGCCTGCAGATCCGAATCGTCCTCGTCCTCAAACCCTTCACGAAAAAAGACTTCCGGCTCACTTTCAAACCCTCTTAAACCGTGATAATCCTTAGCCGCCTTTTCTTCAAAAAAACACTGTCCGTTTTCTGAAATAAAAATTTTATTAGCCTCCGGGTATTTTTCAAAAAGCGCATTGGCTTTTTCCTGAAATTTCTTTTTATCAGACATGAAGTGAATTTTTAATGGTAATAATGATGACAGACCCAACAAGGAGAAGAAAGATCCCGCCTGCCAGCATCAATATTTTATGATACCATGCAAAGGGCTTTTTGATCTCAACCGGTTGGATACGTTCTTTCAGCCGTGATTCGTAATAAGCCGTAAGCTTTGCTTTGAGCCGTTCTGCTTCTTTACGGCATTCAACGGTCAGCTTTCCGCTTTCGTCCAGGATAACGTCAGGCTTTTGTAACGCCTTACTGTGGTCGTGGTTGTTCGCTCTTTTTTCTCTGTTCTCCTGCTTCGGCTCCCTTAGAACCGGCTTGCCGTTAATGCATTCGATCCATGCATGGTAATACGTAGAATCTGCCTGAACCTCCAGCACCGTATCCCGGATGACCTGTTTTACCACCCGGGTGTCGGTGACTGTTTCCGGCGGCAGTGGTTTCCTGCTTCCACAGGAAACCAACAGCGCCAGACAAAATAAAATAGATATAGCGTTAAAAAAAGATTTCATTTTAGTAGTTTAAATAACCTTTAATCGTCGTTCGCAGGCGTTTTTTCCTGCATACTTTAATCCCCTCACGGCTACCGGCGTCATTGGTATTTCCTTCTATGGTATAAATAAATTCTTTGTCGAAATTTTCAACGAGACCGGTATGCCCTTGCCCTTTGCCAAAATCCATAATAAACACGGATCCGATGGCGGGATTAGAGGATTTTATTTTTTGAGCGGCTTGATTCCAGGCGGCTAAGACACCGCCTGTTTTGATTGCCGTATTATTAACATTCATTGTTTCGGAAGCCTGTCGGAAACACCAATACACGAAAGCCATGCACCACGGGGCGGCAAATCCGAGCCCCACACTGGAGAGGTAGCTTTTAACCGGTTCGCCCCAGTTGGATCCGGGCGGGTTTTCCTGTTTCCCGATCTGTGTAGCCGCAACTTCCAGGGCTTTAATAGATAATTTCATGGTGAGTGTTTTTAACCGTTATCAGAAATGATGGCTCCAAAACCGTACTCCTGCTTTTTATCACAAAGCCCGTATCCCTGCAGTCTGAATTCAGACTCCGGATCTGCATTGGTGGTATCCTGATATTCCGGTTTGTAAAGGATTTTGAGCTTCTCCAAATGCCAAACCGTATTGGGTGAATAGAAAAAGGTAGAGGCATACTGGTCGCCATCTTCTTTAATGGATCCCCTTGCCTTCAGTTCCCCTGTCGGCGAATACAGGGGAGCCGCGTTATTTTCCCACATCCTTATTTTATAGAACCTTTTAAACTCCCCGGTGTCTTTGTCAAATTCCAGATTATCCCTGTGGTTAGCAGTTCCGGCTTTATCAATTTTAAGGTCTGAGCGGTGTTCCGGGTTCAGGATCATATTCCAGAAATTGGGGGATTCCGAGGTATCGTCATCAATAAGGTTCAGCACTTCAATTTCATTGTAAAAATTGATCAGATCCTGAAACGTCAGCCTTTTTCTTCCGTTGAATACGGCTCCTGTGGTTCTTAATACCGGCATGGCTCCTGAAACATGATGAGCCGGTGCCAGTTTGTTTAAAACATAATCACGAACTCCGATTCTAAACCCTTGTGAATGCTTAACACGGACTTCCGATCTCTTATCAAATGCCAACGCCCTGATCTCGGCATCGTTGACTTTTGTCGGGTCGGTATCCAGTTTGTCCCAGGGAATAATGCTGTTTTTACCGCTCATGGACTTTGCCGTAAACGGAGCCGTATTATTGACATAAAAACCCACATTATTGATGAGTTTATTCTGGCGAAGACCGTCCGCTGTTTTCGCTCCCTCCGGTGCCGGCTCCAGTGCCGCCAGAAATTTATCGTTATAGTTTCTGAACTCTTTCAGTAATTGGGGAGCTACAAATTTGTTCAGGTATAACCCGTCTATTAATTCTGCCATTTTTTAGTCTTCAAATTCGGCGTTAAACAATTTTTCAAATTCTTCTCCGGCTTCTTCATTAAGCCTTTCCAGACCTTTCGGGTCTTTTTCCTGCCACTCGGAGAACGTCCATTTTTCACGTCCGTTGAACAGTTCGTGTCTGTCTCCGTCCACCACTGATTTTTGTCTTTCTAACCCCGCATTGGGATCCGGTTTGCCGGACATTCTTTCGAGTGATTTTGCTACGAGGGCATAATTTTGGGTGGCATCCTTGATCCATTCGTCCTTTTCGGCACCCGTGATCTTACCGGATTTTAAGGCTGCGGAAATCAAAACTTCCGCCTGTGTTTCCTTAAATTCCTTTAGTTCATTTTCGAGCGTATCGGTTCTTTTTGCCTTGCTGAACAGTTCTTCCAGATGCTGCTCAAATTCTTTATCCGAAGATGAAGCGGTTAATTTTCCCGCCAATCCTGCCGCAGCTAAAGCGGCGAAAATTGCTTCCTTTTTCATTTCAGTATGTTGATTAATATTATTGTCCTCAGGGGGTTCAGGATACAGGTTAAAGCATTCAAAGGCTTCTTCCGGAGTTTTGTTTGTGATATTTTCGGCTTCCTGCCCAGTTTTTCTTTTTTTGGTAGGCTTAACCACCCGGTCACAAATTCCCAGTTCTAAGCACTTATCGGAACTCAGCCAGTGATCCTGCCCGGAATCGAACCAGTTTTTAATGGTCTTTTCATCCGCTTTTGTTCTTTCGCCAAAGATTTTCCCGAGCCTTTCCTCGCAGTTTTCAATCTGCTGAATCCCGTTTTTAAAATCATTTTTATTTCCGAAACATCCTGCGGTTACCGCGTGCATCATAAAGAATGCGTTATCGTTCATCTCGATTTCGTCACCGGCAAGGGCGATCACTCCGCCCATGGATGCTGCCATCCCTTCCACAATGACTTTGGTATGTCCTTCTGAATTCAGGATCAGGTCATAAATGGCGAGCCCCTCATACACAGAACCGCCCCCGCAGTGCATTCTTATGGTTAAATCACTATTGTTTTGCAGTGCATCCCTGAAAACCTGTTGGAACCTTTTATAGTCGAACTCATCATATTTTCCGATGTACCCGTACATCCTGATTTCGGCACTGCCGGAAACCTGATTTTTGAGTTCATAATGAAAGGGCTTTTTAGACATTTCTTTGATTTTGATAAGGCAAAGATTGGCTGAAAAACACCCCGAAAAAAGCTGACGGTTAGCGGCTGAATATTTTCATACAGTGGTTGTATATTTTCATACAGCCACTAACAGCCGGCTTCGGTAAAGTCCTTATATAAAGCAATTTTGCTTCATATATAGAAGGAATGAAACCGAAAATTGAGGTTGCATCCGACCGAATTAAAAATTAAATACCTACGGATGAATGAAAAGAAAAAGCTGACCAATGACGAGAAATATTCTATAGCTCAGGACTTGTTTCTGGAAACGGACAAAACACAGAAAGAAATCGCAGAAATCATTCACGTCACAGAAAAAACGCTGGGTAAATGGAAAACCGAGGGCGAATGGGATTTGCTTAAAAGCGCATCAACGGTTACCGCCCGAAAGATCATCGAAAACCTGTATAAAAAGGCGCACGCCCTGAGTGAAGATCCCAAAAGCAAACCCAATGATATCATTCAGATTGCCAACAGCATTGAAAAGCTGTCGAATAAAAAGGTAACCATCAGCCAGATCATTAATGTATTTAAGGATTTCACGACATACGCCTTTACTCAAAACGCAGAACTGGCAAAGGAAATCAACCTTTTGCAAAAAAAATACGTGGACTATAAAATCGGGGAAAAGTAATGTCGGCAATCACCATCACGAAAAGGGATTATAACGAATGGCTGGAGTTCTGTTCACAGGTTCAGAACAGTGCCGCCGTTGCCTTTAATGATACCGAGGAAACACAAAAATTACGAATTAAAAGGGCATTAACCGATTATAATTATTTTGTTAAAACCTATTTTGAATTGTATGCCGATGCGGACTGCGCAGACTTCCATATAGATTTTGCCAACGCCTGCCTTGCGGATCCGAACTTTTTCGGAGTTGCCGAATGGGCGCGGGAACACGCCAAATCTGTTCACCTGACGATTATTATTCCGATGTGGCTTATCGCCCATAAGCAATTAACAGGAATGCTTTTGATGGGGAAAAATGAGGACGACGCGTGTAACCTGTTATCCGATCTTCAGGCACAGCTGCAATACAATAAACTTTTTGCCCACGATTTTGGGGAGCAGTATAATTTCGGGTCATGGGAGGACGGGGATTTTACCACAAAAGAAGGAATCCGGTTTCTTGCCTTTGGTCGTGACCAGTCCCCGCGTGGGGCAAGGGAAAACGAAAAACGTCCCAATTACGGTGTGGTGGATGACGTGGACGATGACGACATTGTCCACAATCCAAAAAGGGTGGATAAAGTGGTGAAAAAGATTTTAGGAGCCATGTATTTTGCCCTCAGCATCAAAGGGGCGCGTTTCGCGATGGGCGGGAACCGTATTCATCATAATTCTATCCTTGCCAATATCGTGGGAGATACCAAACCCGGAGCGAAAAAAAGAGAGGACATTTACCATTCCAAAGTAAAAGCCATCGAAAACGGAAAGCCCGCATGGTGGCAGCGGTATTCATTGCAGGAACTCCTGCGGAAGATCGCCAAGGCGGGAACCGTTCTTGCCAAGCAGGAATTTTTCCATGAAACGGATATTGAAGGCAAAATCTTTAAAAACAAATATTTCCGTTTTGCCAAACTTCCGCACCTCTCCAAAATGGATATCATCATCGGATATTTTGATCCGAGTTTTGAAAACAGCCAGACTTCGGACTTTAAAGCCGTATCGGTTTGGGGACAGGACAGGTTCAAACGCTACTGTATTAAAAGGTTTACCCGTAGATGTGAACTCGAGGACGTTTTCGAGTGGATGATCAAAGTTGAGAAAAACCTGCCCCCCGGGGTGGGGATCATCTGGTATATGGAAAAACAATTTTATACCCGACCGGTAAAGAAAGCCCTTAGACGTGCCTGTAAAAAATACAAATACCCGCTTAGTGTCCTGACCGACGAAAGACAAAAACCCAATAAATATACCCGTATGGTAAGAATGGAGCCGGAATACTCCTCCGGAAATGTGGTCTACAATGTAGAGGAAGAAAACGATCCGGATATGGTGGAAGGGAATTTACAGGTCAAAGGAATAGAACCGGGATATAATACCGCGGACGACGCTCCGGATGCCGACGAAGGCGCGTGGTTCTTTCTGGATCAGTTTGTTGTTTCTGATTCGGAAGACTGGAACGAAGACGCTCTCGGTATAGGAAAACACGAAAGAAACAACGATAACGCTTATTAAGAATTATAACAATGCCTTTTTTAACAGAAACCGACTACGAAGTACAGATCCGGAACTGGATCAGACAAATTATTATCCAAAGGAAAGAAGATGTTCAGCACCAGGCGGAGCTTGCCGCTCAGGCGGAAATGGAAAGCTACCTGAGACAGCGGTATAATGTAGCAGCAATTTTTTCCGCTGCCGGAGCCGACAGGAACGCGCTTATTATTATGTATATGGTAGATATTGCCATTTACCACCTCCATGCCAATGCCGCCGCGGATGTCATTCCTGAACTGAGGATCATGCGTTACAACGCCGCTAAAGACTGGCTCAAAGCCGTTGCCAAAGGGGATATTTCGCCGGATTTGCCGGAAAAACCCAACGAGGAAGAAGGCGGCGAAGGAACCGGAAACCAGGTGATCGAATTCGGAAGCAACCCTAAATATTCAGAGCGCTATTAATTACCCTTTACATACGATACAAATGAAATTTAAAATACAGGCAGTCACTGATTTTTTACACAATGCCTTCGGTGGCGGTAAAGATAAAGACTACGAAAGAGCCGTCACCCGGATGGTGGATGCGATCAAACGTCAGCGTACCTTATATAATAAGGAAATCAAAGACTGGAAACTGGCAAAGGCGGCGGCAATAGATCCCATGCTTCCACGCCGTAAAATGCTTATTGACATTATGGAGGAAGTGTTGGACGATCCTTTTATTTACGGGCGCAGCGAAACCCGTAAGCTCAGGGTTTCCAATAAATCGGTTGCCATTGTCGATAAAACCGGGGAAGTTAACGAAGAAAAAACCAGGCTCATCCAAAAACTGTGGTTTAAAAACCTGATCAAATATACCCTTGACAGTATTTATTTTTCTTATACACTTATGTACCCGAAGGAACTGGACGAAAATGGATTCATTAAAAAACTGTCTTTTGTGTACCGGGATCATATCGTACCGGAAACCACCGAGCTGCTTATTAATCCTTATGATCTGCAGGGCGAAAACTTTAGCGAAGGAAACCTTAAAAAATGGACGCTATGGGTACATCATGAGCATTCCATAGGACTTTTAAACAAGGCAATCCCGTTATGGATTTTTAAAAAGCATTCATGGCAAAACTGGGATGAGTTCGAGGAAATGTTCGGAATTCCGATGCGTACGGCAAAGGTGGCTTCCACGGATCCACGCGTAAAAAAGGAAGTGGATAAATGGTTAAAAGATTTGGGTTCTGCAGGATGGGCAAGATTCCCCGAAGGGGTGGAAATCGATATTAAAGAATCCAACAGCCGGGACAGCTTTAATGTATTTAATGAAAAAAGAAAAGCCTGTAACGAGGAGCTTGCCAATCTTTTTGACGGAAATTCCGAAACGGCAAAAGACACCGGAAGCCGGGCTAAAACCGGGGAAATCATTAACGGCACTCAAAAGCTCATCACCATGGATGATGAAACCTTTGTGATGTTTTTTATCAATGATGATGTCCTGCCGTGGCTCCGCGGGCTGGGTTATCCTTTTGACGAAAACGACACCTGTATTTGGAATGACAATGAAAAATTAACGCCGAAGGAAAGACTCGAAATTTTCAAGGGAGTTAAAGATTTGGGGTACAAAATCAAAAAGGAACAGATCGAAACCGAGCTGGATGTTGAAATTGTCGGAGAAGTTTCCGATGGTGAGCCCCCGCAGCCTATTCCACAAAACAGGTATATAAATTTTAATACGGGGCGGGCAGCCCCGGCAGGGATGAATGATTCCGTTTCTCATTTTCCGGAAAATATTCGGGATATAACACCTGCGGAAGAAAAATTTTTGCGGCAGCTGTATGAAAACCCCGGAACCATCAATTGGAGCTACAACGAATTTAAGGCATCGCATACCCCTTTGTTAGAGGCAATAAAGCAGGGATTCGGGAAAATGAACTTTGATTTTGACAGTACCGACCACCGCCGGATGAGGGCTTGGATGAATAATATACACCGGTTCGGAGTAGACAAAACACAGGCGGAAGTCTACGAGCTTAATGAGATGTTAAAGGATCCGGAAGTAAAAAGTTTTAATGATTTCAGAAATAAGGCAAAATCAGTATTTCCGAACTATAAGGAATTGTATCTGAAAACGGAATGGGATCACGCCAGCGCCACATCTAATATGGCGGCTCGGTATCTGGAAATGATGGACGATGTAGAAATTGCGCCTTACTGGAGATTGAACGCCATTATCGATGACGGAACGACGGTGATTTGTCGGAGTCTGGACGGGAAAGTCTTTGACAAAAGGGATCCTGATTCATGGAAATTCCTGCCCCCGCTTCATTGGAAATGCCGCACCGACGCTGAGGACGTTTTCGATGATTACGACGGGGAAATTACAAGCTTTGGCGATGCAGTACAAATTGATCCTGACGGCTGGGAACGGATGCAGAAACAGGGCTTTGATGTCAACTGGGGAGACAGTGATCAGGTCTTTACCCGCGCCCAAAGCTATTTAAAAAAGCTGCCGCAAGATACCAAACCTATTGATGTGGACGATTTGGGCATTACGGATTACGGGCTTTCAGAATGGGCAAAAGTCAGAAAAAATACCTACCCCGAAAAAGCGGTTACCATAAAAAGCCATATCGACAAAACAGGAATGGCAAGGGTCATCACAGCGGAGAACCTCCCTGTGTGGATTGATGCCATGACCGTGCAGTCCGATGATATGCTCTTCACGCAGATCCGCGAAACGCTCATCAGTCCCGACGAAGTCTACTGGAGTGATTCAACGGCAGTTCCGCAGACAGTTTTCTTACGGTTTTATAGGGACGGAGCCCTGAAAGTAACCACGGAGTCTGTCCGGGTTACGGCATATGAGTGGATCAGTGATCCCGATACTGTCCGCAGAGGGCTGCTGGTAGGACAAAAATAAAACCTCCGCAAGGGAGGTTTATACTCTTAATGAGTTGAAGAAATGAATGAATAAATGAGATAATAAGCGAAGGATTATAATTTCACTTGTTATAAATCATGGATAAAAATAAGAAAATAATCCGGAATACCACCGGCACAACGAACATTTTTATTACCTGTTATGAACGGTTTACAATATGCACTGGATCTGATTGACCGCTCGTTTTCCAACGGGATCAGCCGCGCACGAAATGAAACAAGGGGGCTTGACAATGCCGTCAATACTGCCAACAGCGGGATCGGGAGGTTAAGAAATACCGGACAAAGCACTTTTAGCAGTCTCGCGCAGTATGCAAAGAGTGCCGGGATTGCCATTCTTGCCGCCTTGTCGGTGGGTGCGGTAATCAACTTCGGAAAAGAGATCACCGGGATTACTTCCAAATTCGAGGGAATGGAAAATGCCATTGTCTTTGCCTCCGGGCAGCAGGGAGCAAAAAATATAGCATTTCTTGATACAACGATAAAAGACCTTAGCCTTAATATGGAATCTTCTTACAAGGGATTTCAGACCTTAACGGGATCCCTCAAAGGGACTGCCCTCGAAGGACAGGCAACGCGGGATATTTTCGAGGCGGTCGGAATTGCCGCGTCGGTGATGAACCTCTCGGCGGAGCAGAGCGAAGGGGCATTTTTAGCACTTTCACAAATGGCTTCCAAAGGGAAAGTTTCTGCCGAGGAACTCAGGGGACAGTTGGGGGAAAGGATTCCGGGCGCGTTGGGGATTGCCGCCCGTGCTATGGGAATGACGCAGGCACAGTTTAACGAAATGTTAGACAGTGGTAAAATTATGGCGGAGGATTTTCTGCCCAAATTTTCAAAAGAATTAAAAAATACTTTTGAGGGGGGCTTACCTGCTGCCATGAACTCGATGCAATCCGCCATCAACAGGCAGGAAAATGCCTTAACACAGTTTAAGCTTAAAACCGGAGAAACATTCCGTCCGCTAATCATTGGTGTATTGGATGCCGGAAATTACCTGTTCGGGTTCCTCTCGGAGATGATGAACTACACCGAGCCGGTTAAAAATGCCCTTTCAGGGGTAGCGGATGCTTTTCAGCCTGTGATTGACGCAATCCGAAATAGTGGCTTTCCCAAGCTTTCGGGGGAAACCAACTTTGCGAAATTGGCAATGGAAGGTATCGCCGGGGTGATCAGGTTTTTAACCCCGCTTCTTGAATTGCTTTTTAAAATTATCGGCGGGGTTGAAACTGCATTTAATGATGTCCGGAAAGCTTTAATGGAAAACATTACGGCAATGTATGAGTCAGGAAATGCGGCGCAGCTTCTTTCCAACGTTATAGGAGTGCTGACGCGGGTTTGGGAGCTTATTGCTCCGGCAGTTCAGTATGCCGGTGAAATACTGGGGGCAGCTATTGGGGTTATACTAAAGGCTGTTGATGCCATTTTCGGAATTATCAACGCCTTATATGCATGGGAGAAAAAAATTACCGTCATTCAAAGAGTATTAAACGCATTTACCGGAAATGTGCATTCTGTTTTTAAAAGCATCCGGGATATTGCGGTTAATATTTTAGGAGGTGTAGGCGATTTACTGGTGGGTATTTTTACCCTTGATACCGATAAAATAAAATCAGCACTCTCCAAAGGTTTTAATGTTATAAAAGAAACCGGGATTTTAATTCCTAATGCGATGAAAGGAGCTTATGAAGGATGGAATAAAGAACTGGAAAAGCCGGTTAAAAAAGCCGTTAAGATCACCACCCAAAACAAAATAACTGCAGCAGCCAGTATTCCGCCGCCTTCCGGCTTGGTGCCACCGGGTGGAAAACCTGCCGCGGCTTTAGATCCGCAAAACGGAGGTAACGCGAAAGGTAAAAAGGACAAAGCCAAAAATTCCCTGTCCGGTGCCGGAACCGGCGGGGACGGAAAAAAAATGATTTTCAATATTCAGTCTTTTGTTAAGGAATTGACCATTAAGACCACCAACATTAAAGAGAACCCGCAGGAGATCAGAAAAGTATTGGAACAGATATTTAATGAAATGATCGCCGATATAGAAATCAGAGCCAATGCGTAGGGAGAATAATGCCCAGGAGTTCGACAGGCTCCGCGCAAAATACAGGAATTTTAAAAGAACCATTCCGCAGAAAGCCGCCATTACCATGGTGAATTTCTTTAAACGAAATTTTAACGTTGGCGGCTTTGTGGATGTTCCTTTCCAGAAATGGAAAAAAAGCAGCTATCCCGGAGCTAGAACCACAATGGTACGTTCCGGGAATACGCGCAGGGAAATTAAAAAAATACAGGTCTCGGAATCGCGCGTGGTCGTGGGAATAGGGAACCATAACCATTATGCCAAAATCCATAATGAAGGGGGAAAAATTTTGATCACTCCCAAGATGCGCAGGTTCTTCTGGGCAAAATATAAGGAATCAGAAAAAGAATACTGGAAATGGCTCGCCCTCACCACAAAAACACATATTGAGATCCCGCAGAGAAAATTTATTGGTGACTCAAAAGCACTCGAAAAAACACTGGATCGAATGATACTGTCAGAACTTAAAAAAATAATCTCATGAGTATAAAAGGAATGGTATTTAAAGAAATATCCGACCATCTCGAAGCTCAGGTGGAGGAATTGATCTATATTGATAAAGACCGCGGGCAGATTGAAAAGGAAAATATTGTCATGGTTCCCAAACCCGCTGTTTTAATCGCTTTTATGCGTTTCGATTGGTCAGACATGGGAAATGGAATTAAAGTGGGAAAAGGCATTGTCCGTGTGCGTGTAATTTGTGAGAATTATGCTGAAAGCTATACGGGGAGTATAGATCAGGAACTGGCACTGGCTTTTTTTGATCTTAATGAAAAAGTGGATGCCGCACTGGAAGGATTGAGCGGTACAAAATTCAGTGAATTAAAAAAGGTGGCTGACGAGGACGACCTGGATCATAACAATGTTATTGTAACGGTTTACGAATATGAAGCAACGATTACCGACGATACGAAGGCGGACTGTTCCAAAATGATAAAGGTCGATGCCAAGCCGATTGTGAAATATACTGCAAAAGAAAACCTGCCGGAAAAGCAGGTTAATATTCAGTCTGATTTTATTGTTAAAATGTAATTATTTATAATAATCTTTTGCCGTGGTAACGACTATTTTTGACTGTCCGTTGGTTCCTACTGAGAGGGCAGCGACATCGGATAAAAAACGAGTCGTCACCGTCTCACCCGGCTTGGTATCTTTAAAATTGACAGCTCGGCTCCAAAAGTTTACATAAAATTTAATGATATATTCAGTGTCACCCCAGATTTCCATTTTAGTAATAATGGGATACTTGTGACTTGATACCTTCTTGTAATATTCCTTGATGTAGATTAGTGACTGCTTTTCGTTTCCTGATATTATGTTTTTTATATATCGTCTTTGCCAAAATATACCTGAAGCGTTACTTTTATATTTATCATCGAAGACAAACCCCATTCTGGTTAAAAGCCCTTCATAACCATAGCCACCTTTGTTAGAGGTATCTACATTTGTCATCAGCCATTCAAAATCATTCCCCGCAGCCGCATAAATATCGTCGTTGGTTAAAGAAGTCTGAGAATAAAAAATAATTGGAAATAGTAAAAGGATTATTAGTTTTTTCATCATTACAGGTTTTTATAATGTCCGGTTTTTCTGATAATAAGCCAGATGGTATCTCGTTCCAGTGATCCTATATATTCCTCTTCCAGTAATCCCAGCGCATAATCACTGTCGTAATGTTTCGTATCGGTATAATAAGCGAAGCGTCTGCGAATACGGTCGTTTCGCTTGATTATTTTGTCCTGTTTTGTAAGTTTTACTTCTGCCATAATTACAAATGTAAAAAGTATTCTCTTTCTATGCAAGCCGGCTTTTTTTTCGGTCAGGTGATTTTTAAACCTGAAATTACCGTAAAAATATGGTGATTCTGTTTTAAGAAATATTACTTACATTTGAAGCATAATTTTAACGAAACAAGCGTAAGCTATCATTTAGGTATTAGAAAACTGCGAATCTTCTATAATATCCCTAAAAATGATAGACTTACGCCCGTGTACCTATATCGGGCGCGGGCGGAGTCTTTCTGGGATATTGGGTTCTTCGCAGTACCTCTAATACGGATTGACTTTTGCTCCGCGCCTTTCTTTATTATTACACCTAAAGATTTTTTTTGCAGTTGAAATGCATTTCAATAAAATACGACACGTTCTGCCGTTCTGCGAATATATCTTTGCTGCCAGGAAAAAAAACAACATTTAAAACAAGCAAAATGGAAATAAACAACCGGTCAGGATAAAATGATTCTGATAAATCCAAACCCAAAATATGGGGTTTTTACGGATTGCAAGTAACACACAATTAAAAATATATTAGCAACTTAAAATTTGATATTCACAATGAAAAAAGATTATGCAGGCGCACTTCTTTTGTGCGCACTCCTGGGAGGTTTTTCGTCTGCCCAGGAAGTGGTCTGGCAGAAAGACATACCGTCTTCCACGCAGGAGTTCCTATCACAAATTACCACCACGATTGACCAGCAGTATTTAATAACCGGCAGCAGCATCCGTCCTTCGACAAGCTCAGGAACCACACAAAACAGAGGGTATGACCTTCGTCTGATGAAACTGAATCAGCAGGGAGAAACTGTGTGGGAAAAATATTTCTCGGGTAACAACCACGATTTTGCGGCTTCCACGGTCAGCACCCAGGATGGAGGTTTCGCAGTACTTGTTACGTCCAGTTCTTCAAAAGGGTTTGATAAAAAGGAGGATTCCAAAGGCGGATCAGATTTCTGGCTTATCAGAATCAACGAATTTGGGGATGAATTATGGCAGAAAACCATAGGCAGTACTGCGGATGAAGAAGCAAGGGCGGTGATTCAGACTACGGATTTGGGATTCTTTGTCGCCGGCAATGTGCAGAACTCACCGAAAGGCTATGGCTCGAAAGATGTACTGGTGGTACGGCTGGATAAAAGCGGAAAAGAACTCTCCCAATTAATTTTAGGCGGAAAAGGATTGGATGAAGTGGAAAAAATGATTCCCACCAAAGACGGTGGAGCCTTGTTAGGGATCTATTCCAGAAGCAACCTGGGCGGTTTAAAAAAGACGGAAAACTATGGCGAGGGGGACTATTATATTGTAAAACTCAGTAATACAGGACAGATCCAGTGGGAAAAGAATTTCGGAGGAAAGGGCGACGATCATGTAAGAACACTGGCACTGACTTCAACAGGCTACCTGCTCGGAGGGGAATCCAGATCGGAAAGATCGGGAAATAAATCCGTTGGTATTGAAGAAGGAACCGATTTATGGTTGGTGGCTATTGATTTAAACGGAAATGAGCAGTGGCAGAAATCCTACAACTTTAAAAACAGGGATGTTCTGATGGGAATGAGTGTCATTGCCGGGAAGCAGGAAGACGGAGGCGGGAAGTCTAAAGGCATTCTCTTAGGCGGTTACACACAGGCGGAAGGCAGGATTGAAAATGATGACGAGACTTTCTGGATGCTGTATCTCGACCAGAATGGAAACGAGCAGTGGAGAAAGCATGTGAAGGGAGAATCCCGAAAAAAAGAGGAACGGTTATCTGATATTAAGCTGAACCGTGACGGATCAATTGTACTCGCAGGCACAAGCGCAGAAGAGCTGGGGAAAGAAAACTGGAAGATTATGAAGCTTGGGGACAGACAGGTTGACCAGCTGATCGAAAAGCAGGATATCAGGATCTACCCGAACCCGGTAACGGATTATGTGTACGTGGAGCTTGGGTTTGAGGGCTTGAGAGAAGGAGCGTTTGAAGCGGAGATTGCGGTATATGATATGGGCGGAAGAAAGCTTGAAACGGTAAAAACAAAAAATAAGATCACCAGGATCAACACCCAGCCTTTGATTCAGGGGGCGTATCTGGTGGTGGTGAAAACCAATGACAAAACGGCGAATGCCAAATTGATTAAAAAATAAGACAAATGAAGAACAATAAAACTTTCACATTACTATTTTGTTCTGTAATTTTATTTGTTAATGCACAACAAAATAATTTACTCACAAACCCTACCAATATAAACAAGAGCACAAATGTAGTTCCGCCCACTCCACAGGCTGATGAAATGACACGCTATGGAAATCAGCCGTTAAATGAATATAAAGGAATGGCACAGATTAATATTCCATTAGCTGAAATAAAAGAAAAAAATATATTTAATGCCATTGAACTAAGATATTCAAAATTAGGAGTGAAGGTGAATGATCTATCAAATAATGTTGGGGTAAGCTGGTTGCTCGATGCAGGAGGTGTAATTAGCAGAACGATTAATGATCTTCCTGATGAAATGCAGCCCGCTTCAAACAGATTGATATTTAGTACGTCATCCCAAATTGAGAATTTAGTGAATATTCCGGACGGGTCATCCAATTCCTCTTTGATCAAATCATATTTTACAGACGATTCTTATGATAATGAAATAGACATTTTCAGTATATCGGTTAATGGATTATCCGGAAAATTCTATCTTGATAAAAATTTAAATCCCGTATTAACTACGGATAGCCATCAATTTAAATTAGAGACTATTGGAGATTTTAAAGTAACCCATCAGTTTGTACTGACAACCAATGATGGAATAAAATACTATTTCGGAGGAGAGAATGCAATAGAAAAAACATGGATACGCGAAGCGCCTGCATTTTCCGGATACACAAGCTTTTACCTTACGAAAATTAATGATCCTGAAAATAATGAAATTACTTTTGAATATCAGGATATAGGTGGAAAATCGTTTTTAAACTCAACGATAGAGAAGAAAATACTGCGCTCTCTGGAGCTAAATGGTACTGTTTGTCAGGGATTTGGATCCGGTTCTGTACCAAGCTATGTCAACGAAAACAATATTCTAAGAATCAATGGTGCAAAAGTGTTGGTGAAAATAAAAGGAAAAGAAAAAACGATTCTTTTCAATTACAATAATTTAAACGGTTCTTTTTATAATAAAATCTCGTCAATTGATATTGTTAATAATTTTTCTGATAAAAAATCTAAACGTATAAGTTTTGAATATCTTGATCAGTATTCAACAGCAAATCCTTCATTACTCGAACGATTTTTTTTAACAAAAGTAAAGCAGTATAATTTTCAAGGTGATAATCCTGTATTTGACAATGAATATTCCTTCACGTATGATGACCCGACCGGTCTTCCTGATAAATACAGCAAAAGTGTTGACGTTTTCGGATATTTTAACAGTAAATCCAACTCTACATTAATTCCGGACTTAAGATTATTAGGGAATACCAGCTTTTCTTATCCAACTACGGATCTTTTTAGTTACGCAGATCGAACTTCCGATTTTACATCTGCAAAAAAGGGGACTCTTACATCCATTATCTATCCGACAAAAGGAGCCACTTTTTTTGAGTACGAAGCCAGACCTCAAAAATATCCTGTTTTGCAGTATAAGTACGGTGAAGTCGAAAATACACCCTACAATACTCCCTTAACAGAGTACACTGCAACATTAAATGGAAATAATATAATGAATAATAATATTACGGTAGATCTTACGATAACACAAAATGAAATTTATTCTTTAACCGGTTATCTTGAGGTGAGTTTCAAAATTATAGAAGAGAGTACAGGGGCTGTGTTAAAGAATGAAATCATTTCATTACCCCAGACTACCCAAGAGGATATAGACAATAATTACAGAACAAAAAGTGGAAATTTTGGTTTTCAAACAGATCCAGGTAAGAACTACATTTTGAAATTGTCTTTGGTACCCAAACCAAATGTTAACTATCGGGGCGAGTTTACGGTTTCATACAGTGATGGATATGCAAGCCAGAATATAACCGGCTTAAGATTAAAAAGGACATATGATGTTGATGAAAACAATACTGTTACGAACATTAAAAGAATATATTACTCTTCTTTTCAGGATATAGGCAATATAAATATTTTGCCCACAACCCTTTATCCAAATAGCTATATCACATCACAATATACAGCAGAATTTTGTAGTGGAGGAATGGTCTTAATTCCATTAGCTTATTATCATGAATTTGAATCCTCAGAACCTGCAGGTTCTTTTTCTGATTATTTTTTTAACCCCACTTACCCTAGCGTTACCATTAGTTATGGAGGAGATAATTTTGAAAAAGGTGGAGAGCAAAAAAAATTTGCTGATAATTACCATCAGGATCAGTTCGTTGTGAGAACACCTTTAATGCCTGTATTTGGTGATGGAAGTTATCAGAACTTTTTCGGTGGTATGGGGTATCTTGGAAGTCTGACTTCAAACTCAATTAATATACTGGATAAAAGCTTTTCTTATGATGATTTTAATGGAAAAATACTTGAGAACAGAGTTTTTTCAAGATTATCTTCCGGGCAGCTCTCTCTTGTGAAAAGAACTTCAAATACATATGACCTAAAGACTCTGAAAACTGCATATGATTTACGGGGAAAAGAAGTCTATACTCTGTTGTCTTCACATCAAAATTTACCGCTGGAATCAATTCTATCAAACTACAGCATGGTTTCATTGCCTAAGGAAAGCTATTATTCATTGCTTTCCAGTACAAAAAATACCGAATATTATGAGTATGTACCTGTACATACGCAAGATGACTCTTCATACAAAAAGCTGATGACCACTACGGAGTATGTATATGACAGTAATTCTCATTATCAGCTTACTTCTCAAAAAACGGTGATGTCTGACAATACCATTCAGCAAACCACCTACTCCTACGCCCACGAAAAAAACAACCAGTTGATGATCTCTAAAAACATGATCGGCATCCCTTTGGAAACCACCGTTACGCAAACTGTTGGCGGTGTTACCAAAACACTGGGCAAAACAGAAACGGTGTATCCGACAGCTCTTTCTACACCACAGACCGGAAATCTGGTGTTGCCATTGTCTGAGAAGTCGTATGATAAACTGAATAACACGATGTCTACGGATGTAACCTATGATAAATATGATGACAAGGGAAATATCGTTCAGTATACCGAAAAAGACGGAACTCCTGTAACTATTGTATGGGGTTATAATCAGACTGAACCGATTGCCACTATTGAAGACATCACCTATGACCAGCTTACAGCTACCGTTTCAACCAACGCCATTGTTTCTGCTTCTAACGATGATGCTTCTGATCCAAGTAAAGAAGGTCTTCTTTTAAATGCGCTGAATGATTTCAGAAAATTACCGGCTCTTTCAGGAAAGAAAATAACAACTTATACGTATGATCCACTAATTGGAATGACCAGTAAAACTTCATCACTAGGAGTTAGACAAATATTTGTCTATGACATGGCAGGGAGACTAAAAGAGGGAAATATCAGAGTAAAAAATAATTCAGGATCATACATTCAGGAAACTTCTCAAAAGAATAATTACAAATTCAAGCAATAATCACAGAAATGAAAAAATATTTAATATCAAAAGGATTGTCCTTGTTAGGTGTATTGCTCGCAGGGATGTCTTTTGCACAATCCAATGAAAATTATGTGCAGTCTATAGGCTGTCTGAATCATGATTGTACAAAAAAATCGGAAACCATTACCTATTTTGACGGTCTGGGAAGACCTAAGCAGATCATTAATGTAAAAGCCACTGCTACCGGAAAAGATCTGGTCATGCCGGTAACGTATGACGGATTCGGAAGACAGGCAAAGAATATATTGCCCGTTCCTGTGGCTTCTCAAAACTCTTCCATCCATACCGGAATTACCGATGAAACCGCTGCCAATGCATATTACGGCGCTTCCAATGCTTTTACGGAGAAGGAAATTGAGAATTCCCCTTTAGACAGGGTATTGCAGGAAGCGAATCCGGGAGAGGAATGGAAAATGAGTTCGGGAAAGACAAAGAAATATAAATACGAAACCAATATAGGAAACGAAGTTAAAGCTTTTGTGACAAACACTTCAACCAATACAGTGAGCGGTGTTTCCAATACGGTTTCTTCAGTATCACTTTCTTCTGCCAATTCAGGATTTTATCCCGCAGGAACACTGTATAAAAATACCGTAACCGATGAAGACGGAAATTCTGTTATCCAGTTTGAGAACGGAAGAGGGCAAACAGTTTTGATCCGTAAGAACGACGGTTCGCAAAACATCGATACCTATTATGTTTTTAATGAGTATAACCAGCAGGCTTTCATCATCACACCGAAGGCGGTAAAACAGATCGAAGATAATAATAACCTCATTACGGATGCGATTTTAAACGAACTCTGCTACCAATATCGTTATGACGGAAAAGATAGGCTCGTGGAGAAAAGATTACCGGGCAGAGAATGGGAATTTTTAGTTTATGATAAGCAAGATAGGGTCATCTTGGCTCAGGATGGTATTTTAAGAACAACCACCAATAATTTCGGAAGCAAAGGCTGGCTTTTCACCAAATATGATGAATCCGGAAGAGTCGTTTATACCGGTTTTTTTGCCAATACCGCTACAAGGCAGGCAATGCAAAGCGCATTGAACAATATGACGGCGAATGCGTATAATAACGAAAAAAGGACGACTACATCTTTCAATTTGCAGGGACTGGATGTGTATTACAGCAAACAGGCATTCCCAACGGGAAGCATGACACTGCTTTCGGTTAATTATTATGATACTTACCCGCCTGAAGCTCCGGCTGTACCACAGACTATTTTAGGGCAGTATACCCTGCCACAGACACTGGATGCCAATAATGATGCTTCTACCAACGGAGTTCTCACGGCTTCTTATGTGAAAAATATTGAAGACAACAACTGGACGAAAACCTATAGTTATTACGATTCTTTTGGAAGGGTTATCGCCACCAAAAGCACCAACCATCTCGGAGGATATACCAACACCGAAACTGAGCTGGATTTTACAGGCGTTCCTTTAAAAACAAATACTTTCCACCTCAGAAAGCAGGGCGAAACCGGAGTAACGGTTATGGAAAGATTTGTATATGATGACCAGAACAGGCTTCTGAAACATTTTCATCAGGTAGACAGTAATCCTGAGGAACTGCTTGCCGAAAACACCTATAACGACCTCTCGCAGATTGTAAATAAAAAAGTAGGTTCTACTTCGGGTTCTGCGCCTCTACAGAGTATTGATTATAATTACAATATCCGTGGCTGGCTTACCGATATCAATAAGAACCAGATGGCAGCTGCCGATCTTGGCGGAAAACTGTTTTCTTACAAAATAAAATACACCAATCGTGACGGCATCCAGAATCCGGATTCTTCACAGTTTCCGGGGAAAAATGTAGTTCCGAAATACAACGGAAATATTGCGGAGGTAGACTGGAGAGCCGTAGAATCTATTGGTGCAAATCCATCAACAACACCGAAAAGATATGGGTACGCGTATGACAGGTTAGACAGATTAACGGCAGGCTTTTACCAAAATCCGCAGAATCCTTACAGCAAGGAAAATATAGAGTCTCTGGTGTATGATCTGAATGGGAATATTTCCAGTCTTTACAGGACTTCGGTGATGGAAAACGGAAGCACTACGGCGACGGTAATTGATAACCTTACCTACGACTACACTGGAAACAGAGCAACCAAAATTAAAGACATCAGCGGAAACTCTACCGGATATGAAGGAGTAGCAGGAAATACCATTGGGTATGATGTGAACGGAAACATGAAAAATATGATCGATAAAAGCATTACAGCCATCGGTTATAATTATATGAATATGCCCAACTCGTTAACGATTAATCTGGGACAGCTAACCACCGATATTGCCACAAAATATAGAGCAGACGGAAGCAAGGTAAGAAAAGAAACTACGAAAACTTCGATAGGAATTACAGGGACAACTACCACTAAGGAAACAACGGATTATCTGGATGGTTTCCAGTATTTCAGTACAACAGGCGGAAATACAGGCGGTGGCGGAAGCACGGAAATGATGATGGCTTCAAGAGCTTTTGAGCCGCAGGCTTTTAGCTTGGTTGATCCTACAGGTACCAGTACACTGCTTACCATAAAGACTCCCGACTTACAATTCTTCCCGACGGCAGAAGGGTTTTATGATTATGTAAAAAATCAATATATTTACCAGTATAAAGATTTACAAGGAAATGTAAGGCTTTCTTACGCAAGAAACAGCGCAGGAGCTCTTGAAATTGTCGACAATAATGATTTCTACCCATTCGGGATGAATCATCTGAAAACGGGGAATGCGTATTTTGGAGGGGGTTCCTACAAAAACTACAAATTCGGAAAAAAGGAATTACAGGAATTTGGAGCCTATGATTTCGAAGCGCGTATCTATTGGCAAGATTTACCAAGAATGGGACAAATGGATCCATTGGCGGAAAAAATGCCAAGTTGGTCACCCTACACCTATGGATTTAATAACCCAATTAGGTTTGTGGATCCCGATGGAAATGAACCCTTAGATACTGTAGAAGATTGTTGCAGTGAAAAATCGAACTTTCAATTACAAAGAAGTGATGCCGATGATGCAGCTGCTTTGGTAGAAATGATTGGAGGTGGAATTCAAAGTGCAAGAGCGGCAGCTGCAAATTTAGCAGGAACCTTAATAAATTCTGTAACAGGTGATAAGTATAGAAACAGATATGAAGTTGATGGTGCGACTTTAATTTTAGTAACAGGTGTTCCGAAGCAGACAACTAAGGAAAAACTGGTTAATTCTGCATGGGACTTAGGAACACTTGCCTTAACTGCTGCAGGAGGTCCAGAAGGTGCCTTAATGGCGCAAGGAGGAAAAGCACCTGCTATAAAAGCTATCGAAGAAGTTAGATCGGCTGTAAAAGCTGTCAATGGGAATTCAAAAGCGAGTACAAGGGCTCAACACGTTTATGGGATTGTTAATAAAACTACTCAAGGAATAGAAAAAGTTGGAATAAGTGGAGGTAAGATCTCAAAAGCAGGAAATTCATATCGAGCTACGAAGCAAGTGAATAAATTAAATAGCGAAGGAGGAAATTATACCCAAAAAATACTTAAAAATATACCTGGAGGAAAAAACGCAAGAGCAAAAGCTTTAGAAGCAGAAATAAAATATACAAATAAAAATAAAGCTACAATAAACCCAAGAATACATAATAGACCAAAACCACAATAAATTATGACTTTATATTATATACACTTAGGGCTAGATTACAATGATTATATTCTTAATGATAATGAACTACGTTTTGAATTTCAAAAACATACTAATTTCATTGACGATTATTTCTCAAAAGCTGTAAGGAAACATCGTTTTATAACGGATGGAACATTTAAGATGATTGCAGTATCACCGACTGAATTTGGTATAAAACCAAATAGAATTGTACCAACTGATGTTTTAGAAGTTAATGTACCTTTCGATAGAAAAAGGTATGAAGAAGTAAAAGGTTCTGAAGATTTCAATTATTATTTAGAGTTATTAGAACAAGGATTTAAAAAAGCTTCTAATTCAAAGGAAATTCCTCTTGATATTTTGCTGAATCTAATAAAAGAATTTAAGGAAGGCGGTTGTAAAAATGAATGGTTGCATAAAAAGAAACAATTTAAAAAAAATGATTTAGAAGTCAAATTAATATGTGAATTCACAACAAATTATTTTCAATTAAAAATCAGTATATCGCAAATTTCAACGAAAAAAGAGTTGATTAATGGGATTATTGCTCAAACTGAACCTGGAAATTCAATACATGAAGGTTTATTCAAAGACATAATTATTGATAAAGATATAATCATTACTGATAAAGCAGATGCTCCACGATTTGAAATAAGTATTAATAAAGCTTTAGAGGGAAAATTAAAATATAAAGTCTTTGGCGATAAAGAATTAAAGGAAATTTTATCATATAGGCTCAAAAATTCATGATATGAATCAAAAACAGATAGAAAATATTTTAAAGCTTGAACCACAAAAAAGATATGAATATTTTATTAGGAAAGTAGCAGATTTTGAAGAATTATGGACGATTGTTGATGAGAATGGAGATTATGCTTTGTCAAGCGTTGATGATAAAACTTTAGTTTCGTTTTGGTCTGCTGAAGAATTTATTGGATCAAACTTAGACGATGAATGGAGTAATTGTAAAACTTTAAAATTATCCCTTGATGATCTCACTGACGAAGTTTTACCATATATTGCTGATAATGACTATTTAATGAATATATTTCCGATTAATGGTCGATCAGGGTTTATAGTAGATTTGGAAGAATTTTCAAGAGACTTTACAGAAGAATTGAAAAAGTATGAATAATTGACATTTGAAAAAAGGCTGTCCCGCATTTATTATTAACAAAACTTAAGTATGCAAAGCTCAAAGCCACCTATTTGGTGGCTTTGTTATTTTGCAGCTCAATTCTTTCTTTTTCCAGAACTTCCGCCATTATTTTGGCTTGTGCAGTACAGTCTTTTAATTCGGCTTTTAAGCTATCAATTGTTTTGTTTTTAGCTTGCAGGATTTCCTCTGTTTTCTTTTGTTCCATACAGGAAAAAGAAACTACAGAAAGAAATAGTAAAAGAGATAATTTCATCATTGTAATTTTAAGATACGGCTAAGATAGATAAAAAATCACTCCCTTATTATGCAGTAAGGAGTAATTTATAGCAGAATCTACTTGCTTTATATAAAAGCTTCAAGTTATATTTGCTTTAATAAACACCTCAATATGAGGGATTTATTTTTATTAAACAAGAAAGGGAATTATGAGAACAGCGGTTTATTTCAATCAGGCTAAAAATGAAACCTATGAGCTGGGAGGAGTTGCAAATATGCAGCATGCGTACGATCTATATAAATTTGTTTGCAGTAGAAATAACTGGAACCCGACAATGTTTACCAATGATGTTATAGTAAAATTGAAGTAGGAATATTCAACATAAATAAAATACTCCCTTATTAGCTTTGTCAATAAGGGAGTTTATTTTAAATCAACCATTATTATTGTATTTATGGTATTCTAATTTTGATAAATTCGGGATTTTCCCGATAATTTTAAACGTTGAAATTGTAAGTGTTACAGAGCCGAGAAGTTGAGTTCTATCCTTTCAAATTTACCCTCTTCATTCTGTTTCTCGAAATCATATTGGTAGCCTTTCAGGAAATTGCTATAACTCTGTTTTAAAAGCCTTAACCCTTCTTTCCATCTTGGATCATCAAAACGCGTTTCATGGCTTAGTAAATTCATTACACTTGCATAGTCCAGATCACCTTTTTTGTTTTTTACTAAAAATCCGATCAGCATTTCAAATAAATCCTTGTCCCTCTTTTTCACAGTATCATACAGGAACGCGTGAATCAGCTCCAAAGCCTTTGTACTTCTTTCATCCCAAGTGGGTTGTGTATCGCGGCGGCGTTTAATTCTGATCGTTTTATCGCTGTGCATTAAGGTAAAGCCGCCTTTAGAATTGCTACGGATTTTTCCGTATTCATTTAATTTCTCCTGGTGTTTTTCCATCTTGGCATGAGTAAGCTTTTTCAATAAACACGATTTGCTTTCAACTTCAAGGGCTAAGGCAATCAATTCTCCCATATCACTGTCTCTTTCGGCTTCATAGGCGCGTTTTTCTTTTTCCTGTTGTTCTACCTCCATTTTTCTTTTATGGTTAAGCACCGCTTCCATTTCTTCTGCAGACAATTCGTTAATTGGTCTTTCTAAAAGTTCATTAATATTCATAATTTGTTATTTTTGATAATTAGTTCTTTTGTATTAAGTTGTCGATTTTCTCCTTTTTTCCGTCGCGTTTTCCATCTTCATACCCCTTATCGTAGGCTTTCTTTGATTCGTCGTTTAAAAGGGCTATATTCTTTTGATGAGCCTGTATTTGCTGCGAGACGCTTGTTGCCAAAGTGTAATTTTTTAAAATCTCGTCCAATAATTCTGTGGCTTCCATGTCCTAAAATATAAGTTTGGTTAAATCCGGCTTGTATTCCGGGAAATAGTTTAAATAATTTTCAGCTTCAACCCACAGGTCTAACTCCGGATCATGGAAATACTGAAAGCGGTCTTCCCCATAATGCATCACCGGTGGTTCCCAGTTTTCGTTGATGATCCACTCATACGCTGCCAGAATTTTGGGCGTTGTAGAGTTAAATTTCTCTCCTCTGTACAAATGGATCCTTACCCTTTCGCTCCAGTCTAAAAACCTGACAAGGCTGTCCAGTTGTAGAATTTTTAATAATATGTCTTTGTTCATTGTCTTTCTTATTTTATTTTGTCCCCCAGTACAGGTTTGCTTTTTCTTCATTGATCATTAACGTGCCTCCCGGACATCTCCCGGAAATAATGGCTTTTAGCCCTTCTGCCTGAATAATGATTTTAGCTAGCTTTCTCCATGTTGTTGCCAGAGCATTGTCCGGCAGTCCTTTCACTTCGTGGCAAACCATTATTATTAATTTATTGGAATGGTTCTTTTTCAATTCTGATACCATCTTCCTTGTGATCTCGTCCCTGTAAATGGTTGAATTATCTATAAAAATGATTTTAGCGCATTTCCGGGAGCTAAAACGAGCCTGAAGCTCTGCCCACGGCTCGTAATCTATAATGTGAAATTTTTTGTCTTTGTCTGATAATCCCGCAAATTTCATGGCGGCGATAATGTCCTTCGATAATCCTTCTTCTGCGGATACATAAAGCACTTTTCCAAATGTGGTAAGGTATTTAGCCAGCATCATGGCGAAAGTTGATTTTCCGTTCTTTTCTCCTCCACCCAAGTACCAAAAACCGGTGGTTTCCGGTTTTCCAAAAGCTTGAAGCCAAAGTCCAGTAAATTCAAACAGTTTAAACACAATGGAAAACGCTTGTTTTACTGATAGTGCCTTCATTATTCCCTGACCTTTAAGAGTGTTTCTAAATATCTGAGTGATTTGATACGCCCGCCCTGTTCCCCTTTTTGCTTTCCTTCAAATGGATTGGCGACTTTGACCATACATTTTTTGACCACTTCGTTAACCTCATTTTTATTTTTCAGGTTTACATAGGCTACATCCCCGAACAGCTTTAAATAAAATTCTTTTCGTTCCTCAGGATTTTTCGGAACCAGTGTTACGAAGTCATCGGAAAGGCGGCTGAATATTTCTGCAAAGCCCACTTTATGATTGTTGATTCCTTTGGTAATTTTTGCACGTAACCCGTCAGCTCCCATTGCATACCAAGTGCAGTTATGCTTGGTGGCGTTCATGATCCCTTTTAATTCCAAATAGGCATTGTATTCTAAATCTCCGAACTCATCCACGCAGACAAACGGATTTTCAATAATATTCAAGGCATATTTTACCGTTTCCAGGATGTCATAATATTTTCCGGTGGTATCGCAGCCTAATGCTGCAGCCAGTTGCTTTACAAAGCGTATTTTAGTCTGCGACTGGGAACAATCCACATAAAACGCATTTTTCATTTTGGAGACAATATCCATTGCACAACGTGTTTTTCCGATCCCGCAGTCATCAACCAAAATCATTGATGTTTTTGTAGCCTGACAAAAATTGAAGTTGTCTTCCATCGCAAGGTAAACCTCTGTTTTCACCAATTTCATTTCGTAGTCATTCTTTGCCGTTTGGAATTTGCTGCCTATATTCAGCCATTGTCCCAATGACAAAATATTCTCAATCATACCATCTTTTATCTGACCGTAAGCCATGCTGTCGATACCCAATGATTTTGCGTAAGCGGTATCTGTGCCTTTGAATTTTTCCCTGCCCTTAAGTACTGCAGTACGGATGTTCTGTTTTTGTTCTAATGTTATCATATCAATTTATTTTTGATTTGTTAAAAATTGGCTGCCCAACTTCTCACGGTTGATGTATTCGAGTTGTGGTTGTAGCTGCTTTCCTCAGCGTCTGAGAACACCTCCTCCGGGGTACTGTTATTAGGCGTATATTTTTTTCGACCTGCAATCTGAAATTTATTGTTCAGTGTTTTTTTACGGTGGTCAATAATTAAGACCTGATCAATTTCACGTTTACGTTGAGCCATGAATTTGTTAACAGTGTTCTCGTATGCACTCATTAATCTGCGGTTCAACTCGCCCTGCTCATCTCTTTCATGGATTGATCTTGAATATTCCGGCTGGGGAACCAAATCACAAAGCATCAAATCATCATAATAGATCATCGCTTTTAAAACATTCCCGTCGTTTCCGTCAAGCCAGTAAATCGTAAACTCTTTGCCATTAACATACTTCAGGAGCCTTATTAAATCATCACTCAGCGCAATTTCACCATCCAGCCCTAAAACAAACGTTGTGTTTCTGAATTTGATAATTCCGGCATTACAGCTTGATGTTTCTGTTTTACCAATGTGAGGTAGTATTGCCGTCCAATTGGTAGGCTGTGTATTTTTATTCTGCATTTCACAAAATACTTCCCATCTTGTTTTATCGGTATAAACGGAATGAGGCATATTGTTCCACGTTTCAATATCGCTGAGCGATTGGTCTACAATCGTATCAAAAGGGATGATGATTTCTTCTTCTCCGCTTTTCTGATTTTCTTCTTTCAGGGCGTATGGTCTTGCCATCCATCCTAAGCGGCTTTTTTCGTGGCGGTATCTTAATTCCTCAAATTTTCGCTCCACAACTTTTGACCTTGCACGGTTCTTATAGATGTTCACTCTGTCAAACATTGCCCCATTACGTAAGAAAGTGTCCTTAAATCCGCTGTTTAGTGAACTTTCGCATTCCAACCCAAGCGGAAGATTGAAGCCCCATTCTGAGTAGTTTCTGACCATTTGGCGGTAAAACTCGATAATGATCCCTTTTTTATCCTTCCCCCAAACCCAACACGTCCATGCTTCGCTTCCCACATCAATACCCATATAGAACCAGGGACGTTTCCTGTTTTCATTATACATGAATGGAGGCTGCCTGTCATCTATGGAAATCAGGGTTCCCGCTTCTTTAATTTTCGTCAGCTTATGTGGAGGAGTGAATTCCTGTATCAATTTCTGACGGTCACCGGAACGCTTGGCAAAGGTTCCGATCTTGTTTTCCCATTTTCCAAGCCATGCAATAATTGAATTATCGGACATTTCCCTGAAATTCGGGTTGGTACGGTCGTACTGCTCTCCGGTTTCTTTACTGATAATATCCAGTTCACCGTTTAAAAAAGCCTGATACTGATCGGCGACCTGAGTCCGGGAAGGTTTATAGTCCTGTCCTGCAAACATATCATTAAGTAAAGCCATCATTTCGCCCGTCATTAATTTTCGGTTCTGGTTTTTCAGTTTGCCGGAAATCAGGCTTTCAAAATTGAGTCCCTCGTCAAAAGAATGAAAGAATGGTTTCCAAACCCGGTCAAAGCCTCTATGGGATGAAGGGATGGTGTGGGTAGTATTGTATACCTTTGGCAGAAACTCATTAAATGTCGTAACATCGGTAATGATAGAGGGCATTAACCCGCGCCCGGATGTTTTTCTTAATTTTTTCCATTCGGTTAAACGCGCCTGTCTTAATCTTTCGGCTGCAATAAGCACACTGGCGTTGGTGATATATTCCTCTTTAAAACTTTCTTTTAACGGTGTGCCGTCCTCAAATCTGAAATCGGTATAGTAACGTACTGCTGTGGCATCAAATTCAAAAAATGAAAGTAAAGGGTGTCTCATTTTGCGCGGATCGCCCATGCTTTCCTGTACATCTTTTGAAAGGCTGTCAAAGTCAATATACATCTGTCTGCCATTGCCTCCCTTCTGAACTTTTTTAATTCCGTAAGGTAAATCTTTGTATCGGTGGATTTCAACTTTAAGCGCGCTAAGGGTATTGTAATATTTTGGTATTAATTCGTCCTTTGTAACAACTAATATATTTCCCCAATTATGTGGCATAATCTCTTTTTTTAACGTGTTAATAAATCTATTCTAATCTATTTGTAAGTTTTTTCTGTAGTCTAATACAAATTTCTTCCGGTTTTCTTGTATCATACCCATTGCTTTTACTGCGGCTTTTTCGTTCCGCTTGAATCTCTTACGGGCTGCGTCTGAAGAAACACATAATAATTCTCCAAGCAGCTGATAGTCGCCATAATAAATTTTTTCTTTTTGCTTATTTTCCATGATAAATCAAATTTTTGTTATAAATTTGTTCAAATGTCCTGACAAATATATACAGAACTTTCTTAATAACAAAATTAAAATGAAAGAAAATACAGATGTTTCTTCAAGATTGCAGAAAATGCTTGATTTTATCGGACTTAACGCTCCTGAATTTGCTAAGAAATTAGATTACAATAGACCGCAGACTATTTATGATATCCTAAGCGGTAAAGCAAAACCGAGTTTTGACTTCTTTCATAAGCTTGCTAATTCAGAATATTCTGATTTATTTGATTTCAAATGGTTTGTTGATGGAAAAGGTGATATGATCAAAGAAGAACCTATTATAACGCCTTTGAGTATCAATAGAAAGACAAAAGACGGAATTATTGAAAATCAGGAAGTACCCTTTTATGATTTTTCGGCTGTGGCAGGGCTTCAGGCATTGTTTGACAGCGGAGCTCCTCACAAAGCACTGCAAACCATTAAAATTCCCAATCTTCCAAAATGTGACGGGGCTATTAATGTAACCGGTGACAGTATGTACCCGCTTTTAAAATCCGGTGATATTATTCTATATAAGCAAATTACGGTGGATGATATATTTTTCGGTGAAATGTACTTGTTAAGTATCCTTACTAAAGGGCAGGAGGAGTATGTAACAGTCAAATATGTACAGAAATCAGAACTCGGAAATGAATGGGTGAAATTGGTAAGCCAAAATCCACATCATCAACCAAAAGACTTTAAAATAAAAGACATTACTGCCATTGCATTGGTAAAAGCAAGTGTTCGATTTAATACAATGTTTTAAATTGTTGATAATCAGCAAAAGGAACTTAAAACCAGATGTCCCTATACCCCCTTGAATAATTCAAAATGATGCTTTTTTTGATCTTTTTTAACCCTTATATACATCTGAATCCGGTTAAAAAAAACGGGTTTTGTAACCCCAACTGTAACCCCAACTGTAACCCCAACTCAAAAAGCATCATTTTAAGGGCAAATCTACAAATACAGAAAATCCAGTATTATTTTCCTCATCAATATGATCAGATATTTTTATTTCAACACACGAAAACGCCTTATTACAAGGTTTTTATGTAGAATAGTAAATTTGTTTCTATGAGAAAATAAAAAGCCCCGAAAAGGGGCTGTATGATGGCGGAAATCTCTTTTTAATAGTAATAAAATGGTAGCAAATAGTAATTTTTCGGCGTTTCGTTTTTTTCAACCCGAGGGTTAAACACACCCAAAATCCTTTTATTAATGGGGTTTTTCAGCTTTTTTTACTTACTAATCATTTTCGCTTTTTCGTTTTAAGGGGAGTAGATTTTTAACGCAAAGTTTTTAATTAGATAATAATTACTTTTCTAAGTGTGCAAAGAAGCACCAACAAGTTGATTTGATGAAGCTCCGTTTTCAAGCTCTGCGCAGCAAATTTATTTGCCTTTGAATCCTAAAAATAATACGCTTTGAATAAATCTTTGCGTTTAAATTTTCCAAACACAAATAACGTTAATGTTTTCACGAATACCACAAACAATAAAACATAAACATCTGTGCAAATTCATGGAATCTGAGGGAGAATTGATTAAATTTGCAGTTCATTAATTTTTAAATATAAACTTTAAACAATGTCAAGAATTCTTACCGGCATTCAAGCCACCGGAACACCTCACTTGGGAAACTTGTTGGGTGCAATTATTCCTGCGATAGAATTATCGAAACAGGAAGGAAACGAATCATTTTTATTCATCGCGAATCTGCATTCTTTAACGCAGATTAAAGACGCGAAAGAACTGAAACAGAATACCTACGAGATTGCTGCGGCTTGGCTTGCTTGTGGATTAGATACCGAAAAAACATTTTTTTACAGACAGAGTGACATCCCTGAAACCTGTGAACTTTCTTGGCATTTATCATGTTTTTTTCCTTATCAGAGATTAACTTTGGCGCACTCATTCAAAGATAAAGCGGACCGTTTGCAGGATGTAAATGCCGGTTTGTTTACGTATCCTATTTTAATGGCTGCAGATATTTTGTTATACGATGCGGAGATTGTTCCGGTAGGAAAAGACCAGCTTCAGCATTTGGAAATTGCGCGTGATGTCGCTTCCAGATTTAATAATCAGATGGGTGAAGTTTTTGTTTTGCCTCAATCTGAACTTCAGGAAAACACAAAGTACGTTCCCGGAGTTGACGGACACAAAATGTCTAAATCGCGAGGAAACATCATCAATATTTTCCTGCCTGAAAAGGAACTGAAAAAACAAGTGATGAGCATCGAATCAGATTCTAAAACTTTAGAAGAGCCAAAAGATCCGGAAACGGATAAAACTTTTGCCATCTATCAGTTAATTGCTACTCTGGAACAGACTGAGGAACTGAGAGCGAAATATTTAGCCGGAAACTTTGGTTATGGTCATGCAAAAAAAGAACTTCTGGATCTTATTTTAACAAGATTTGAAAAAGAAAGAGAACTTTTTTCTTATTATATGAACAATCTTGATGAACTGGAAGCAAAACTTCAGGAAGGTGCAGCAAAAACGCGAGTTATTGCTACGGAAACGATTAAGAGAGTGAGAGAAAGTCTGGGAATTTAATATTTTTGCTATTTTAGTATTAAAATTAAACTATGAGCCAAAATCTTTCACGTTTATTAACAAATAATAATGAAGTTGAACATTTTTTAAGCAATGTTTTGAATTATAATCTGAGACACGATCCAGAAATTATTAATTTGATAGTTGATGGAGAAATGGGTATCAATACGATAAATATTGCCCAACAAACTTTTTCTTCGAGTAATTACAGACATATACATTATAAAACGGATGAAAAAAGATGGGAATTAAGAAAAGAAATTATTTCTGAGTTAACTACGCTAGAAAGATTAGATTCTGATGATAATATTTGTTTAGGAAAAGGAGGTGCTCTTCCTAAGACACCACTCAAAAAGAAAAAAGAATGTTTTATTGTAATTGGTCTTCCTGCTTCTGGAAAATCTGGATTTTCTGATAAACTTGCGGATAAATATGGTTCTATTATAGTAGATAGTGATTATGCAAAAAGAAAACTCCCAGAATTCACAGCACATTTATACGGCGCTTCTCTAGTTCACGAAGAATCTTCCCAAATAACATATGGTTTTAATCCTAATAGCATGAGTCTTGATTGTTTATATGACACTTGTATTATAAATGGATATAATATGGTAATACCTAAGATTGGAGATGATCCTGAAAAAATATTAAATTTTACTCAAATCTTAAAAAAACTAAAATATAAAGTTAATTTAGTATTAATCTATGTTAGTAGAAAAAATGCAACAATTAGAGCGATTAATCGTTATAAGCAATCTAAAAGATATGTACCATTAGGACTCATTTTTGATGGATATGGTAATAACCCAATATTAACCTACTTCTATTTAAGAAGTAAGTATAATCATTTATTTAATAGTTTCACTCTTATTGACAATAACAAAGAGCCATTTATTGGAGATAAAACAGGATCTAAAATTTTGAATTTAAAATTAAAAGACCTAAATTTAACATTATGAAAAATAATTCGATCAAAAGAAGAGCCTATTCTATTAGAATTTCAAATTTGCAGAAGACTTCCGAGAAAAGAAAATCCAGAAGATTTTTGGGTTATATGAAAAGTATTGATAGTAAAGAATTTGATCTTATGATAAGATCTACTGAGAGGTTATTAAGATTAAAAAAAATCAAAGATTTACAAAAATAAAACGATTTCTGTAAGTCTTTTAATGACCTTCAATCCAATCTCTTTATTTTTTTCCTTTAAAACATCAAAGAAAATAACATCCATACCAAAATTCTGAGCGCCAACAACATCTGCAACCCAGTCATCGCCAATTAAAATACTGTTTTCTTTCGTGGCATCGGAAAGGTTCAGAGAATATTCAAAAATTTCAGGACGTGGCTTTCTTACTCCGACTGTATCTGCGCTTGTGATGGTCTGAAAATATTTATCAATGCCGGATAAAATACATTTTCTCTCCGTCACTTCTTTAAATCCGTTGGAAATAATATGCAGTGTGTAACTTTTTGCTTTAAGATAATCCAAAATATATTCTGCACCTTCTACTAGCTCATTATGATTGAGAATTTTATCTAAGAAATGTTCCTCGAAATACATTGATAATTCCGGATCATCAACACCAAAATGGTTAAAGGTATCATAAAAACGGTGTTTTCTCAGATATTCTTTATCAATAATTCCGTCGCGGATGTCTTCCCAGAGTTTTTCATTGATTTCATGATAAACAGAGTGGAATTCTTCAAACCTGATATTGTACTTTAACCCGATTTCTTCTTTCTCAAAAAGATCTTTTATCGTTAAATACGCATTGCGGCGGTGATCCCAAAGTGTATTATCAAGATCAAAAAAAATGTGCTGAATTTTCATACAGCACAAAATTAATAATTTTAATTTTTGGATACAGGATAATTCTTGCCTTTGGCTTTCACTACCTCGACGCTCTTTGAAAAGTTGAGTAAAAACTCAATAGTTTGTTTCTTAGGTTTCAAAGCTTTCACTTTTAAGGAATCATTTTTTTTCATAGGCGAAAATGTTTTTCCTTAAAAACGGGAATTTTCAGAAATTATTATTTATCTAGTTAAGATAATATTATTTTCATCCATGATTTTTCTCAGGTTGATTAAAGCATAGCGCACTCTTCCCAGTGTAGTATTGATACTCATGTCGGTATGATCCGCAATTTCTTTAAAACTTAACCCGTCAAAAAATCTTAGTTTAATTACTTCCTGCTGGTTTTCGGGTAAAAACTGAAGCATTTTTAAAAGATCTTCCTGAATCTGATTGGTTACAAGCTGATCCTCGATATTTTCGGAAGGCTCTCTCAAAAGATCAAAAACAGAATATTCGTCCGTTTCAAAAGTAGTTTCTGAAACTTTCATATTTTTAGATTTTAACCTGAAATGATCGATAATAAGATTATGGGCAATTCTTTTCGCCCAAAGAATGAATTTTCCTTCTTCGTTATAGCGTCCTTCCTTCAGCATAATGATAATTTTCATGAATGTATCCTGAAACACATCATTTGCTAAATCTTCATCATTAATTTTGTAAAAAATGAATGTAAACAACTCTCTCTGATGGCGGTGAATAAGGGTAGACAACGCCTCTTCGTCTCCTTTTTGGTAAAGGGAAATTAGTAAACTATCCGATTTTGATTTCATAACTTCTTCTCAATAAATATTGCTGACTGTAATTCCAGATATTTTATCTGGCTTCAGCTGTAAAAACAAAACAATTCTTCAGAGTAAAGTCGAATCAATAGGCGGATACAATTTTTCTATGGTGTAAATATAATAAATTTTTAATAACTGTTAACCATTTATTAACTTTTTACGAGAAAAATTTAAAAAAATCTACTTAAACATATCGTGAATGAATACAGTAGGGATATTTAATGTAAAATTAACATTTACCCCCTTCAGTTCCTTACCATTTATTCCGCTGTTTCCGATCGGGAACGCATATCCTCCCGTAAGATCAAGAATCCCGAAAAGCGTTACACCTACCTTCGGAGCAATATATTTGTTGGTTCCTTCCGCTCCCATCAGAAAATAGTAAGAATGATTGAAATCTACATTTTTTTCAAAATTTAACAGAACATCGGCTGAAATTTTAGGCATGACAGCAAATTGGGAATGCGCAGAACCCATTAATGCGGAAGCTCCCAAACGGTAAATAACATCATCATTTTTTAAGAAAAGCAGCTTCCCTCCTATTTCCCCGAAACTCTGGTTCTGGTATGTATATCCTACACTTATCATTTTATGCACGGTTAACTGGGCTTTAGCAAATGGACTCAGGAAAAATACGGAAAGGATTGCGATTGCAAATCTGGCGTTTATCATCTTCAAATTTATTTAATGTAAAAATAAAAAAAACTGCCTTATCAAAAGATAAAGCAGCTATTTATATTGTATAAGTTTAAAATTAAATTCCGAAAGAAGCTTTAATTTCTTCTACTTTGTCTAATTTTTCCCATGTAAAGAACTCAAGGTTTTCCAGAGTAAGCTCATTTTTATGACCTTTATTGAAAGTTTTGCTGGCAACATAATGCTCTTTTCCCATGTGTCCGTAAGAAGCCGTTTCCTGATAGATCGGGTTTCTTAGTTTTAAGTTCTGCTCGATTGCGTAAGGTCTCAAATCGAAGATTGTTGAAACTTTTTTAGCAATTTCTCCATCATTAAGATCTACTTTTGCCGTTCCGTACGTGTTAATGTACAATCCGCATGGTTCTGCAACCCCGATTGCGTAAGAAACCTGTACCAAAACTTCATCAGCAACTCCAGCAGCCACCAGATTTTTAGCAATGTGTCTTGTTGCATAAGCAGCACTTCTGTCTACTTTTGAAGGATCTTTTCCAGAGAATGCCCCACCTCCGTGAGCTCCTTTTCCTCCGTATGTATCTACAATGATCTTTCTTCCTGTAAGACCTGTATCTCCGTGAGGACCTCCGATTACAAATTTACCGGTCGGATTGATATGATATTTGATCTGATCGTTGAATAACGCTTTAATTTCTTCAGTCTGTAAAGCAACTACTCTAGGAATCAGAATATTTTTGATGTCTTCTCTGATTTTGTTCAGCATTTCTTCTTCAGATCCAAAATCGTCATGCTGTGTAGAAACTACGATAGAATCGATTCTGATCGGCTTATGATCGTCAGAATATTCAATAGTAACCTGGGATTTTGCATCAGGACGAAGATATTTAATTTCTGAATCTTCTCTTCTGATCGCAGAAAGTTCCTTAAGAATAGTATGTGCAAGATCCAGAGCTAAAGGCATATAATTTGCCGTTTCGTTGGTTGCGTATCCGAACATCATTCCCTGATCTCCCGCTCCCTGTGCATTCGCTTTAGCTTCGAAAGACTCATCCGTTACCACTCTGTCTACTCCCTGATTGATATCCGGAGACTGCTCATGGATTGCAGAAATAACGCCGCAAGAATCTCCGTTGAACATATACTCTCCTTTTGTATACCCGATCCCATTGATTACCTCCCTCGCGATCGTCTGAACATCAAGATAAGCATCAGATTTTACTTCACCCGCTAAAACCACCTGTCCTGTTGTTACAAGAGTTTCACAAGCTACTTTTGAGTTTTTGTCGTATGCTAAAAAATGATCGATTAATGCGTCGGAAATCTGATCGGCAATTTTGTCCGGATGTCCTTCTGAAACAGATTCAGATGTAAATAAATAAGACATATTATTCTATTTGTTTTTAGATTAAAAAAATATACGAAGAAAAATAAGAATAAATTGTCTAATGAAGGTCTAAAAAAGAATACTGTTTTAGCATATTTTTATAGAGGTTGCAATCAGGTCAAATTTTTCCTCGTTCGTAAACGTTGGCAAATTTAAGTACTATTTTTTAATACTCAAAATTTTTGTTTACTTATTATCTCTTCTTTAAATTGATGATTTGATGACATTTAACATAAAACACTATTGCGGTTTTATGCTTACAAATTCTTTCGGATTTTCGTGATAATTCAGTTTTTTCTCTAATGAATTTCTGATAGAATGCGATAATTCATCAATAATTTTCTGCTTAAAGGTTGGTTTGTAGTAAATAATGCTGATTTCTCTGTACGGGAAAGGCTTCTTAAATCTGAAAACATTCTCCTTCTGTACATCTGAAAGCTGATTAAGAGCCAACTCAGGCAAAATACTGATTCCTCCCACTTTATCCACCATATGAACCAAAGTCTGGATATTAGAAGCTAGAAAATCTAAGTTTTTAGGCTTCAAAGTATTTTCTTTTAAATGACAGATATTTTCGAACTGGTTTCTCAGACAGTTCCCTTCTTCAAGAAGCCACACTTTTTCTACATTCAGTTCTTCCGGAACGACATAAGAGTTTTTCTTGTTGGCTTCTTTCTCAGAACTGTAGATCATCAATTCTTCATTAAATAAGAAATCCTGATAAAATTCATCTGCCGCATCGTAAGGGGTAGAAATAATTCCGGCATCCAACTCCCCTGCTTTCAAAGCTTTGATGATGTTGTCCGTTGTCATTTCTTTTACATTCATCTGGATTTTCGGGTTTTCTTCCAAAAATTTGAAGATTTCCGTAGGCAGGATGAAAGAAGAAACGGTAGGAATGATTCCGATATTGATGGTTCCTCCTAAAATATTGTTTAAAAGATTGGCTTTATTTTTAAGTTCATTGACAGATTCTATAATCACCTTCGCCTGATCGATGATCTGAAGCCCCACATCTGTGGTACGGATCGGGTGCGTTGTTCTGTCGAAAACCTTCACATCCAGTTCGTCCTCAAATTTCTGTATCATTGCACTTAATGTAGGCTGCGTAATGAAGCATGCTTGAGCCGCTTTCCCAAAATGTTTGTACTTATCAACCGCGATAAGATACTCGAGTTGCTGAATGTTCATCTGATTAATATTATCTATGACAAAGATAAAATGTTTTTGCCATTTGCAATTAAAAATTCAAGTAAATTTGATATTTAGTACCTTTACATAAACAAAAGCAGTTAAAAAATCATTCACAAAAATCATAAATCTATGGATTCTAAAAAATTAACCTTAAGTAACGGCGCTCCCTATTACGAACATCAGGATTCACAAACAGTCGGTCCGAGAGGTCCGGTACTGCTGCAGGACTTCATTTTGCAGGAAAATCTTGCTCATTTTGTAAGAGAAAGAATTCCGGAAAGAATTGTTCATGCAAAAGGGACGGGAGCTTACGGAACGTTTACGGTTACCCACGATATTACCCAATATACAAAAGCAAAATTATTTTCTAAGGTTGGCAATTCATGCAGAATGTTTGCCCGCTTTTCCACAGTAGGCGGAGAAAAAGGAAGTGCAGATACGGCAAGAGATCCTAGAGGTTTTGCTTTAAAATTCTACACAGAAGACGGAAACTGGGATCTTGTTGGAAACAACACGCCGGTTTTTTTCATCAAGGACGCCAAAAAATTTCCTGATTTTATCCATACCCAGAAAAGAGTTCCGAAAACCAATCTGAAAAGCGCAACCATGATGTGGGATTTCTGGAGCCTGAATCCTGAATCTCTTCATCAGGTTTTGATCTTAATGTCAGACAGAGGAACACCTTACGGACACAGACATATGCACGGTTTCGGTTCTCACACATTCTCTATGATCAATGCTCAGAATGAAAGAGTCTGGGTGAAGTTTCACCTGAAATCCAAACAGGGAATTAAAAATTTCACCAATGATGAAGCGGTAAAAATGGCAGGAGAAAATCCAGATTTTGCGCAGGAAGATCTTTGCAACGCGATTGAGGAAGGAAATTTCCCGAAATGGACGATGTACATTCAGGTAATGACAGAAGAACAGGCAAGAGACTTCAGATGGAATCCTTTTGATATTACCAAAGTATGGTTCCAGAGCGATTTCCCGTTAATTGAAGTCGGAGAAATGGAACTGAATGAAGTTCCTGTTAATTATTTTGCTCATGTTGAACAATCTGTTTTCTCTCCGAGTAATTTAATCGACGGAATCAGCTTTTCACCCGATAAAATGCTTCAGGGAAGATTATTTTCTTATCCGGATGCGCACCGATACAGAGTCGGCGTAAATGCTCATCTGCTGGAAGTTAACAGATGTCCTTTTGCAGTTAATAATTATCAGAGAGACGGATTTATGGCAGATTCAAGCCATTATCAGGACAAGCCGAATTATCATCCGAACAGTTTTGATGATATTAAACCGGATCCTGCTTATAAAAGTTTCGAATATGAACTGGACAGTGCACATGTAGCAAGCTACAACAGAAACGAAAATGATGACGATCATTACACCCAACCCGGATTATTATACACAAAGGCAATGAATACTGAAGACAGACAAAACCTTGTAAATAACATCGTTGGAAGCATGAAAGGAATTATAGGACCCAAAAGAGACGAGATCATTAACAGACAGTTATGTCATTTTTTCAGAGCCAATATTGAATTGGGCATGAAGGTAGCTTCTCAATTGAATGTGATTATTGATGCAAATATGATGAACCACACGAAATAAGTATCTTAAACAATAATTTCAATCAGAAGGAAAAAAAATCAATATTTTTTCCTTTTTTTTATAAAAAATTCATAATTTGCACAGAATAATATTTTAAAGTGGAAAATGGGTTACGAAAATATATTATTAAATAAGGAAGATAAAATATCTATTATTACAATAAACCGACCTGAGAGTTTGAATGCACTCAATGCTAAAACGATCAGCGAATTAAGTTCAGCGTTGAACGAATTAGATTCAGACCAATCCTGCAGAGTAGTTATTCTTACAGGAAGCGGTGAAAAATCTTTTGTTGCCGGAGCAGACATTAAAGAATTCAGTGATTTTGGACAGGAAAAGGCAGAAGAACTTGCTAGAAACGGACACAATACTTTATTCAATAAAATTGAAAATATGACCAAGCCTGTAATTGCAGCCGTAAACGGTTTTGCATTAGGCGGAGGTCTTGAGCTTGCCATGGCATGCCACATCAGATACGCATCGGAAAATGCAAAACTGGGACTTCCGGAAGTAACTTTAGGATTAATTCCCGGTTACGGAGGAACCCAGAGACTGCCGAAGCTTGTAGGAAAAGGTATTGCCAATGAAATGATCTTCTCTGCCAAAATGGTTCCTGCTGCAAAAGCAAAAGAAATCGGACTGGTAAATGAAGTGTATCCAATAGAAGAATTATTAAATAAGACAAAAGAATTAGCCAACATTATTGCCCACAATTCACCAATGGCAATTTCGAAAGCAATTCATGCTGTAAACTTATCGGACACGGATAAAGGTTTTGAAACTGAGATTAAATATTTCGGAGAGCTTTTTGAAATGAACGACAAAAAAGAAGGAGTTTCTGCTTTTCTTGAAAAAAGAAAGCCAAGCTTCTAAACTTTTTACCCTTAATACAAATTATTTCGAAACAAACAATGCTGCGGTATGAATAAGTTTGACAAAGCTTATCTAAAAATGGCTCAGGAATGGGCAAAACTTTCCTACTGTAAACGAAAACAAGTAGGAGCTCTTATCGTAAAAGATAGGATGATTATTTCAGATGGTTATAATGGTACTCCTTCAGGATTTGAAAACTGCTGTGAGGACAGTGACGGGAAAACACACTGGTATGTACTTCATGCAGAAGCGAATGCTATTTTAAAATTAGCAGCTTCCACGCAGTCTGCAAAAGGTGCAACATTGTATTTAACGCTTTCGCCATGTAAAGAATGCAGCAAGCTGATTCTGCAGGCGGGAATTACCAGACTTGTCTACATCAATGAATATTCGGATGACGACGGGATATCATTTTTAAGAAACCACAATATTGAAATAGAGCAAATTTCGGAAAGTGAACTAAAAAAATAACACAACATGACTTGGGATGAAAAAATTAAGGATTTTGAGATCTTTCTTCGATTCGAGAGAAACTTTTCAGAAAACACTCTCGACGCCTATATTCGAGACATCAAAAAACTAAAAGAATACGCAGAAGAAGATCTGGGCAACGTCGGACCGGATACTATAGGCTACGAAAATCTGCAGGAATACATTTTCAATCTTTCCAAACAAAAATTCAGCGAAAGATCTCAGGCGAGATGGATCTCTTCCATTAAAGCATTCTTCAAATTTTTACTTGAGGATGAATACCGTGAAGACAATCCGGCTTCTTTGCTTGAAGGTCCTAAACTGGGTCTTTACTTACCGGATACCTTAAGTCTGCCCGATATCAATAAGATTATCAGTGCGATTGAAGTAAACTCTGATCTTGGAAAGAGAAACCAGTGTATCATCGAAGTTCTGTACGGATGCGGACTTCGCGTTTCGGAACTTATTGATCTGAAAATTTCCAATATTAATTTTAAAGAACAGTATATCAAGGTAAACGGAAAGGGAAACAAAACACGTTTCGTCCCTTTGGCAGATTATACGGCAGATCTTTTGGAAAATTATATTCAGGAAGTACGTTCCAAAAGTAAAATCAATAAAAAATACGAGGACACTTTATTCCTGAACAGCCGCGGAACATCGATGTCCAGAGTAATCGTATTTTTAATTATAAAAGAATTAACAGACAAGGCGGGTGTAAGCAAAAAAATATCACCGCATACATTCAGACATTCTTTTGCAACCCATCTGCTTCAGAATGGTGCAGATCTTCGTTATATTCAGGAAATGCTCGGACATTCCAGCATTACAACGACAGAGATCTACACCCACCTGAAAACAGAGGAACTGCGTGATGTGATCTTGTCTTATCACCCGAGAAATATTAATGTAACTCAATGAAAATATTGAAATATTGCCCCAACTGCGGCAAAGAATCTTTACAGTGGGATGGAGAAAGAAAATGGAGCTGCCAAAACTGTGGTTTCACATTATATAATAACGTTGCCGGAGCGGTAGCTGTGGTAATAAGATATAATGATGAAATTTATCTTACAAGAAGAAACAGAGATCCTAAGAAGGGAAAACTCGATCTTGCAGGAGGTTTTGTAGATCCGAAGGAAAGTGCAGAAGAAACCTGTAAAAGAGAACTTTTTGAAGAGCTGCAGCTGGATGTTGATATTTCAAATTTAAAATACTTAACGAGCCTTCCAAACGTCTATCAGTACAAAGAGATTGATTATAATACCATTGATCTTTTTTATGAATACCGCGTTCCGGAAAAATTTGAAGTGAATCTTGAATTGTCTGAAATTTCAGAAGCAGTCTGGATTCCTTTAAAAGAATTGAATCTTGAGGATATTGCTTTTGATTCTCAGAAAAAGTTTTTTGAAGAGTATCTGAAGAAAATTTAATATTCCTGAAATATATTCTCCCGCAGATTTTACAGAGGTCAACTGAATATGTAAAATTTGCGGGAGATTTTTTATGCTCTTGCTTTGCATGATCAAAATAAATTAACCTCAGTTAGAAATAAGAAATAAATTTAAAAAATTGATTTATAGCATTATATTAATTTATCACAAAGAAAAACAAAAGATTTTTTACTTATTGAAAGTCGGTAAGCTAAACAAAGGCACTTCGTTTACTTAAAAAAGACAAAAATGGTATTACTTTGATAAGTTTTACGCCTTTGTATATCTTAAAACTGAATTCTTGATAATTGAATCTCTTTGTTTAACCTTGCGTTAAGAAGACTTATCCCGAACTCAGGTTAAATTAAAGATTCTTAAGTTGATTTTCAAAATCTGATTATTTTATCGCAAAGGAAAACGGAGAAGTATTCTCTGAAATGCTTTTAAGATAAACAATGCCGCTTCGCTTATCCAAGCAATACAAAAACGATTGATCGCATGAATAGATAATAACTTTGAAAATCAAATAGTTAAACTGTTCATCTTTTTAAATTCTTATATCAAACTTAAGATGATTAATAAGTTTTGGATTTCAGCATCTGATCAAAATACTGAATCAGTAAAGCTCTTTCTGCATCGGAAAGATTGGCTTCCTTGTGATAAACAATATAACCGGGCATCGGCATCGTTTTATTCCGGATGGTCTGGATCGATTTACTCAGCATACTCTGCTTTAAATCTTTGTTGTACGTATCCCAAATTGAAAAATTAAGATGTTCACGTCCTTCGTTGATGTGACTTTTCACAGACCATGAAATCGGTGCGATGTAGGCGTATTTAGGATAAACCGTTTCATTGGAATGACAATCATAGCACGCTCCTTTCAACAATCCCTGAATTTTTGCAGGCGTTTTTTTAACATCCACAAAATTAACTTTGTGATCCACCGGAGGATTTACTTTATCTGTTGAAATAAACTGAATTAAAGCAAATCCCAGCAAAGTCCAGAAAAGTATCTTCTTAAATGTTTTCATATTTATCTTGAAGGGGTTACCAAAGCGTCATTTCCTTTCAGATTAAGCTTATTCAGATCTTTAGGCTGAGATTTGGGCTCTGCTTTCGGTGTACTGATTTTTGAAGGATCCAGAACTCTTGTATCTTTAAGATCCCAGTTTTCGTTGCTGTCCCAAAGCGGTCTTACGATGGCTGTTTTGTAGTAAATATAAGAGTCTTCCGCGAAAGTTTCGTTCTGGAAATCTGCTTCATCCCAAAAGCCGTTTTCGTTATTATCCACTAAAATCCTTACAATGTATTCTCCCGGTTTAAGAATATCAAATTTAACCTCGCTTCCTTTGGTATATTTCTGGAACAACACTTTATCTGAACTGTCTAAAAGTTGCAGCCAGTAGCTTGATTTCGGAGCATTCTGAAGGATGAATTTTAAGCTTCCGAAATTCTCAACTTTATCCACTTCAAAATCGAAACGTTTCGACTGATAATTTTTTGCAAAGAATGATGAAACGGTTTCTTTCGGAATGGTAAGCTGATATTTTTTACCTGAAATAAAATCTGCTTTCACCAAAATCTGATACGGATTTTTCTCTGAGATTTTTGCGGTAAAAGGAACAGTGTTCAATGAGTCTCCTGCAACTCTGAAAATCCATTTATCAGTGTTTATTTTATCCACATAATAATTGGAAAGGATTTTAAAGTCTTCTTTCGGAGGAAGCATGGCACCGCCGTTATCGCTGTTGATATCCATTGCGTTTTTCGCATTGTATCTGTAAAACAACGAGGCGTTGTAAAGGCTGTCTTTCTTTCCTATTCCTGCATTGTACCCGAACTTTAAATTCTCGTTCGTGGTCTGTCCTACATCACTTTTTACGGCATCAAACCAGATTCTTACGGAATCGGACTTCGGAGCGTGGGTTACCTTGTACTCTTTTATTTTTTCGTTTAAAGGTTTTACGGATACTTCATCCGGTTTTCCTTCGAAAGTCATGAGAACTCCTCCCGGAGCTTCTTTCATTTCAAGGTATTTTACCGGTTTTTTAGACGGATATAATTTCAGATTTAATCCTGAAACCGATTTTTCTACGACAACAGGATCTTTTTGGAAACCTACTTTTTCTTTCCCCGGATCGTACATGGAATTTCCGTTTTCATCTTCAAACGCGATGATTTTATATTTTCCGGCAGCAAGATAATTCAGCTCAAAATAGCCATCATCATCAACTTTCGTAATGTAGTAAGGTTTTTGTCTGTAATTGATGGTGTCTTTTACCTGATATAATCCGACAACAAATTTATTTTCACTGGCTTTTTTAATGGATAAAGCATCTCTTACATCCCCGCTTACATAAAGATCATCAAGCTTGTCTCCCGTAGAAAACGCGAAATTGTAATATCTGAGAATATTGGCTTCATTATTATCTGCAATAGAATTTCCGAAATTAAAGTTGTACGTTGTATTTGCCTGTAAAGTATCTTTCCACTGGATCAGGATAAACTTATTGGCAATATTAGAAGGAACAATTCTGGTGATGTTTTTAATCGGCGGAGAAATGTTCAGGTTTTTGTTGATGTCTTTTAACGTAATGTATTCGTCAAAATCTATTCGCAACTGCTTTATATCTCTCGGTACATTTACTCTTGAAGAATCTATATTTGAGCTTAAAAATTTCGGAGCCAAGGAATCTTTTGCGCCCCCGATAGGAGAACCTACTCTTGCACAAGACTGCAAAAGGAAAGCGAAAACCAATAAAAAAAGAATTCTTTTCATGAAGATGTTTACGCAAAAATAAACATTATTCTCCATAAACTTCACCATGACCTTTCAATGTATCGCGATCATCGCTCATTACGCTGTGAAGTTTATCTTTCTGAGGCGGAAAATCTTCGAATAATCCCGATAATGCCAAAGCTGTATACACTCTGTTGGAGTATTTATTTCCAATGGCAATAATGGTGACTTTAGATTTCAGAAGATGCGCAAAAACGGAATTGGTTCCGTGCCACCAACCGTTGTGATACGTGAGTTTTTCCCCGTTATCAAAAATTTTCATCCTGAAGCCGAAACCGTAATTATTCATTCCGAATTTTTCATTGCTGTAAGGCGTGAAAACCTGTTCCATTAATTCAGGCTTTAAAAAATCTTTCGAAAACATCGCTTTTGAAAAGCTGTATAAATCTCGCGGTGTGGTATATACATTTTTATCTCCGTAAATTAAATCCAGTCTGTCCAAAGGATACAGTTTATTGCCTCCGTAATAAAAAGACTGTGACGCTGTCGGAATATCTTTTTCCTGAAAAATATAGGTGTTTTTCATTTTCAGAGGATCAAAAACCATTTCTTTCATTGCCTGCGGAAAAGGAACTTTTGTTACTTTTTCAATAATTAAAGCCAACATGGCAAAATTGGTGTTGCAGTACATAAATCCGGTATCGGTTTCTCTCGCCAGATCCGGTTTATATTTAATGATCATATTCAAAATATCCTCATTCGTAAGGAACGTTTTTGAAAGTTCTGCGGGAGCCGGCTGAATTTTCGTGATGAAGTATTCGTATTTCGGGAGACCGCTTCTCTGGTCGAGCAATGTTTTAACGGTAACATTCGGATAAGGAAAACCCGGAAAATACTGGGTAAGATGATCGGATAAATTCACTTTTCCTGCTTCAATGAGTTTCAGCATCGCCATTGCGGTTAATGTTTTTGAAACAGAAGCGACATGAAGCGGCGTATTTTTACCGATCGGGTTCTGATTTCCTTCTCTGGCAAAGCCTCTGTAATTTTCGTAAATGATATTATCTCCTTTCGCTACTAAAATTCCCCCGCTCAGATCGCCGTTTTCCCAAACTTTCTGGTAGTAACTATTGATGTAATTTGCGAGTGAAGCCTTATTGGCAACCTGATTTTCAGCAGGTGCAAAAACTTTGGCTAAGTCTACATTTCCGTAATTGGGAAGATTGGTGGTGCTTTCAGCGACACTGTCCTGATTTTCAGATTTTTTTTTGCAGGAAAAAAGAAATAAAAAGGCAGATAATACAAGGATAAAATTACGCTTCGTCATGAGTTTCGAAAATGAGCGGCAATTTAATAAAACTCGAAATAATTCGTATCTCCTGAATAGAAATTATGAATTATTTAACATAAATAAAAATGAAAAATAATTCATAAAGTAGTATCGTAAAAATTTGTTATTAATCTTACTGAATTTCAAGGCTAAGCAAACTGTTCCACAATTTTATCTACAATCACCTGCGCCAGTTTTTCCTTACTCTGAACCGTCCAGCCTGCAATGTGCGGTGTCACAATTACTTTTTCAGATTCCAGAAGATATTTCAGATCTTCATTTTCCGTTTCCAGATTTTCGAAAGAGGATTTTTCGTATTCCAGAACGTCAAGACAGGCTCCTTTTACTTTACCTGCTTTTAACGCCTCAACTAAACTTTTCGTTTCAACATTCTTTCCTCTTGCAGTGTTTACAAAATAGAAATTGTTTTTCATCTCAGAGATAAACGGACCATCCACCAAATAATAGGTCTGTTCCGTTAGAGGAATATGTAAGCTTACAACTTCAGCTCTTTCTTTTAATTCTTCCAGAGAAACCTGTGTTGCAAATTCATCCGAAAGACCCGGCAGAATATCATGAAAAATCACGGTACAGCCAAAACCTGAAAGTCTTTTTGCCGTAGCTTTTCCCATATTTCCGTAACCGATAAGTCCCACTGTTTTTCCCAACAGTTCGTCGCCTCTGTTTTCTTCCCGAAGCCAAATGCCGTTTTTCACTTCCTGAGAAGCGATGAAAAGTCGGTTCATTAAAATCAGCAACATCCCGACAACGTGTTCTGCCACAGAATCCCTGTTTCCTTCCGGAGAATTAATCAGTTGAATTCCCAGTTTTTCAGCCACCGGAATATCTATATTTTCCATTCCTGCTCCTACTCTTGCAATGAATTTCAGATTTTTAGCTTTTTCTAAAAAATTCTTGTCCAAAGGAATTCTGCTTCGGATGATAATTCCGTCATATTGTTCAATTTTAGCACAAACCTCATCATAAGAAGAGCTGAAATCTTCTTCCAGAATAAAGTTTTTAGCTAAAAGCTGTTCGGTAATTAAGGGGTGGTTTTTATCGAGGAGTAAAATTTTCATTTTTTTAACACTAATGACACTAATATTGTTGCACAAATGGCACTAAACTATAATTTGCCGTTGATTACTCTTTTTACTCCATCTTTAAAATGATGGGTATTAAAATTAATCAACATTCCGAGTTTGGAATTGCTCAATCGAAGATAGGTAAGAATCTGAGCTAAATGCACATCATTCAGTAACTCAACGGATTTTATTTCTAATATAAATTTATTTTCAATAAATAAATCGAGCCTGTAACCTACATCTAATTTCACATCTTCATAAATCAAAGGCATTGGTTTTTGTTTTTCTACAAAAAGTCCCTGCTTTTGAAGTTCATACAGCATACATTCTTCGTAAGCGCTCTCTAACAATCCGGGTCCTAAAACTTTATGAATTAAATAACCGGACTCATAAACTATTTTCGAGATTTCATTTTCAGAAATATCATTTTTCATCTTGTGTTATAATAATCTAAAACACAAATTTCTTTTTAAATGTAGTTACAAAATATAATTACTTGCGGAAATTTGTGTAAACATTTGTGTTATTTGTGTTTAATCAGCTCGGCTCCTGGAAAAGCTTTTTAAGCTCAATAGATTCAGAAGGTTTCATTCTTCCGGACAGAATCAGGGAAAGTTCTTTTCTTCTCAGTGCCGCTGCATATCGTTCTTTTTCAAGATCTGTTTCAGGTTCCATATCAGGAATCGGGATCGGTCTGTTGAACTCATCTACCGCAACGAAGGTATAAATTCCTTTGTTGGTCTGAATTTTTTTATGATTGATCGGATCGTCCAACCAAACATCTACATAGATTTCCATTGAGGTGGAAAAAGCTCTGGAAACTTTGGATTCCATTACAACAATTCCTCCTTCCGGAATCGGATGGTCGAATGAAACGTGATTTACGGATGCCGTTACGACCCTTCTTTCGCAATGTCTTGTTGCGGAAATAGAAGCGCATCGGTCCATTCTTGCCAATAATTCTCCTCCGAAAAGGTTTCTCAATTGATTGGTATCATTCGGAAGTACAATATTCGTCATCACCGTCAGAGATTCTGACGCCTTTTTTATTTTTGCCATTTCGTTGTCTTAGTGTTGTTTTGAGTTGCCGGAACTTTTGCCGCGTTCTGCACGGCGGGCTGAATGGTTTTTGGTGCTACAGAATCTTTCTTTAAAGAATCTGCAACCGGAACCGGAGTTATTTTTGGCTGAACTTTTACCGTATCCTGAATTCTGTGGGTTTTTGTCTGTACAGAGATATTCGCTTTATCAAAAGATTTTTCTCCGAAAAGAAGTTCCTGTTGCGTGTATGCTACGTATACGATTCCTAAAATCGGGATGATAACCAGAAAAGCCCAAAGAATAGATTTATTAAACCGATAATCTTTCTCAGTATTCAGAGAAGTTGCTAACGGAATATTTTTATTGCTGATATCGGAAATCTTAATTTCTTCCAGACCATAAAAATCCGGATGATCGGATTGCAGTCTGTTTCCTTTAAAATGCGTTTTGCCGTCTTCTACAAACAGTACTCCCAATCCCTGAATTTCAAGGGTCTGATCTGCCTGTAATTTTTTCTTCCAAAAATCCGTCTGAATCTGAAGATCTGTTTTTGAAGCTTCCAAAGTCATCTGCTTCTGCCCCGCAATAAAAGATGCCAAATCATCAGACTTCACCTCATAATCGGGAGTGTATACGATTTTGCTTGCAGGAGGAAGAATGCTCCCATTTTCGGAATTGATAATGGCTTTGGAATTTTCCAAAGAAAAAACGCCAAAATCCGGAACAATAACGGTTCCGAATTGTTTCAAATATTCTAAAATGTAAGCTGAAATATTCATTTGGCAGCAAATTTATGACTTTTCCGCGACTTTTTGAGAGATTTATTGATGATGAATTTATGTTTAAAATTATTAGATATATGAATTATATTTTGGGATGAAACCAATTTTACAGAATTTAATTTTGAAAACACGCTAAAGTCCGCTCCTATTGATTTTAAAACTGAAAAACAATAAAAAAGACTGCCGAAGCAGTCTTAAATCTAACTTTACATTCTATAATTAATCTTAAATATAGCCTGAATGTTTACTGAATTTTCCAGCTGATCCCAAACATAAAATTCGTTCCTGCCTGAGAAAAATAATATGGAGAACCGTCATAAACAGCTCCGTTGTTCACATACTTTTTATTGAATAAATTATTAACCAAAAGCTTCAGGGCAATCTCATTATTTTTAATTTTAAACTGATACTGCGCATTAAAATCGGTTAAAAAATAATCTTTAAGCTGTAAATTTTCATCTTCCGAATTATCCAGATATTGTTTTCCGACATACTGATTCATCAATGCAAACTGGAAATTCTGCGTTGGATTGAATTTCAAACCTAAATTGGCAATCACATCCGGAGAAAAAGAAATCTGCGTATTTCCGAGATCTTTAACACCAGCTTCTGTTTCCACTTTAAAATCTAAATTTCTGTTGTTGCTGAAACTCACATTTCCGGAAAGCTCCCATTGTTTGGAAAGCTTTGCCAAAGCTCCAAGCTCAATTCCGCTTCTGTAACTTTTCCCCGAATTCGTTCTGATGAAAGCCCCCACATTATTCAGTTCGCCATTTAAAACCAACTGATTTACATAGTACATATAATATAAGTTTGCGGTAAAAGATACTTTTCCGAACTGCTTTTCTACTCCGGCTTCAAAATCGTGCAGCTTTTCAGCCTTTACTTCATTGTTTGCCAAAAGATCATCTCTGTTCGGTTCGCGGTGCGCATGTGCATAGGAAACGAAAATTTTTCCTGCTGAAATTTTATAATTGATTCCCGCTTTGGGATTAAAGAACAGCCAGTTTTTATTTAAATCAGCACCTTCTCCATCGCCAGCCGTGATGATTTTTGTATCATAATCTACATTTCTCAATTGCAGGTCTCCGAAAAATTCAAAATCATTCATTCTTACCAGTGCTTTGGCAAAACCTGAAACTTCATTTTTCACAGAGCGGTTTCTGTAATATTCATGCTCATCAATCTGGGGAAGAAAAACGCCCGTTACATTTCCGAAATGTCTTCCGTAATATTGATTGGCAACGGCTCCGAAGTTCACATCTACAGCTCCTAATTTTCCGTAAAGCGTAGAAACAACGCCGTAGAAATCGTTATCCAGCCATTTCTTTCTGATGAAATCCGTTCTCGTCAAGGTTTGAGAACCATTGATGAAGTTAGGAAGATTATATTTCGAAAATTTAGCGTCCTGCTTATAATTTTCATAATATCCTTTTCCTTTGGTATAATGTACCGTTGTTTCTAAATTCCATTGAGCATTAAATTTCTGTTCCCAAAGCAACTGATAATGATTTTGTCGGTAATTATCCGTTTCGTTATCGTAAAATCCGACGATGTTTTCCCAATTCGAATCATAAATCGCTCCCGAATAATTAAATTTAGGATCGGTTTCCCATGTTTTCCGGTCGATTCCGTTCCAAGCCTGATACGTTTTTTCTTTTCCTCCGAAAGCCATCAGACGAATTCTTGTATTTCCTTCCTCATATAAAGCGGTCAGATTGTAAGAATTTAATTTTGAGAAAGCGCGGTCTATATATCCGTCAGAATTAATGTGGGTATATCTTCCCATCACAGAAAGACGGTTTCCCCAGAATTTTCCGGAACCTATTTCCGCAGAATATTTGTAGGTGTTGAATGATCCGTAACTGTCATCCGTTTTAAAGTAAAACTTCTCTTCAGGATCTTTGGAAAGTACATTGATGCTTGCTCCAAAAGCTGCAGAACCATTATTGGAAGTTCCCACCCCTCTCTGAATTAAAATCTGGGATGCCGAACTCGTAAGATCCGGAACATTCACGAAAAACGTTCCCTGACTTTCGGAATCATTGTACGGAACGCCGTTCATCATGACATTAATAGCGCTTCCCGCAACGCCACGAATCCGGAATCCTGTATACCCCACTCCGTTTCCGGCATCTGAAGTTGAAATGATGGAAGTCTGATTCTTCAGTAAAATCGGAAGATCCTGTCCTAAATTTCTGCTGTCCAAATCTTTCTGAACATTGATGATTTCTTTGGCAACAGGAAGTCTTTTGGTAAAATTAACGGCTTCAATTTCCCTTACTTTCAGGGAATCGGAATTCTGCGCCTGTAAAAAAGCGAAAGAGCCAACGGTAAGCCCTAAAAAAAATAATCCTTTCATTCTATAAATCTTTAAAATTTAATGAATAAAAGGGGCGGATTATGATGAGTAATTGATAATCGGTAATAAGTAATATGATGAGGATTACTCATTGCTCATTACCTATTGCTCATTTTTAATTTCCCTAAACGGCATTACCCGTTCCAGGTTCATTGGGTATAATCTCAGCTTGCTACAGCACCCCTTTATTTCAGCCGCGAAATTACGAAAAATTTACCAACTGTGGGAAATTACGTTTTTCAGCCTATTTTTACGCACTAAAATCATTTAATTAAAGATTTGCGCTATTGGAGAAAGATTCTGGAAATTCATTTTTAAATCTAATAGGTCTTATTCTGCGAATCTACATAGTAATAATTCTTACTATCTTTTGAAACCTCGAACATTTTACCAAGCTTCCAGCTAAAATTTCGTTTAATATCAGAATATTCAAACGGAATAATCACCTTTCCGTTCACATCCACCACTCCGAAAACATTATTTTTTGAAGCAATAATCATCGGATTAGCAACATTATCACCTTCTAAAATAAAAAGGTAATCGTATTGAGGATAAATTTTAAACTGCTTGTAATCATAAGGATTTTCAAACGTTGCTTTTTCGATGATTCCGAAAAAACCATTCATCGTATATACCTGAAAAAGCTGCTGAACATACTCTTTGTGAGGACATTTTGTCAAATCGGACTGTTTGTACTGATACACTCTTTTGCCTGTTCTGTCGACACGGTAAGAAATTTCATCTTTTTCTACCGTCGCATAATCCGCAGTCCCGAATTTTCTGAGTTTTACATTAGGAGAGTTCAGAAGATTACAGTCTTCGTAGAAAAATACCGCAATGTGATATTCCGGTTGAATGATAAATTTTCCTTTTTGGTTCACATACCCGAATTTGCCGTCCTGTTTTTTCGGAATTAAAAGCGGAAGCTCTTCATTGATGATCGGAAAATTGCTATTAAGTTTTGCCTTTTCTGGTAATGTTTTAACCACAGTTTTAGAACCTGTTTTCGAAGGCAATTTCTTCATTGTTTTAGCCTGAGAAAAAACAAAAACCGAAATAAAAAGGAATAAAACCGAAGCTACATTTTTCATAATCATCAATTGTTTGCAAAAATATCGCCAAAAATAGAAAATATAAAATACATATTTATAAAGAATCTAAATAATTTAAACTTGAAAAAATTGTAAAATTCCGTAAATTTGGGCACGTTTTCAGGCGTTTATTATGACAGACGTTTTAAAGAAGTCATTTTTAATATACTATCTAAAAATTTCAGCTTCTTGCTTAGATCAAATAAACAAAAAATAATAATTCTGCCGGAAAACACACGATGATAATCTTCCTTTGATTAAGATTGATTATCATCCGATTAAGATTGAAAAGATTTCTATTATTATGAATATTTATCAGGATTACATCCAAGAGATTGAAGAAAGAAAAACTCAGGGGCTTCATCCAAAGCCGATTGACAGTGCAGAATTATTAAGCGAGATTATCGCGCAGATTAAAGATACAGCAAACGAATACAGGGCTGATTCTCTTAAATTTTTTATTTACAACACGTTACCCGGAACCACAAGTGCAGCCGGTGTAAAAGCTAAATTTTTAAAAGAAATTATTCTTGGTGAATCTGTAGTAGAAGAAATCTCTCCTATTTTTGCTTTCGAATTGTTGTCCCACATGAAAGGTGGAAAATCTATCGAAGTATTGCTGGATCTGGCTTTAGGAAATGACAAAAATATCGCAAGACAGGCTGCAGAAGTACTGAAAACGCAGGTTTTCCTTTATGAAGCAGATACAACCCGTCTGAAAGAAGCCTTCAATATCGGGAACGAAATTGCAAAAGAAATTCTGGAAAGCTATGCAAAAGCAGAATTCTTCACAAAACTTCCTGAAGTTGCTGAAGAAATTAAAGTGGTTACTTTCATCGCAGGGGAAGGAGACATTTCTACCGACTTACTTTCTCCGGGTAATCAGGCACACTCAAGATCAGACCGCGAATTACACGGTAAATGCATGATTACGCCTCAGGCGCAGGAAGAAATTAAAGCCTTACAGGCAAAACATCCGGATGCAAGCGTAATGCTTATCGCTGAAAAAGGAACAATGGGAGTTGGTTCTTCGCGTATGTCCGGTGTAAACAACGTTGCACTCTGGACAGGAAAACAGGCAAGTCCTTATATTCCTTTCGTAAATATTGCTCCTATCGTTGGAGGTACCAACGGAATTTCACCAATCTTCCTTACAACAGTAGACGTAACCGGAGGTATCGGAATCGATCTTAAAAACTGGGTAAAGAAAGTAGACGAAAACGGAAAAGCTGTTCTTAACGAAGAAGGCGAACCTATTCTTGAGCAGACTTATTCTGTTGCAACGGGAACGGTTTTAACCATCAATACCAAAGAGAAAAAATTATACAACGGAGATCAGGAGCTTATCGATCTTACAAAATCTTTCACACCGCAGAAAATGGAATTCATTAAAGCGGGTGGATCTTACGCTATCGTGTTCGGTAAAAAATTACAGACATTTGCTGCTGAAGTTTTAGGCATCGAAGCTCCGGTTGTTTTTGCACCTTCTAAAGAAATTTCTAACGAAGGACAGGGGCTTACTGCGGTTGAAAAAATCTTCAACAGAAATGCAGTAGGGAAAACTCCGGGTAAAATCTTACACGCAGGTTCTGATGTACGTGTGAAAGTAAACATCGTAGGTTCTCAGGATACTACAGGTTTAATGACTGCTCAGGAACTGGAATCTATGGCTGCAACGGTAATTTCTCCGGTAGTAGACGGAGCTTACCAGTCCGGATGCCACACCGCTTCAGTTTGGGATAAAAAAGCACAGGCTAATATTCCTAAATTAATGAAATTCATGAACGAATTCGGTTTGATCACAGCACGTGATCCGAAAGGAGAATATCACGCGATGACAGACGTTATCCACAAAGTTCTTAACGATATTACCGTAGACGAATGGGCAATCATCATCGGAGGAGATTCTCACACGAGAATGTCTAAAGGAGTTGCTTTCGGAGCAGATTCAGGAACTGTTGCCCTTGCTTTGGCGACAGGAGAAGCATCAATGCCAATCCCGGAATCTGTAAAAGTAACGTTCAAAGGAACCATGAAAGAACATATGGATTTCCGTGATGTGGTTCATGCAACTCAGGCTCAGATGCTGAAACAGTTCGGAGGAGAGAACGTATTCCAGGGAAGAATTATTGAAGTTCACATCGGAACACTTCCTGCCGATCAGGCATTTACCTTCACAGACTGGACGGCTGAAATGAAAGCAAAAGCTTCCATCAATATTTCTGAAGATGCTACTTTAATCGAGTCTCTGGAAATTGCAAAAAGCAGAATCCAGATCATGATCGATAAAGGAATGGATAACCACAATCAGGTTCTTCAGGGATTAATTGACAAGGCTAATAAAAGAATTGAGGAAATCAGATCCGGTGAAAAACCTGCTCTGACTCCGGATTCCAATGCTAAATATTACGCTGAAGTTGTTGTAGATCTTGATGCCATCGTAGAACCGATGATCGCCGATCCGGATGTAAACAATGAAGATGTTTCTAAAAGATATACGCACGATACTATCAGAGATTTAACGTATTACGGTGGTGAGAAAAAAGTAGATCTTGGCTTCGTCGGATCTTGTATGGTTCACAAAGGAGATTTAAAGATTGTTTCTCAAATGCTTAAAAACATTGAAAAACAAAACGGTACCGTAGAATTTAAAGCTCCGCTTGTAGTGGCTGCTCCTACCTATAACATCATTGATGAATTAAAAGCTGAAGGCGACTGGGAATTTTTAGAGAAATATTCAGGTTTTGAGTTTGACGATAATGCTCCTAAAGGCGAAGCTCGTGTTGAATACAAAAACATGATGTATCTTGAAAGACCGGGATGTAACCTTTGTATGGGGAATCAGGAAAAAGCAGCAAAAGGAGATACAGTTTTAGCCACTTCTACGCGTCTTTTCCAGGGAAGAGTGGTTGAAGATTCTGAACGTAAAAAAGGAGAATCTCTATTAGCTTCAACTCCGGTGGTTGTACTTTCTGCGATCATGGGAAGAATTCCTAGCATCGATGAGTATAAAACAGCGGTTGAAGGGATCGACCTTACTACTTTTGTTCCTTCTATTAAAGAACTGACAAGTACAAGCGCTCACTAAAAAGCTTACAGATAAGCCGTAAAGGCTGTTTTAACAATTTATAGAATTGAAAGATTTTACTCGTAAAGATGTAGAATCTTTCAATTTTTTATTTAGAACCTTTCCATTTAAAGATCTGCAAAAATTATTTTAACTTAGATCAATCACAAAAATTTTATTTTTTCTTAACTTGAAGGTTGGAAATTTCAGAATTATTTATCATTTTTTATCCTTTTTAAAAGCATACAGGAATAGAATTTGATAATTTAATGATGTTAATTTATTTAATAGCAAAGAGCAAATAATTAAAACAGAAGAAAAATAAATTCAGATATGACTTTTGATATTGATATGATCAAAAAAGTGTACGAGCGTTACCCGGAAAGAATTGCTGCGGCAAGAAAAGTAGTGGGAAAACCTCTTACCCTTTCAGAAAAAATCCTTTACACCCACCTTTGGGAAGGAAACGCAACACAGGCACACGAAAGAGGAAATTCTTATGTAGATTTCGCACCGGACAGAGTAGCGATGCAGGATGCAACGGCACAAATGGCGCTGCTTCAGTTTATGCAGGCAGGAAAAGCAAAAGTGGCTGTACCTTCAACCGCTCACGCCGATCACCTTATTCAGGCAAGAGTAGGTGCAGAAGCTGATTTACAGGAAGGTATTAACAAAAACTCGGAAGTTTTCAATTTCCTGAGTTCGGTTTGTGATAAGTACGGAATCGGTTTCTGGAAACCGGGAGCCGGAATCATCCATCAGGTTGTACTGGAAAACTATGCTTTCCCGGGAGGAATGATGATCGGAACGGACTCTCATACCGTAAACGCAGGAGGTTTAGGAATGGTTGCCATCGGAGTTGGTGGTGCAGATGCAGTTGACGTAATGGCAGGAATGGCTTGGGAACTTAAAATGCCAAAATTAATCGGGGTAAAATTAACCGGTAAAATGTCCGGCTGGACTTCAGCAAAAGACGTGATCTTAAAAGTGGCAGGAATTCTTACCGTAAAAGGAGGAACAGGCTGCATCGTAGAATACTTCGGAGAAGGAGCACAATCTCTTTCAGCGACAGGTAAAGGAACCATCTGTAATATGGGAGCGGAAATCGGAGCAACGACTTCTACTTTCGGATATGATGATTCCATGAGAAGATACCTTTCGTCTACCGGAAGACAGGATGTTGTAGATGCGGCAGACCAGATCGCGGAACATTTAACAGGTGATCCTGAGGTATATGCAAATCCTGAGCAATATTTTGATCAGCTAATTGAAATTAATCTTTCTGAACTGACTCCTCACTTAAACGGACCTTTCACTCCGGATCTGGCAACGCCTGTTTCTGAATTCAGAGCAAAAGCAGAAGCCAACGGATGGCCACTTGAAGTAGAATGGGCACTGATTGGTTCTTGTACCAATTCGTCCTACGAAGATTTATCAAGAGCAGCTTCTATCGTGGAAGATGCCGTTGCTAAAGGAGTGAAACCGAAAGCTATTTTAGGAATTAATCCGGGTTCTGAGCAGGTGAAATTTACCGCAGAAAGAGACGGTTTCCTGAATTCATTCAGAAAGTTTGAGAATGCTAGAATATTTACGAACGCCTGCGGACCTTGTATCGGACAATGGGACAGAGAAGGTGCTGAAAAAGGTGAAAAGAATTCGATCATTCACTCTTTCAACAGAAACTTTGCAAAAAGAGCAGACGGAAATCCAAATACCCACGCTTTCGTCGCTTCTCCAGAAATGGTAGCTGCTGTGGCAATTTCGGGCAGACTGGATTTTAATCCTATTACCGATACTTTAACCAACGAAGCCGGAGAGCAGATTAAATTAGACGAGCCTAAAGGTTTTGAATTACCGGAAAAAGGATTCGCTGTGGATGACAATGGTTATCAGGCGCCTTCTGAAGACGGATCTTCTGTAGTGGTAAATGTAAGCCCAACTTCAGACAGACTTCAGTTACTGGAAGAATTTCCGGCTTGGGATGGCAAAAATATTACAGGAGCAAGACTTTTAATAAAAGCTTTTGGAAAATGTACTACCGACCACATTTCTATGGCTGGACCATGGCTGAAATACAGAGGTCACCTTGATAATATTTCAAATAATATGTTGATCGGAGCAGTTAATGCGTTCAACATGGAAACCAATAAAGTTAAAAATCAGCTTACAGGAGAATACGGAGAAGTTCCTGCTGTACAGAGAGATTATAAAGCCGCAGGAATTCCATCCATCGTTGTGGGAGACCAAAACTATGGGGAAGGTTCTTCAAGAGAACACGCAGCAATGGAACCGAGACATTTGGGCGTAAAAGCTGTTTTGGTAAAATCGTTTGCGAGAATTCATGAAACCAACCTTAAAAAACAGGGAATGTTGGGAATTACTTTTGCCAATGAAGCAGATTATGATAAAATTCTGGAAGATGATGTGATCAATTTCCTGGATCTCGATCAGTTTGCTCCGGGAAAACAACTGACTTTAGAATTCATCCATTCAGATGGAACGAAAGACATTGTGATGGCAAACCACACTTACAACGATCAGCAAATTGACTGGTTTAAGGCAGGTTCTGCTTTGAATCTGATCAAACAACAGGAAAAAAATTAATTGTTAGATTTAATTAATCATAAAAAAGCAACTTCAGATTGAAGTTGCTTTTTGTTTTATATTGATTTCGCTTATTTTTAGGCTTTAAAAACTAAGAGTAAAACTGAACTATGAAAAAACTTTTACTGCTTTTATCGTTTCTTCCTCTACTCTCTTTCGCGCAGGAAAACAACGAAGTAAAAATTAATGCCTTTGGAATATTTAAATCAAGAATTGATATTGGATATGAGCGGATTATTAATTACAATGCCGGAATAGGAAGTTATTTTATATACCAATGGAAAGAAAAATATACGGTTATGCCATATTATAGATTTTACACAGACAATGAAGGTATTGCAAAAGATTTTTTTATTGAAGCATTAGCTATTTACAACAGAAACAAATATTCTCCGCTTGACGATAATGGTCAGACTTTAAATAATGAGAAATGGGGATCATCTTTAGGAATCGGGGCCGGAGTTGGAGAAAAATATGTATTTCTTTCAAACCTCTTTGTGGAAGCTGGTCTGGAAGCCGGAATTGTTAAAAATTTATCTGCTTCAGACAGAGATCAGTACGGCGGATTATTCCGCCTCTTTATTTCAGCAGGATATAGATTTTAAATTTAAGTGAATAAAAATGTAACAAAAGTACTTTTTTCATTGTCTAATAGAATATCAGAAAGACATTATGAAAAAAGCAATTATTGCGTTATCACTTTTGGGCAGCATCTTTTCTTTTGCCCAGGAAAAAACGAATAACCAGGCAACCAAAGAAAAACAAATTGAAGGAGTAACCATTACCAAAACTAAAAAAGCCGTTGAACAGAAAGCCGACCGTACGATTTTCGATTTTTCGGAACAGCCGCAGCTTAATAACGGAAACGTTCTGGAAGGCATCAAAAAACTTCCCGGATTGGTTTCTACCGATATCGCAGGAATGATGTATCAGGGAAAAGTTCTAGATGTTTATTTGAACGGAAGACCTTTGAACATTACTTCCAATGAGCTTAATTCTTTTCTTGAAGGAATGCCCGCCAATTCTGTAGACCGAATTGAAGTGATTACACAGCCCGGTGCGGAATTTCCTGCCACTTCAGGAGGCGCTATCATGAATATTATAACGAATAAGAATGCGAATAAATATTTAACGGCAACGTATTCCGGAAATTATTCTTTCACGAATTATGATAAATTCAGAAGCAGAACAAGCAATTCTTTAAATCTGAATGCGAGAAATAAAATTTTCGGATGGCAATTGAACGTTGGGCAGAATTACCGTGAAAGTATGCTGAACAGCAATCAGGACAATCTGATGTTAAGCAATACGGACAGAGTGGGAAGAGGATATTTTGCAAAATCCGGGCTTACTTTTGATCTCGGACAGGACAGATTGCTTTTAAATTATGATATTTACCATAATAACAATGATAATTATACATCCAGCAACGGACTTGCTGATCTTCCGTATTATCTGAATCCGAATATTATCAGAGAAGGAAATTTTTCATCCTTTGATGCAGCTCACACCGATAATTTGAGACAGGAAGCTGTGGTAACCTATCAGAAACGTTTTACAGAAAAATCTCAGAAGCTGGATTTCCAGTTTGGTTTTACAAAATCCGACAGTAAATTTATTCAGGATAATATTTTTACAGATGTGGTTTATACCAATCCTGTTGAAAATAGTCCCAGAATTCCTTTTTCTAATAAGCTGAACAACAAATCGGATATGGAAATCGCCAATTTTAAGGTAGATTATTCTCAGCCTTTAAAGATTTTGGATGGCGGAAAAGTAAGTTTGGGAGGATTGTACGAGCATCAGAATTTTGATACGGAAAGCAAAGGAATCACGAATTTAGAATACACCAGACAGACAACAGCAACTTATCTGGAGTTTCAGGCTAAGCTGAAAAAGTTTGATTTTATTTTGGGAACGCGTGCTGAAAATTATGATATTTCCGGTGTTACAAGATATTACAACAACAAAAATCTTATTGAGGCAGATCTTCTTCCTTTTAACAAGTTTAAATTGTTCCCGAACGCAAGTGTTCAGTACAATCTGATGAATCAGGTATACGTAGCAGCGAATTATAATAAAAAGATCAATTTGCCGAGTATTTCTGCCTTAAACCCTAACAACACCACATTTCAGGGACCGAATACGCAGGTAACGGGAAACCCGAATCTTCAGCCAACGATTTTTGATAACTATGAAATAAAAATTTCAGCTTTCGATTATGCATTTATCGGATATAGTGTAAGTTCAGCGAAAAATCAGGTAGCGCAGATCATCAGAAAAGACGGAAAAAATCTCTTCAACGAGCAGATTAATATTTCTGAAATGAAAATCCACAATTTCAACGTCGGATTACCGGTTCCTTTCATGATTTTCAGCAAACCATTGAGCGAAATTATGAAGTTTAATTTCAATCCGGATAAGATCAACTTCATGTATATTTATGCCGGTTATCAGAAGCATGATATTGACAATCTGAATAATAAAGGATTCTGGATTCTGAATCTGATGACGCAGATCATTTTACCGAAGGAGATCAAATTAACCGCCAATTACAGTTATCTGACTCCAAAAGCAGGGTATTTTTATTTCACCGCGGAAAAGCCATTCAACAATTCTGTGGATCTTACGCTGACGAAGAAATTTATGGACAATCGTTTGACGGTTTCTGTTTTTGCCAATGATATTTTCAACGGACAATTGATGCAGGTTCGCTCCAATCCACCTTCAGGAGAAACGGTCATGCTGAGAACGAAATACGACTCAAGAAATTTCGGATTGTCTGTTAATTACAAAATCCCGACGAAGAACAAATTGGCAAAAGAAGATGCAAACATCCTGAATCAGACGAAGAAAGATGAAAATGGCGGTGTGATGCAGCAGGGACAGTAGTTTTTTTCTAAACACTAATTGCACGAATGTTTTGCACAAATTTCACGAATAATTTTGATTTATAATGATTAAGCAAAATTGAAACTGATAAGTATTTATTTTATCAATAGGAGCGGACTTTAGTCCGCTTTTTTACGCCCTAAAGAAAAGCTTCAGCCAAAACTTAGAAAATTTGTGTGATCTGTGTAAAAACATTCGTGCCATTAGTGTTTATTCAATACGAGCGGACTTTAGTCCGCTTTTTTTTACGCCCCAAAGAAAGGCTTTAGCCAAAACTTAAAATATTTGTGTGATTTGTGCAAAAAATTCGTGCGATTTGTGTTTAAACTAAAAATCAATAGTCTGAAAACGCCAATTCAACGTATCAATCAACGTTAACTGATTCAACGGCAATGGTAAATCTGTAATAATTTTCAAAGCTAAATTCGCCATCATGCTTCCTACAATTCCCGGTAAAGCTCCCAAAACGCCCAAACTGTCGCAATCCGGAAGAGATTCATCAAAAGGCGGTTCCGGAAAAATGTCTCTTAAATTTTTACTGCCATTATAATTAAAAATCGCAACCTGCCCTGAAAATCCCAAAATACTTCCATAAACCAAAGGCTTTTTGAATTGTACACAGGTATCATTAACTAAATATCTCGTTTTAAAATTATCAGAACCATCAATAATGACATCAAATCCGGAAATCAATTCTTCGGCGTTTGATTCATCTATTTTTTGTTCAATTCCAACGAATTTAATTTGATGATTTAGATTTCTGATAAATATTTCGGCGCTTTTTACTTTAGAAATTCCAACCGTGCTTTCATTGTGAATAATTTGTCGGTTTAAATTATGGAGTTCCACCTCGTCAAAATCCACGACACCCAAAGTTCCTACTCCCGCTGCAGTCAAATATTGGATAACGGGACTTCCCAAACCTCCGGCTCCGACTACCAAAACTTTAGAATTCATTATTTTTCTTTGACCTTCCAATCCGATTTCTTCAATGAAGATCTGTCGGCTGTATCTTGCGAAGATGTCTTCTTTTTTCATTACAATTTTTATTTTTTAACAACCTGTTGTGCATCTTGGAAAGTAATTTTAACCCATTAATTGTTAAATATATCTACTTTTTGTTTTACTTTTATAAATGAAATGCCTTTGTTTATCTTTCATTAAAGATTGCTTTATTTTAAAAAACTTTGTTTATCCTTGCGATAAAATTTAAACGCTAAGAAAGACAAAGAGTAGATTTTAATTGCCTGGAACGAAGATAAACAAAGGCGTTTCACTTAATTTAGAAATACAAAGGTTCAAAATGCACAATTGTTTTTTTAACCATTAAGATCTATTTATGGAATGAAGTTAGTTAAGGAAATATCTAAATATTTTAAGAATATCTCATCCTGTTATTTTCCTGTAAAAAGCTTAATTTTTCTAAACTTTTTAAATAAACCTTAATGGTTCAAATTTCTAATTTAAGTTCCGCTATAAACCACATCCCAGTCTTTCATTACAGGATCGTAGCCTGCTTTTTTAATGATATTTTTTATTTCCTCCATGCTTCTTTCATCACTGGTTTCGAACTGCTCCAGCGACTCTTTATCCACCGCATAACCTCCCGGATTGGTCTTGGAAGCAGCACTCATTGCTGTTGCGCCCAATGAAATAATGTTATTTCTGAATTTTTCATTTTCCCTTGTGGAAATAGAAATCTCCAAATCTTCATTCCAGATTCTGTAGGCGCAGATGAGCTGTAATAAATCTCTGTCGGACATGATGAAATTCGGTTCAATAATTCCTTCCGCAGGTCGAAGGCGCGGAAATGAAACTGAATATCTGCTTTTCCAGTATTGCTTCTGAAGATAATCGATGTGTAATGCGTTGAAAAAACTGTCCACCCGCCAATCTTCCAGCCCCAGTAAAACGCCGAGTCCTGTTTTATGAATTCCGGCTTTTCCAATTCTGTCGGGCGTTTCCAGACGAAATTCGAAATTCGACTTTTTTCCTTTCGGATGGTATTCTTTGTACACTTCCTGATGATAGGTTTCCTGATAAATCAAAACTGCATGTACTCCTGCTTCATGAACCCGTCGGTATTCTTCTTCAGATAAAGGCTGAACTTCAATGGAGATATTCGCAAAATGAGGTTTCAAAAGCTGTATGGCATTCAGAAAATAATCGATTCCGACCGTCTTATTGGCTTCACCGCTTACCAGCAAAACATGATTCACGTCCATTGACTTTAAAACAGAGGCTTCAATCAGAATTTCGGTATCAGAAAGTGTTTTTCTTTTAATGGAATTATCCAGACTGAAACCACAATAAGTACAGATATTCTGACATTCGTTGCTAAGATACAACGGCGCATACAACTGAATGGTTTTTCCGAAACGCTTTTGGGTAAGCTGTTGAGCCATTTTTGCCATTATTTCCAGTTTTTGAGCCGCAACCGGCGACAGAAAATTCAAAAAATCTTCTATGGTTTTATTCTTTTTATGAAGACTTTTTTCAACATCGGTTAACGTTACTTTTTCAAGTTTCGTTTTTACCTCATCCCATTGGTAATTTTCAAAAAAATCTTTAAAACTCTTCATTTCATTTAATTTTAATCAAATAAAAAGGCAGTCAGCGGACTTGAAGCTTCCGCATGATGTGAAATCGCACCCAAACCGGATTCAAAAGCTCTTCTTCCGGCAATCACACCCTCTTTAAAAGCCAATGCCATATTTACCGGATTCTTCGCCACCGCAATTGCTGTGTTTACCAAAACCGCATCGGCTCCCATTTCCATTGCTTTTGCCGCATCGGAAGGCGCACCAATTCCCGCATCCACCACAACCGGAACATTACTTTGAGCAATAATGATTTCTAAAAAATCCAATGTTTTTAGTCCTTTATTGGTTCCGATTGGCGCTCCTAAAGGCATTACGACGGCTGTTCCTGCATCTTCAAGACGTTTGCACAGGACAGGATCTGCATGAATATAAGGCATCACGACAAACCCTAATTTTGCCAGTTCCTCTGTTGCATACAATGTTTCAATAGGATCGGGTAACAGATATTTCGGATCGGGGTGGATTTCAAGTTTTACCCAGTTGGTTTCCAGTGCTTCTCTTGCCAACTGTGCCGCTAAAACAGCTTCTTTGGCAGTTCTTGCTCCTGAAGTATTGGGTAAAAGGTGAGATTTTGTAGGTTTTAACGCGCTTAAAATATCGTCTTCCGAAGAATGGGCATCAATTCTTTTCAAAGCCATGGTTACCAATTCGCTTTCTGAGGCGATGATGGAATCCGTCATTTCCGACAGGCTTCCGAATTTCCCTGTTCCTAAAAACAATCGCGATTCAAAGATTCTGTCGGCTATTTTTAAAGGTTGATTTTTCATATTTACTTTTTAGTTTAGATGTTTAAAAGATTTAACTCAATTCTAAAATGTTTCTGAATTCATTAATTACAGAAGGCTGACTGGTAATCTGCCCGGAAACAGCAACTCCATAAATTCCGATTTCCTGTAATCGTTTGATGTCTTCCAAAACAACTCCGCCAATGGCAAAAATTTTTGGAATCTCAATTGATTTTTCTTTTAAGTTGTTGATGATTTCACCATAACCTTCAAATCCTAATATCGGACTTAATTGTTCTTTGGTAGAAGTAAATCTCAACGGACCTAACCCAATGTAATCGCAGTGTTCCGCCATTCTCTGAAGAATATCTGAAAAAGTATTGGCGGTTCCTCCGATGATTTTATGCTCTCCCAAAATGTATCTCGCCTTTTCTACGGACATATCTTTCAATCCCAAATGAACACCATCCGCATCAACGTCTTTTGCGATCTGAACATGATCGTTAATGATAAAAACAGCCTGATAATCTGCACATAACTTTTTTGAAATTTCACTGAGTGTGATAAAATCTTTTTCGGGTGTATTTTTCCAACGAACCTGAATCCATTTTGCGCCATAATCAAGAGCTTTCCGGATATTCTTTTCCTGAACTTCTAAAGATGAACCCTGAGAGATGTATTGTAATTTTTCCATTTTTTATTTAATGTAATTTTCTTTTTAACGCGAAGCCGCAAGGTTAACTTTAAAAGTCTTCTGCATATTTTTCGTTCGCAACGGCATTTCATTCAGCAAATGATAGAGATTTTTAATGATACATTTTAAGAATGAAAACCTAGTAAAGTTGGATTGCTTGTTAAAAATTTTTCGATATATAATTTTCCTTTTCGACAGGCATTTTGCAAATTTTCTCCTTTTGCTAAATGACTTGCAATTGCGGAAGAAAGTACGCAACCTGAACCGTGTTTCGGGTAAAATACAGAAGTTGTATTGTTGGGTTCGATTGAAATTTTTTTCCCATTTTCCCATAAAATATCTGTCCCGATTTCATCTTCCCGATGTCCGCCTTTTATTAATACGGAACATCCATTTTCTGATGGTTCAAAAAGACGATTTTCTTTCAAAACGTTGTATTCATTATAGTTAGGTGTGATTAAATCTATTTTTTGTAAAACATTTTTAAGCTCGGAAATGGTATTCAGATCAAAAAAGGAAAATTCCGATGTGCTTTTTAAAACCGGATCCCAGACAATTTTTACTTCAGGGTTAATGGATTTAAGTTTTTCTACAATCTGAGCTAAAAATTTGGCATCTTTTACCACTCCGATTTTCACCGCTTCAACTTTATATTTTTTCATCAAAACATCGGTAGCTGATAAAATTTCATCTATCGGCTGCCATTGAAGCGTATAAAATTCGGACTCGGTTTGTAAAGTCATTGCTGTACAAACGCACAATCCCTGAACTTTTAGCTGTTCAAATGTTTTAATATCTGCCAATACACCGGCTCCACCACTTGGATCGAATCCGGCAATGTTCATTACGAAAGGACGCTCTTTCTGCATTTTCTGAAAATATCTAAAGGATTATTACTTTCCCAAATTGCTCCCAACAAAGCCACTCCGTCTACTCTGCTGTTGAAAACTCCACTAACATTGTTTTCATGAATCCCTCCCAAAGCAATCAGTTTTACGTTTGAATGATTTCGTTTTTGAATCTCATTCAAAATATTCGAGTTTTCTCCGTATCCTTTTTTTGAAATACTCGGAAAAACCGGACTGATAAAAGCATATTCCCAATCGTCAGATAATTCATTAAAAGTTTTAATATCATGAACAGAAGTGGAAATCGTTTGATCTGCGAAAGGTTTAAACAAATCATTCTGTCTGTAAATTTCTCTGAAATGAAATCTTGAAATATTAAAACGTTCAGCCAAATCGTAATGACTGTGCAAAACCAATTGATGATGAAATTCAGAATGTATGTTTTGGATAAAATCTTTCATTTCTTCCGAATTGATGAATGGTTTTCTGATATGAAGCAAATCCAATCCTTCCTGAAATAATGCATTGATGATTTCAGTTTCATTCTGAACCAGTTCTTCAGAAGTGATAACGATGATCATATATAGATTTCCTTTCCTTTTTCGATGAACTCCTGCGATTTATCCAGCATTCCCTGTTCGGCAGATTCCCGAATTTCCTGGGTAATTTTCATGGAACAGAATTTAGGCCCGCACATCGAACAGAAATGAGCTACTTTTGCTCCGTCTGCCGGAAGTGTTTCATCGTGATAAGATCTCGCCGTTTCCGGATCTAAAGAAAGATTGAACTGATCTTCCCATCTGAATTCGAATCTCGCTTTGCTCAACGCATTGTCTCTGTATTGCGCTCCGGGATGTCCTTTTGCCAAATCTGCAGCATGAGCCGCCAATTTATACGTAATCACCCCCACTTTTACATCTTCTTTGTTCGGAAGTCCCAAATGTTCTTTCGGCGTAACGTAGCACAACATGGCACAACCAAACCACCCGATCATTGCCGCTCCTATTCCTGAAGTGATGTGGTCGTAACCCGGTGCAATATCTGTTGTTAAAGGTCCTAAAGTGTAAAATGGAGCTTCATCACAAACTTCCAATTGCTTCTCCATATTTTCTTTAATCATATGCATCGGAACGTGACCGGGACCTTCGATCATCACCTGAACATTGTGTTTCCATGCGATTTTAGTTAATTCACCTAAGGTTTCCAGTTCTGCGAACTGCGCTTCGTCATTGGCATCGGCAATTGAACCGGGACGAAGACCATCACCCAAAGAAAAGGCAACGTCATATTTTTTCATGATTTCGCAGATCTCCTCGAAATGTGTGTACAAGAAGTTTTCTTTGTGATGAAATAAGCACCATTTCGCCATAATTGAACCTCCTCTGGAAACAATTCCTGTTACCCGTTTTGCTGTTAAATGGATATATCTCAGTAAAACTCCGGCATGGATCGTGAAGTAAGAAACACCCTGTTCTGCCTGTTCGATCAAGGTATCTTTAAAAATTTCCCACGTTAAATCTTCTGCAACGCCTTTTACTTTTTCCAATGCCTGATAAATCGGAACGGTACCAATGGGAACCGGACTGTTTCTGATGATCCACTCTCTGGTTTCGTGGATGTTTTTCCCGGTTGATAAGTCCATGATGGTGTCTGCGCCCCATCGACAAGCCCAGACTGCTTTTTCAACTTCTTCTTCAATGCTTGATGAAACGGCACTGTTTCCGATGTTGGCATTAATTTTAACTAAAAAATTCCGCCCGATAATCATCGGCTCGCTTTCGGGGTGATTGATGTTGTTGGGAATAATGGCTCTTCCGGCTGCAATTTCGTCTCTTACGAATTCAGGCGTGATTTTATTTTTCGGCGTTTTTGCACCGAAACTGTTTCCCGGATGTTGGAAAACCATGCCTTTTGAAACGGAATCCAACTGCTCAATTCTCTGGTTTTCCCTGATGGCAATATATTCCATTTCGGGAGTGATGATGCCCTGTTTTGCGTAGTATAATTGGGTAATCTGTTTTCCTTCTTTCGCTACTTTAGGTTTATGATTATATGAAAAACGCAGTTCGTCCAATTTTGAATCCGAAAGTCTGGCTTTTCCGTATTCAGAAGTGATTCCGTCAAGAATTTCCACGTCATTTCTGTCTAAAATCCATTGTTCGCGAATTCTTGGAAGTCCTTTTTCTATATTAATCTCAAAATTTTCGTCGGTATAAGGTCCTGATGTATCGTAAATGGTAACAGGAGGATTTTCATCCATTTTTCCGTTGCTTAGTTTTGTCGGACTGAGCTGTATTTCGCGCATTGCTACATGGATCGGGTGAATTTTCCCTTCAACATAGATCTTTTTTGAGTTCGGAAATGGTGAACGTGTGATGTTATGAGCCATAATAATATTTTTTTAACCACCCTGAGTGGCTGTGATAATTAAAATTGAATCTTTATCGTTGAGGAATGTTTCCGCCCAGAATGACTGCGGAATAATACGGTTGTTGAGTGCTACAGCAATTCCTTTTTTCTTTTCAGGTAATTCCATAGCAAGAAGCGCTTCCAGATTTTCGGGAAGTTTTTCGAACTTTTTTGTCGTGTGATTGATTGTGAGCTCCATTCCTAAATTTTTAAAAATACTTTAGGAATGTCCATGATTGTACAGTAGAATGTACAGCAAAGTCATCTCACTTTTCCCTACGCTAGTATGATCTAGAAATCAGGTTCAAAGGGTAAATTCTCAGCCCGTCTGTTCAACGGACACCCCTAAAGTATCGGACGAAGTTAGACATTTTTTTGAAATGGGCAAAATTTTGTGAAGGAAGGAAGTTGGAAGTCTTTGATTTTGCTGATGACAAAGATGCTTTAATTTTAACGCAAAGAGCTCTTATTCAGGATTCTTAGTTTAGTAAGCAAAGGCAAATAAATTTGTGGCGCGAAGCGTGAAGATTTTCTTTTTTGGATTGATTTTTTAATTTTAGCTGACTAATTTTGTGGATAGTGCAGAGGTTTTGATTTTAACGCAAAGAGTTCTTATTAAAACTTCTTAGTTTAGTAAGCAAAGGCAAATGAATTTGTGGCGCGAAGCTTGGAAAATATTCTTTTTTGGATTGATTTTTTAATTTTAGCTGACTGATTTTGTGGATAGTGCAGAGGTTTTGATTTTAACGCAAAGAGTTCTTATTAAAACTTCTTAGTTTAGTAAGCAGAGGCAAATAAATTTGCGGCGCGAAGCTTGGAAAATATTCTTTTTTGGATTGATTTTTTAATTTTAGCTGACTGATTTTGTGGATAGTGCAGAGGTTTTGATTTTAACGCAAAGAGTTCTTATTAAAACTTCTTAGTTTAGTAAGCAGAGGCAAATAAATTTGCGGCGCGAAGCTTGGAAAATAT
>NZ_JBBCWG010000013.1:0-147712 GCF_037146035.1 Chryseobacterium sp. MMO-72
GATTACTCGAAATTTTTTCAATGCAATCTAACTTAAATTCTAAACTATACTTTGATAATCCCATAAATAAAAATGCCCCTAAAAAGTGTCTAACTTTTTGGGGGCAGTCCATTGTTTCGGGAGTTTTATTTTTTCTGAAAGATATTTCCAATCAATAACCACATTAATATCAATTAACAAAACTTTTGCGGGACAATAAATATTAGTAATTTTGGCAAGGTTTTCTATGAAAAGGATTTTACTGTTTCTATGTTTTTCAATCTGTATTTTTGGTTTTTCACAATCGAAAGTTACTTCTATTGAAACCGTTATCATAGAAGATAAGAGTGATCCCAAAGCATTGGAAATCCTCAATAAAGTGAACCAGTACTTCCATGAAAACTCTCCGAAAACACTGGATTCCTATTATTATAAATCTTACGAAAAAATTTCTCTGGACATCGACGAAGACAGCATTGCACAGTACAATAAGTTCTTCGAAGAAACCGGAATGTTCAAAAAAAGGAGAGAAAAAGATTCATTAAACAACATTACCGCACGAAAAATTTTCTCGAAAAGCAAACTGTTTCTCTGGGAAAGAGCTCAGGAATTTCTGTATTCTAAAAAATACGGTGAGAAGATCAATATTCTGGATAACAGAATTTCCGGTCTTAAACAGCCCATCTATGAAATGATTTCGCTTCAGCAGAGCAACAGAGACAAAATTCCGGATCAGGTGAAAAAAGAAAACCGCGGACTTTACAGGTTTTTTCTCACAGATACGATTGAAATCGACGGAAGAAAAAATTTCGTTATCCGTTTCAGGGAAGTGAATTACAAAAAGCCCGATAAAAAAAGGAAATACAACGGAGCCATTTATGTGGATACCGAAACCTTCGGCGTAAAAAAAATTGAAAATTTCAGCAAAAATAAAAACGACGGCATTATTACCAGTTCGTGGATTTTCTTCAACAACAAATGGTTTCTGGCATACGAAACCGTAAAGCTGAAGATGAGCAATATGCAGATGGAAAACGAAAATTCCGAGCAAAAAATTGACAGAAAAAGCAAAAAAACCTTCGGAACTTATGCGTTTCTCACGTCTAGATATTTCGATTATCGTTCCCCTGCAGAAAATAATCAGAATGACTTTAAAGGCTACACTTTTTCAGTAAAAAATATTGATGGAAAAACCTTAGACCAATACAGAACCGATCCTCTCACCGAAAGGGAAAGAAATACGTATAAAACCATTGACAGCCTTGGAAAAATTTACAACATCGATCAAAAAGCAAGGGTTTTGGGCGGTCTTTTTCTTAACGGACAGATTAAAGTCGGTGTCGTTGATTTTGCAGTGGATGAGATCGTGAATTATAATCTTTATGAAGGCTTCAGAGTTGGGTTAAAAGCAAAACTTAATGAAAATTTCAATCCGTATTTTTCTCCGGATTACATTTTTGCCTACGGTTTTAAAGATGATAAATGGAAATACAGAATCGGGCTCGACATCAAAACAACACTGGAAAAGGATTCTTATTTCCGGTTGGATTATTACGATGATGTGACGGCTTCCGGCGAGTTCTACAGAAGGCTCTGGAGCTTTAAAATGAGGACGGCAAACTATGGAAATAACCTTAATAACGACCGTTATTACCGTTATAAAGGAGCTTCTGTTTCTTATCTGAATGATGTTACCAACGGATTAACCCTGGTTTTTGCTGCACGCAGAAATCTGGAAGAAGCAATGTTTGATTATTCTTTCCGCGGAAGAGGTCCGTCTTTTGATAATTTTAATACCTTATTTACGCTAAAATACTCTCCCAATTCTACAAATATTATGACGCCGCAGGGAAAATCACTGATCGATCAGAAATATCCCGAAGTGTACTTTAATTATGAACAGAGCTATAAAATTTTTGGCGGAGATTTCGATTATACCCGGTTTGATGCGCTTTTGGTTCATAATTTCAAAACAATGTTCGGAACCACAGGTTTCAGACTGTATGGCGGAATGGTTTTCGGAGAGGCGCCAATCTGGAAAAATTTCACCATGAACGGACTTGCTTCTTCAAGGAAAGATTTTAATTTTAACTTAACTTCCTTCTTAGGATTTGCTACTCTGGAAGGCGGTAAATATTACAATGACCATTTTATTGCCTATTATTTTACACACAAAATTCCTTGGTATTTTAAAAGTTTCGGGCAGAATATTTCAAGCTTCGACTTTGTTTTAAGAGGAACAACGGGAAATATGAGGCATCCTGATTACCATCAGTTCAGATTCCGTCCTTTGAATCATTTATATCAGGAAGTCGGTCTGGAATGGAATAATTTTCTTTCAACCTACTTTAATCTGGGATTATTTTACAGAGTAGGATATTATACCACTCCTAATTTTAAACAAAACTTTGCGATTCAGTTTAAATTAAAGATTCTGGATTTTTAAAAAATTAAACAGCTAAAAATAAAGATAAATGCAGAAAATCGAAATAAAAGCAGATCAGTTTTTTGAATTACTGAAATTAAAAGATACTTCAATGTGGGAAATTTTTACCCAAATGATTGACGGAAACGAAAAGGAAATTATTTTTCTGGATAACGAAGATAAAATCCTTTTTAATTATATCCTTCCTTCCACACCGGAAAAAATGGAGGAAGACCGAAAAGAATTTTCAAAACAGTTTGCAGATAAGCTTGCGAATCTGAATTAAACTTTAGAAACGTATTTCTTCTTATTTAAAGTTTAACCTCAACTTAAACATCATTTTTTGTTTATTTTGTGTTAAATTTTAAAAGTGCAATCAAATCATTAAAAAATTCAAGATGAAAAATTACCTATTATCTGCAATCAGTGTGTTTGTTTTTGGGACTTTTACTGCTCAATCCTATCAAAAACCTCTGGTTTCTGCTATCAAAGAAGGCGATCTTCGCAAGGATATGTATGATCTTGCAGCCGATCAGTTTCTGGGGCGTGAAGCAGGAACTTTAGATGAGCTTAAAGTATCTATGTGGTTAGCCGACAGAGCCAAAGAAACGGGAATGAAGCCAGCCGGAGATAACGGAACTTTCTTTCAGTTTTTCGATATGTACAGACATCAGGTAATTCCGCAGAGCAGCCTGAAAATTGGTGACAATTCTTTAAAATTATGGAAAGATTTTCTTGTTGCGGAACCCGTAAATGCAGACATTGATTCTGAAATTCTTTATGCCGGAAATGCCGAACCTGAAGATTTATCAAAATTAAATATTAAAGGGAAAATTCTCGCCGTAAATGCATCTGACAAGAATATTGAAAAGGAAATGACACTTTTCGTAAGAAGATATCCCGGTTTTGTAAGAACAAAATACTATAACAAAGCATTTGAACTGGGAGCAAAAGGAATCATCTTCATTACAGACGAAACATCAGACAAAAGCTGGGTTGAAGTTTTACCGCAAATGACCAGAGGTTCTTACGGAGTAGAAGGTTTAAGAGAAAGTGTAACGAATAATATTCCGGTTTTATGGATTAAAAGAGAAAATTCTGGCTGGGTAAAAAACAATCCTAAAATTTCGCTGCACCTCATCACAGAAACTTATAAATATCCTTCCGTAAACATCATCGGAAAAATAGACGGTACAGATCCGAAACTTAAAAGCGAATATGTCTTAATCAGCGGACATCAGGATCATGACGGAATAAGACATCCCGTAAAAAACGATACGATCTACAACGGCGCAGATGATAACGCAAGTACCTGTGTTGCGATGCTGGCAATGGCAAGAGCCTATAAAAAACAACCTTCAAAACGCAGTATTCTTTTTGTTTTTCATGGTGCTGAAGAAAGAGGTTTACTGGGTTCGAGATGGCATGCAGCGCATCCTGTTGTACCAAAAGAAAATATTGTTGCCGTTCTTAATGGTGATATGATCGGGAGAAATGATAATAATGAAGCTGCGCTTCTCGGCGGAAATGCGCCTCACAAAAATTCTGAAGAATTGGTAAAAATGGCTGAAGATGCCAATAATGAGAGTACGAAATTCAGGTATCTGAAAGATTGGGATTCTCCGAAGCATGCAGAATATTTTTATTTCAGAAGCGATCATTTACCCTATGCAAAGGCAGGAATTCCTGCAATATTTTTCACGAGTGTTCTGCACGATCAGTATCATACGCCGCAAGATGAATCGGAAAATATTAATTACAAAAAGCTGTATAAAATGACGGAATGGATGTACCGAACTTCATGGAAAGCAGCCAATGAAATCGAACGTCCGAAAGTGATTTCTAATTTTACACTGGAAAGATAAATGTAGTGATATAAAAAAGCTGTCTCAAAAGTCAATTTTTTCGGCTTTTGAGACAGCTTTTTGTTTTTTAATCATGAAAATCCGAAGATTCGGATCATTTTAGCTCCTCAAAAATATATCCAAAGTTTTCTTGGCTTCCATAACATCATGAACTCTCAAAATTTTTGCGCCCTGCTGCAAAACTTTCAGATGCAATTTCTGAGTTTCTTCATTAATGTCCAAAGGAGATTTCCCTAAAGGTTTGTAAATGAAAGATTTTCTCGAAATACCGATCAGTAAAGGAAATTTTCCAAATCCTAAATATTGTACTTCGTCAGTCATCTTCATTTGATCTTCCACCGTTTTACCAAACCCGAAACCGGGATCAAGGATCAGATCTTTTACTCCTAACCTGAGCAATTCTGCCGTTTTCTCTGAAAAATATCGATTTTCTGAAAGAATAATATCTTCAAACATTATCTTATCATGCATCGTTTCATACGTAGGATTTACATGCATCAGAATATACGGAAGTTTTGTTTTCGCCGCAGTTTCAAACATTTTATCATCATACTGACCGCCGGAAATATCGTTAATAAGATCAATGCCTTCGTTGAAACCAAACTTTACGGTTTCCGAGTAAAACGTATCCAGAGAGATCAAAGCTTCCGGAAATTCTTTTTTAATTAGAGAAATGATATTTCCGATTCTTCGGATTTCCTCTGCGGAGTTCAGAAATTCTGCATTCGGTCTTGTAGACTGAGGTCCGATGTCGATTATTTCCGCTCCTTCTTTCAACATTTTTTCGGTCTGTTCCAAAGCTGATTTCTCACTGTTGAATTTTCCACCGTCTGAAAAAGAATCCGGAGTGAGATTGAGAATTCCCATAATTTTCGGAGCCGACAAATCTACGATTCTTCCGTTGCAGTTTATTGAATGATAATTATTTGATGGTAAATATGCCATAATAAATGTAAGGTAAATAAAGATAGAGTTTAAACCGTAAGAAACTGATTTCCCCAGTTTTTCATTTCAACTAAAACACTTTTCAGAGCCTTGCCTTTCTCTGTAAGTGAATATTCAACCTTAGGAGGAACTTCTGCATAAACTTTTCGCAAAACAATTCCGTTTTCTTCAAGCTGTTTAAGTTCTTTTACAAGCATTCGGGTATTTATTCCTTCAATTTTTCGTTCCAGTTCTTTAAAGCGACTTGTTTCTTTCATGAGCGCAAAAATAATGGGCAAAGACCATTTTCCACCCAGAACTTCCGCCGTTCTTGTGATAGGACAATCTGTAAATTTAGATTTTTTTTCGTTCATAACCGCTGAATATCAATAATACATTACTTTTTGTTACTACTTCACATTTTGATAACTACTTGCAAATATAAAGTAATGGATTTAATTTTGTAACTGAAATTCTTTTAATCTTAATTATATTTAAATATTTAAAACTATTAAAATAATGAAAGCTTTAGTAATAAACGGACACGTACGATGGCCACAAATAGCCGAAGGTAAACTTAACCAGACAATTTTTGAAGAAAGTATAACCGCATTCAGAGAAAAAGGATATGAAATCCTGGAAACAACCATAGACAAAGGATATGACGTGCCACAGGAAGTAGAAAAATGGATAAATGCAGATTTTATTTTGTTTCATTTCCCTATTAACTGGTTCGGAATGCCCGCAAAAACCAAAGAATATATAGATACTGTACTGATGAGCGGCTATGGAAAAATATACGCAGGAGACGGAAGAAATAACGGCGGGAAATATGGCACCGGCGGATTATTAAAAAGCAGGGGAATGATTGTGAATACATGGAATGCTCCTGAAGAAACTTTCGGAGCTCCGGAACAATTATTAAGTGATATATCCATGGAAGATTTTACAAAACCATTTACGGCAGCTTTGCAGTTTCTTGGTGTAGAACCGCAGCCTACCTTTGCATTTTATGATGTTTTCAAAAACCCTGATATAGAAAACGATCTAAAGAAATATAAAGAACATATAACAAAATATATTTAACATATCATGAACAGAATACAGGTAATTTTAGCCATAGACACAAACAATCTCCCTGAGAATTTTCAGCAGATCCTAAAACACGAACAGGAAGTATTAGCAGACTGGAAAGAAAAAGGGATTCTTGAACATCTGTTTTTAACACAGACCAAAGATGCAGCCGTTATTATTCTGAAAGAGGTTGATGAAGCAAAAGCAAAAGAACTTATTGAAACTTTACCACTTTATCAGATAAAAAAAAGTGTGGAGTACTTAAATTTAGTGAAACAGTTTTAAAATACAGTAAAAGAGTAAGAAGTAATTTTTACTCTTTTTTATTTGAATGGCTTTTATAGTCATTGAATTTATCTGCGGTATACCAATTAATGATAATTCATAACTCAAAAAAACCTATTGATTCCTGCCTATTTTGTATATTTGAAAGATTAAGAGAATTTATGTCAGAAACATCAGTACAGTTCGGGAAAGTTATCAGTCAGTGCCGCGAATTATTCAGCAAAAAATTACAGGATTACGGTGCAGCGTGGAGGGTTTTAAGACCAAGCTCAATTACGGATCAGATTTATATTAAAGTGAACAGAATCCGCACGTTACAAATGACTGACAAAAAAATGGTAGATGAAAGTGAAGAAGATGAATTCATAGCCATTGTGAACTATTCCATCATCGGACTGATTCAGCTTGAAAAAGGTTTTTCCAACGATTTTAATGAAAATAAAGAAGAGATTTTAGAGCTTTACAATCATTATGCGACCGAAGCACAGCAATTAATGGAAAGAAAAAACCATGATTACGGTGAAGCGTGGAGAGATATGAGAATTTCCTCTATAACAGATCTTATTTACCAGAAAGTTTTGAGAACCAAGCAAATAGAAGACAATCAAGGCGTTACTCTTGTTTCCGAAGGTTTGGATGCCAATTATTTTGATATGCTGAATTATGCAGTGTTCTGCCTGATCAAATTTTCTGAAAAAGCAGCCAGTGTAAAATAAAAAAACAAATTAATTATGATAAAAGGTTTATTACGATTTCTTCTTGCGGTTATTTTCATCCTTTCAGGGTTTGTAAAAGCAGTGGATCTGGTTGGTTTTTCCTTTAAAATGGAAGAATATTTTGCCCCGAATGTTTTTAATATGCCGTTTTTCGAAAAGTTTGCACTGCCGCTTTCGATATTTGTTGTGGTGCTGGAACTTCTTCTGGGCTTTATGCTTTTGATTAAACTGAAACTTAAATTCACGCTTTCTGCATTAATTGCACTTTGTATTTTCTTTGGTTTCCTTACCTTTTATTCTGCCTATTACAATGTGGTTACCGATTGCGGATGTTTCGGAGATGCCATTAAATTTACGCCGTGGCAGAGTTTCATGAAAGATATTGTACTTCTGGTAGGATTAATTGCTGTTTTTATTCTTTACAGAAAAGATTTTAAGAAAAAAGATGCGTACAGCTACAGTGCAAAAAAAGAGACAGGAAATAAATTTAAATATATTCTTCTGGGCGTTTTTTCTGTTGCCATGATTGTGGTGGGTGCTTATGGAATTATTCATGAACCTGTTATCGATTTCCGCGATTATAAAATCGGAACCGATCTGAGAGCTGAAAAAGCTAAAATTGCTAAAAATCCGTCCCAATATAAGACGTTTTACTCCCTGAAAAACTCTAAAACAGGAGAAGTTATAAAAGTGAATCAGGACGATTATATCAAAAAGACAGAATATTGGGCAGAAGGATCACCGTGGAAAATAGAAGAAGGAAAGAATGAATCTGTTCTGGTAAAAGAAGGCTACAAATCTGAAATTGCAAAATTCAAGCTTGAAGATACCAAAGGAACGGATCTTACTCAGCAGATTATCAATGCTCCAAGAGCTATTTTAATTTTCACTTACGATCCGCAAAACGTTTCTCCGGAAATGATCAGGCAACTTGAAGCTAAAGTAAAAAATCAGGGTACACCTGCTGTTTACGGGGTTTCAACGCTTCCGAATACCTTTAAAACCATTAAAAATTTGATGATGGATGCTACAGCCATTAAAACCATCGCAAGAAGCAATCCTTTTGTTCTGGTTCTTGAAAACGGAAAAATTGTGGATAAACAGCCTGCAAAAGATTATCTGAAATAAAAAAACACTAAAATTTAAACTATATCAATGCAAAAGTCTAACAAACCCATTGCCGGTTACCATTTATTGATGATTCTTTCTTCTGTAGACGGGGAATTTGCTCCGGAAGAAGGAATGCTTGTTCAGCAGTATCTAGCCGATGAATTTCCTTTTAAAATGAATCTTGATAATGAACTTGAAACCATTGCCCTGCTTCAGCCGGAAGAATGGAAAGATCATTTTGAATTTCACGCACGTTGTTTCTACGACGATTCTACGGAAGAGGAAAGAACAAGTTTCATCCAGTTTGCCAAAACGCTTATTAAGGCGGATAATAAAGTAACTGATGAAGAGCATACTTTTTACACGCTTTTGAAAAATCTTTGGAATATTAATCGATAATTGAGTGATTAGAAGTTAGAAATCCGTTTCTGACTTTTAGTTTTTAACTTTAAAATAATAAGAAACTATGAGAAGAAAAATAGTTGCAGGAAACTGGAAAATGAACAAAAATGTAATTGATGCCCAACAGCTAATGGTTCAGTTACTAAGCTATAAAAATAACAATACAACCAACTGCGAAGTATGGATCGCACCTCCATCTCTGTATCTGATGATGGCGAAAGATGTTTTTGAAAAGGATGAAATCGGCGTTTTCGCACAGGACATCAGCGAACATGAAAGCGGTGCGTACACAGGAGAAATTTCTGTGGATATGCTGGAATCTATTGATGCAACAGGTTCTTTAATCGGGCATTCTGAAAGAAGACAATATCACGGCGAAACAGATTCTCACTGCAACAGAAAGGTAAAATTAGCTTTGGATAAAGGTCTGATTCCGGTTTACTGTAACGGAGAAACTTTGGAGCAGAGAAAAGCAGGACAGCATTTTGAAGTGGTAAAAAACCAGACTGAAGTGGCTCTTTTCACACTTTCAGCGGAGGAAATTAAAAAAGTAGTGATCGCTTACGAACCGGTTTGGGCAATCGGAACCGGAGAAACAGCAACGCCAGAACAGGCACAGGAAATCCATTCACACATCAGAAGTATTATTGCAGCAAAATACGGACAGGAAGTTGCTGATGAAGTTTCTATTCTTTACGGAGGTTCTGTAAAACCGGATAATGCAAAGGAAATATTCTCTCAACCTGATATCGATGGAGGTCTGATCGGTGGAGCCGCTTTAAAACTGGAAGATTTTTCTAAAATTATTGAGGCTTTTAATTAGCAGACAATAAGCTGTGAAAAAATTTATACTGCTTTTTCTGGGAATACTGTTATTTGATATTCTTTATGTGTTTATCTACGATCAGTTTTTCATCGGGATAAAACCTGAATTTTTGCAGTATCCGTTGTCAGTCATAAAAGTTTTGGCGAGCTCACCTGCAGTATTGTTTGATCCGTTACTGCCCTTTTATGCACCAATTGCTTTTTATAAGGTATTCCTGATACTTTTAGGAAATGTTTTCATACAGACATTTTTAATTTACAGGATATTCTATAAAAAGAGAAAGTATACGGAAAGCTAAAAATAAATAATCCCCGAGGCAGAGCATCGGAGTATTCTTTAAGAATAAAACCCGGCGGCATCTTCGATGCCGCCGGATCTGTTATAATCAGAGTTTGTAAAATTAAAGTTTGTGCTTTTGTATTTTAGATGGTCTGTTCTTCATGTTTGCCTTCTTTTATTTCTTCTACCATCTTTGCATTAAAGGCGGGAAGATCTTTCGGAGTACGGCTTGTTACCAAACCCTGATCTACTACAACTTCGCTGTCTTCCCAATTCGCTCCCGCATTTTTAAGATCTTTGCTGATTGAATTTACCGATGTCATTTTCCTTCCTTCTACCACTTCCGCGTTAATAAGAATCTGCGGTCCGTGACAAATAGCTGCAACGGGTTTGTGCTGCTGGAAAAAGTCTCTTACAAAAGATAAAGCCGTTTCGTTGGTTCTTAACTGATCCGGATTGATTACTCCTCCCGGTAAAACCAATGCATCGTAATCTGAAGCGCTCGTTTCATCTAAAGTTTTATCGACATTGTATTCTTTTCCCCAGTCTTTTTCTGCCCATGCTTTAATGGTTCCGGATTCCGGACTGATGATGTGGGCTGTCCAGCCTTGCTGTTCCAAATGTTCTTTTGGAGATTTCAATTCGCTTTCTTCAAATCCGTGTGTTGCTAAAATTGCAATTTTCTTTGACATAATTTTTATGATTTAAGTGTTGTACTCATCATCTTGAAAAAATGATACCGTTTTTACCCTTACATTTTATAAAATTTGTTAAAGTGTTTATTTTCGGTCTGTAAATTACTTTTATCGATATTGAGGTGAAAATTGATAAATCCGACTTCGATCCTAGCCCGGATTGCAGCATTTGTCTGAGCTCGTTTTAATATTTGGGGGTGGCGGCGCCCCCGCCCCCGCAACCCTCAAATATTAAAACAGCGAGTGCGGAAAGCCGGAAAAAGCTCCTAAAAAAATTCATAAAAGCTTCAGGTCTCCATAAAAAAACGCACCAAAATCAATTGATGCGTCTTCTTACTATTTTTACAAAATTTATTTTTTGTCTTTAGATCTCTGTAAAACTTCATCTACCATTCCGTATCCTTTTGCTTCTTCGGAAGTCATCCAGTAATCTCTGTCTGAAGCTTTTTCTACCCAGTCATAAGTCTGTCCTGAGTGCTCGGAAATGATCTCGTAAAGCTCTTTTTTAAGCTTTAACATTTCTCTCAAGTTGATCTCCATATCAGAAGCAACACCTTGAGCGCCTCCCGAAGGCTGGTGAATCATTACTCTTGAGTGCTTTAAAGCAGAACGCTTACCGCTTTCTCCGGCAACCAAAAGAACCGCTCCCATTGAAGCTGCAATACCTGTACAGATTGTTGCTACATCCGGCTTAATGATCTGCATCGTGTCGTAAATTCCTAAACCTGCGTAAACGCTTCCACCCGGAGAATTGATGTAAATCTGAATATCTTTTGAAGGATCTGCGCTCTCTAAGAAAAGAAGCTGAGCGGTTACGATATTCGCCACCTGATCATCAATTCCTGTTCCTAAGAAAATAATTCTGTCCATCATTAAACGGGAGAAAACGTCCATTTGTGCAACGTTTAATCTTCTTTCCTCCATGATGTACGGCGTAAGACCTGTAGGACCGTACATTCCCATATACTGATCGGTTACCAAACCGTTATTTCCTAAATGTTTTACAGAGAAATCTCTGAATTCTTTTTTAATGTCCATATGTTTGCTTTGTGTATTAAATTTTTACAAGGTTGAATTTACAACTTTTATTCCTAAAATTTTATAAGACTTTTTGTCATAAAGTTTTAATAATTAAAAAATTATTTGCCATTATCTGTCAGTATAAATACCTGTAATTGCAGAATAATTTAAAATTTTAGCCAGTTCTTTGGAAACCATCGTGAGCATCTGAATTTTCTTAAGCTGTTCAAAATATTTAGATTCATCGGATTCTGCATATTCTGCCAATTCTCCTTTTGCTTTTGATATCAGAAAATTAACGTATCTGAATTTATGAATCAGAATATCTCCTGCCACCTGTTCCGGAATTTTATCTCCGTAATTGGGTGAAAAAATATTTCTTGTGGTCCAGTCGTTCAGCTCACTGTAAATATTCATGGAATTAACGGCTGCTTTACTTAGTTCTTCATCCATTAATCCGAAAAAGAAATTTCCTTTTCTGAGTTCCTCTTTTTCAATTCCTTCTTTTATATAGTCTACGATTCGTCTGTTCAGTTCCACTTGAAATTCGTAATCGTCTTCTTCAAAATGGTGAAGGATTTCTTCAATCACCGTAATATCATACTTCTGCTGATCCGGCGCAGTGCGGTGAAGAACAACATCTCCGTAATTGAGCATATGGTTGATGAGATCATTTTCAAGTTTTGTCACATTGAAAAGTACCGGATCAATATAATCTCTCGGATCACTAACCACTTCAAGCTTCGCAGGTTGTTGCGCTTCAGCTTTAATCTGTGCTTTATGCGTCTGATTTTGGGCGATCTGTTTCTGAACATCCAGCTCATTAAACAGACTCTGCTCAGAAAGTCCGAATTTTGTGGAAACCTGCTTCAGATAGACTTCCCTTTTCAAAGCATTCTGAACAAAGGAAACCGACTTCACAATGTCTCTGATCGCGTCAGCTTTCTTAATCGGATCGTCTCCAATTTCCTTGAAAAGAATTTCGGCTTTAAAATCAATAAAATCCATCGCTTCATTTTCGATGAATTTTTCCACGTATTCCTGCGGATGTTTTCTGGCGAAAGAATCGGGATCGTCTCCGTCCGGAAACAGCATTACCCGAATATTCATCCCTTCCGTCAGAAGCATATCGATACTTCTGAAACTGGCTTTGATTCCTGCATTATCTCCGTCAAAAAGAATAGTTACATTCTCCGTTAATCTTTTGATAAGTTTAATCTGCTCCGTCGTTAAAGATGTACCGGAACTTGCCACCACATTTTCGATTCCCGACATGTGAAGCGAAATAACGTCCATGTAACCTTCCACCAAAAGACAGACATTCTTACGCGAAATTGCCTGCTTGCTTTGGTTTAAACCATAAAGAACGTTAGATTTATGATAAATTTCCGTTTCCGGAGAGTTGAGATATTTGGCTGTTTTTACGTTATTTTTAAGAATTCTGGCCCCAAATCCTAAAACCCTGCCCGAAAAACTGTGAATCGGGAATATTACTCTTTCACGGAAACGGTCGATTCCGGCGGGAGAATTTTCAGGAAAAATTGAAAGACCCGATTTCTCCAGAATTTCTTTTGAATAGCCTTTTTCCAAAGCATATTCTGTAAAGGCGTTCTTTTTTTCAGGTGAATAGCCGAGCTGGAATTTTTTAATGATATCATCACGAAGTTCACGCTCTTTAAAATAAGAAAGACCGATTGATTTCCCCTCTTCCACTTCCCAAAGGAAATTCTGGAAAAAATCGTTGGCAACTTCATGAATTTTGTACAATAAATCTCTTTCCGACTGTGCATTTTTTGCTTCTTCGGAAAAATCTTTCTGATCTTCTTCAATTTCAATTCCGTATTTTTTTGCCGCGTGACGAAGTGCTTCAGGATAGGTAAAATTTTCGATTTCCATTAAGAAAGAGATCGCTGTCCCACCTTTTCCGGTGGAGAAATCTTTCCATATCTGTTTACTTGCCGAAACAACGAAACTCGGTGTTTTCTCGTCATGAAAAGGACTTAATCCCTTGAAATTAGACCCTGCTCTTTTGAGCTGCACATATTCTCCCACAATCTCCTCAACGCGGATTGTAGAAAAAATCTTATCTATGGTCTGTTTGGAAATCATGCTGCAAAAATATATAAAAATTATATTCTTTCTATAATAGGATTGTAAAGAAGATTTTTATTAGCCCACATAATTTATTGATTTAAAACAATTTAATTTATTTATTTTTGAATCAAACTATAACGACATTCTTTATTTATGAAATATTTCAGACGATTTTTTATTATAACTGTTACTATTTTCATTGTATTCCTTTTGTATCTAGAGTTTGGAGGAATGTTCATCTTAAAGACCAACGACAAAAGAACAATCACATTCAACATCAGAAGCAGCGAAAAAATTCCTAATAACTTTTCAAATTTTTATAATACCGTTTATCCGAATTCGTTATCCGCAAATTCATGGAGTTACATGTTTGATATACTAACTAATCCACAAGTTCCTCGAAAAGAATGCCCGTGTAATCAAATGTCTTACAGAATTTTACCAACTTTAGAAATTAAGCATACAAAAAGAATAAATTATTTCATGAATCAGTTTATTGTAGCAAGATTTATTGAAAACAAATTTAGCCAGAAAGAATGTCTTCAATTTAATTTCAGCAGTTTTAATTTCTTAGAAAACAGAAAAGGTTTATCTGAAGTTTCCCAGTCTCTTTTTAAAAAGGATGTCGAAGATCTGAAACCCATGGAAATGGCTGAAATTTTAGCATTATACGAAGCTCCTCTAAGATACAACCGATCTAGAAATCCTCAAAAAGCAAAGGAAAGGACAAAACATTTTTATAATGTTTATCTCAATAATTCTAAAATAAAGAATTAAATTTTTTACCGTAATTAATTATCTTTGTTTTAAAAATATGCAATTCACGATTCAACATATGGAAGACTGGCAGAATATTGCCGAAACCGTCATTTCAAAATTAGAGCATAACATTTTACTTTTAAAAGGAAATCTGGGCGCCGGAAAAACAACTTTCACCCAGTTTCTCCTTAAAAATATGGGAAGTACAGATGAAGTAAACTCTCCTACCTATTCCATTGTTAACGAATACAGTACCCCGAAAGGAAAAGTGTATCATTTCGATTTATACCGCTTAAAAAATATTGATGAAGTCTATGATATCGGAATGGAAGAATATTTAGACCATTCATTTCTCTGCATTATCGAATGGCCTGAAGTATATGAAGAAGATCTTTACGGTCTTAAATACCACGAAATGAGTATCATTAATACCGGAGAAAACAGAGAAATTTCATTCGAGTAAATATTATGTATATTTGCTCCTGAATTTGAATGTAAAATAACGATCTGTAAGAACCTAATTATTTAAAAGGATGAGTACTACAAACATTTTTACTCCTTTTACCGAAGAGGAACTGATGCCGAAAGAAGAAAAACTGGAGGTCATTAAAAAAGGAAAACAATTCAGCATAGGAATTCCGAAGGAAACTTCCCTGAATGAAAGAAGAACCTGCATTACGCCCGATGCGGTACAGGTTTTGGTAGAAAGTGGTCACGAAATTATCATAGAATCCGGAGCCGGACAAGGTTCGTTCTTTACAGATCTTCAATATTCTGAATCGGGAGCCAGAATTACAAACGATCCTAAAGAAGCTTTCGGACAGGATTTAATTTTAAAGGTAAATCCGCCAACAGAAGAAGAAATTGATTATATGCGTCCGAATACCTATCTGGTTTCCGCATTACAGATCAACCTGAGGGATAAGAATTATTTCCTGAAACTGGCAGAGAAAAAAGTAAATGCCATTGCATTCGAATTCATTGTAGACGAATACAAACAATTAGCTTTAGTAAGATTAGTCGGCGAAATTGCAGGAACGGTTTCCATTCTTTATGCTTCCGAACTTCTAGCTTTATCCAATGGTTTAATGTTGGGCGGAATTACAGGAGTAAGACCCGCTGAAGTGGTTATTTTGGGAGCAGGAATCGTTGGAGAATTTGCAACAAAAGCAGCCATCGGTTTAGGCGCAAGTGTAAGAGTTTTCGATAATTCCCTTTCTAAATTAAGACGACTTCATACTTTGGTTGACAGCAGAGTTCCGACTTCCATTATCGATCCGAAAGAGCTGAAAAAAGCGTTAAGAAGAGCCGATGTTGTGATCGGAGCCCTTCCAAGACTGAATATGACGCCCATCGTTACCGAAGATATGGTAATGAAAATGAAAAAAGGAAGTGTGATTATCGATATTACCATCGACAACGGAAAAGTAATTGAGACTTCCGAACTTACCACCATGGAAGATCCGTACATCATCAAACACGGCGTAATCCACTGCGGACTTCCGAATCTTACTTCAAGAATGCCGAGAACCACCACAAAAGCGATCTCAAATTTCTTTCTTTCCTATATTTTAAATTACGACGAAGAAGGCGGTTTCGAAAATATGCTGGTTCGCAAAAACGAAATGAAGCAAAGTCTTTATATGTACAAAGGCAGACACACGAAGAAAATCATCTGCGACCGTTTCGGACTTACTTATCACGATATCAATCTTTTAATTTTCTAATGAAAAAACTGAAATTCTATGCAATCGGTCTTGTACCGGGATGTATTATTGTATTTTTTATCTTAAACAAAAAAGGCGCAAGCTGCAGCGGTTATCTTCCCAACAGCCGCGTTATTGCAGAAACCCTGTCTAAAGATTTTAAATATTCTGAAACAGCAAAAGCAGAAATGGCGACATTAAAAGTTGATGAAAAATTTCTGAAAGACAGTATCATCACCAAAGGAAAGATTGATTTCGACAGAAGCCACGCACAGAAAAAACCCTGTCCTGATTATCTTCTCACCTATCCTGAAGATAATCCCGCTTATGAAATCACTTTTGAAAAATGTGAGGAAAGCGTAACGGTGAATTCTTTGAAGAAACTGAAATAAATTATCAGTCCGCTTTGCGAAGCATTTATGCCTTTGCTCCCTTTGAAATTAGAATTATCTTTATTAAAACTTTGCGTTTAAATAAAAAATAAAGATGCTTCGACAAGCTCAGCATGACATGTCACAAATACCGAGTTTTGGTTTAAAATAGAAATAAAAAGAAGTAAATAAATTTTCAATCCATGGAAGGCAATTACTACATGATTCATGATTATTGGATATTCATCGGAGTATTTGCTGTTTTCTTTTTTTTAACGGTAAGCATTTATTTATTCAGCCAAAATCAGAAATTTAAAGTAAAAAATGCCAAGCTTTCGACTGCCAATAAAATGATTCAGCAGAGACTCAATGAAGTACAGCTTGAACACATCGGAACAAAACTGAACCCGCATTTATTTAAAAACATCCTGAATTCGGTGCAGTCTCATGCTTATCAGACGTATATGTCGCTCGATAAGCTCGCGAATGTTTTAGACTATATTCTATACGAAAGCAACAACAAATTCGTAAGCCCAAAAGAAGAATTAAATTTTGCTTTAAGCTTAATCGAGATCAACAAAATTAAAGTAAATCCTCTTTTTGATTTCAGAATTAAATCGAAAATCAACAAATCGGATGAAATTTACGAAGAGAAAGTTTTTGCCCCTCTTCTTTCGGTAGATTTGATTGAAAATGCCTTTAAACACACCGATTTCCTTGCTTCAGACTCTTTTATTTCCATTCAGCTTGAACTTGAAAAAAGAGTTTTCACGATGAAAGTTAGTAATAAAGCTTCTCTGAAAAATGTTCTCGAAAAAGAAAAAAGCGGCTTCGGAAGCCAGTCTCTGGATCAAAGGCTGAAAATGATCTACAATAATTTTTACACGCTTCAGAAAAGTTCAAAAAACGGTATCTTCACGGCAGAATTAACAATCAATTTGGGAGATTTCTATGATAAAATGCGTTATTCTTGATGATGAATTACTGGCAATCAGCTATTTAAAACTTCTATGCGAACAGATTGAAAATGTGGAAGTTGTAAAAGCATTTAATGATCCTAAAATTTTTCTGAACGAAATTGAAAACATCGACTGCAACGTCTGCATTTTAGACATCGAAATGCCCGGAATAAACGGATTGCAGGTTGCAGAAGCCATTTCAGGCTCAAAAAAAATCATTTTTACCACCGCTTACAAAGAATATGCAGCCGAAGCTTTCGACCTGAATGTTGTGGATTATGTAAGAAAACCCATCAAAAAAGAAAGGTTAACCCAGGCTTTCGAAAAAGCAGCAGAATTGCTCCGGAAAACCCATAAAAAAGATTTTATCGAGTGGAATACCAACATCGGCAAAACCGTAATTTTTACGGACCAGATCGCCTACATCAAAACTTCGGAAATCGACAGTCGTGATAAGGAAATCCTTCTTAAGGACGGAACCAATATTGTTCTAAAAAACCTGAATTTCAAAAACCTTCTGGAAATGCTTCCTGCAAAAGATTTTGCGCAGGTCAACAAAAAAGAAATCATCGCTTTATCTGCTGTAAAAGTATTTTCTACCAACGAAATTATTACTACTGTTTCTCTGGGAAATGACCGCTTTTTAAAGCTTCAGATCGGGGAAACCTACAGGAAATCTCTTTCCGATTTATTGGGACATTAGATTTCACTGCAAAATTCTTTCTTTTCATTACATTTGATTAAAAATCATCTTTTTTTTCCGATTTTCTTAGCAATTTTGTCTAAAATTTGGAATCATGAATTGGGGAAAATACAGAAATATCATCTTTTATATTTCCACCATTATTGTTTTTTCATCACTGATGTATTTTTTCATCATTGAAGGGCAGACTTTGGAAATCGGAGAAAAGATCATTACAAAAACAAACAACAGTTCCAGTTGGGACAACTTTTTAGAATCATTCAAGACCAATCTTCACCATCCTTTAGCTTTATTACTGGCGCAAATCGTTACGATTATTCTTGTTGCAAGACTTTTCGGCTGGATTTGTATGAAGATCAAGCAGCCTTCCGTGATCGGTGAAATGATCGCAGGAATTGTTCTGGGACCTTCCCTTGTAGGAATGTACTTCCCGGAATTTTCGGCATTTCTTTTCCCGAAAGAATCTTTAGGAAATCTTCAGTTTTTAAGCCAGATCGGGCTTATCCTTTTCATGTACATTGTGGGAATGGAACTGGATCTAAGTGTTTTAAGAAAAAAAGCACATGATGCCGTTGTAATTAGTCATGCAAGTATTATAATCCCTTTTGCCTTGGGAATTGGTCTGTCTTATTTCATTTATAAAGAATTTGCGCCGGAAGGAATTCAGTTTACCTCATTCGCGCTTTTTATCGCTATTGCCATGAGCATCACGGCATTTCCTGTTTTGGCAAGAATCGTTCAGGAAAGAAATCTTCAGAAAACCAAACTGGGAACTGTGGTTATTACCTGTGCTGCAGCCGATGATATTACGGCATGGTGTATTTTAGCAGCCGTAATTGCTATCGTAAAAGCAGGATCGTTCGAAAGTTCACTCTATGTAATTCTGATGGCAATTGCCTATGTATTTTTCATGATTAAAATCGTAAGACCATTCCTGAAAAGAATCGGTGACTTACAGGCAGGAAAAAGTACCATCAACAAACCCATGGTTGCGATTTTCTTTTTAACCTTGATTCTTTCGGCTTATGCTACGGAAGTTATTGGGATTCATGCGCTTTTCGGAGCTTTTATGGCAGGAGCGATCATGCCTGAAAATGCAAAATTCAGAACTTTGTTTATTGATAAAGTGGAAGATGTCGCTTTAGTGCTTTTGCTTCCATTATTCTTTGTATTTACAGGACTTCGTACCCAAATCGGGCTACTGAATGACAGTCATCTCTGGATTACGGCAGGATTCATTATTTTAACCGCAGTAATCGGAAAGTTTGCAGGAAGTGCATTAACCGCAAAATTTTTAGGCATCAACTGGAAAGAAAGTTTAACGATCGGAGCCTTAATGAACACCAGAGGTTTAATGGAACTTATTGTCCTGAATATCGGTTATGATCTGGGCGTTTTAAGTCCTCAGATATTTGCGATGATGGTAATTATGGCGCTGTTTACAACTTTCATGACAGGACCGGCACTGGATTTCATCAATTTTATTTTTAAATCTAAAAAAGATGAAGACGAATCTCCGGAAAATGATGCGAAATACAGAGTCTTATTGTCTTTTGACCATCCGGAATCCGGAAGTACGCTGCTGAAACTGGCTCATGATTTTACCAATAAAATGAACGGCAATAAAAGCATAACCGCAATGAATATTGCTCCTGTGAACGAAATGCACGCTTATGATATTAATGAATACGAAAATGAGCAGTTTAAAAATGTAATAGAAACGTCCAATGATCTGAATCTTGAAGTTACCACACTTTTTAAAGCTTCCAATGATATTGAAAACGACCTTACGCATATTACCAACAAAGGAAATTATGACCTTCTTCTCATCATGCTCGGAAAATCCATGTATGAAGGAAGTTTACTGGGAAGACTGCTTGGTTTCACGACAAAAATTATTAATCCGGAAAAACTTTTAAATACGGTAAAAGGGAAAGGCAACATTTTCAACAACTCGCCTTTTGACGATTTTACGTTACAGATTCTGGATAAAACCCATATTCCTGTTGGGATTCTGGTGGAAAAAGAATTCACGTCCGCAGACAAAGTTTTTGTCCCGATCTTTAATTTAAGTGATTTTTATCTGCTTGAATATGCGAAAAGACTCATCAATAATAACAATTCCCAAATTATTATCTTAGATGTTGCAGGACAGATCCGGAATAATATTGAAGTGAAAGAACTCATCCGAAGCATCGAACAGGTTGCGCCGAATCACATCACGCTATACAATGAGAAAAAAATTGAGAAAGAATTTCTGAATTCACAGGATTTAATGCTCATCAGCAGCAAAAGCTGGAAAAACCTCATCGATACGAAAAGTATCTGGTTATCGGATATTCCTTCAACATTGATTATCAGCAATCCTTAATGATTTGAATAGTGAATTTTGCTACACAAGCAATGGTTAATTCTTAAATTCACAATGAAATAAATTAACTACACAGCGAATTGACAACGCAGTTAATTGACCTGTAAAAAATTTGACTCATGAAGCAAAATTCACAATTCACTTTTTAGTCCTGATTAAAAAAAAATTATTTACCTTTGTCTCGTGATTACAAACAACGGAACATATTATTACGGAATTTTTAACTCAGATCTGGGATAAGGATTTCATATAGATAAAACAAAACCTCGTCCTTGGGCGGGGTTTTTTATTTTAAAATTTAAACGATGAAAATAAGTATAATTGGTGTAGGATTAATCGGGGGCTCGATTGCATTAAAATTAAGACAAAAAGGAATTGCCGATTTCGTCTACGGTATTGATAACAGCAATGAGCATCTGAATGAAGCATTAGAACTCAAAATAATCGATGCAAAAGTAGATCTGGAATACGGAATCAAAAATTCTGATCTGGTGATTCTTGCCATTCCTGTAGATGCCGCGAGAAAATTACTACCGAATATTTTAGACCTGATTTCGGAAAATCAGACGGTAATGGATGCAGGATCTACCAAAGCGGGAATTGTAAATGCGGTAAAAAACCATCCGAAAAGATCGAGATTTGTAGCTTTCCATCCGATGTGGGGAACGGAAAATAACGGACCAAAATCGGCAGTTTCAGAAAGTTTCTCCGGAAAAGCCGGCGTTATCTGCGATAAAGAAGAATCTGCGAAAGATGCTTTAGAATTGGTTGAAAAAATTGTCGAAAGTCTTGATATGCATCTGATTTACATGAATGCGGAAGATCATGATGTTCACACCGCTTACATTTCGCATATTTCCCACATTACTTCTTACGCATTAGCCAATACGGTTTTAGAAAAAGAGAAAGAAGAAGAAACCATTTTTCAATTGGCAAGTTCCGGTTTTTCCAGCACTGTTCGTCTGGCAAAATCTCATCCGGAAATGTGGGTTCCGATTTTTAAACAAAATAAAGAAAATGTTCTGGATGTATTAAATGAACATATTGCTCAGCTAAGAAAGTTTAAAGCCGCTCTGGAAAAAGAGAATTTCGAATATCTGGAAGAGCTGATTTCCAACGCGAATAAAATAAGAGGAATTTTGGAGAAATAAAATAGGGTTAAAGATTTTAAATATGTCTTTAACCCTGATATTTTGAATTACTTCTAAAACTTCATCACATCTTTCACCACTCCGTTATTCTGCGTATGCTGTAACAGTTCGGCTTCAATGAAAGATTTTATTTTTCCTTCTGAGCCGTCATTCGGGAAGAGAAGATGAACATTGGCTCCTGCGTCTAACGTGAAGAACAGTGGCAAACCGGTTTCTTTTCTGAAATCCCAGATTTTATTGATGACTTCCAAAGTTCCTGTTTTCATTAAAATAAATGCAGGATCGCTAATCATCATCATGGCATGAAGTGTTAATGCTTCGTGTTCTACCAGTTTAATAAAACGCTGCAAATCTCCGCTGGCTAACATTTCTTTCATCGGACCAAAGTTTTCCCTTGCTTCCTGAAATCTTCTGTCTGCGTAAGGATTGGTATTCATCAAACCATGACCAACGGTGGAAGAAACGCTTTTCTGCCCTTCATGAATGAGTAAAACCCAATCGTTAAAATCTTTAAAAATTTCATGGATTTCTTCGTTCGGATATTGTACTGCAAAAAGATCAGAACTTCCTTTTACCTGAGATTCGCCCCACACAACCAATCCGTTGTAAAGACTTCTGCAGGCGCTTCCGCTTCCTAATCTTGCTAAAAAAGAGGCTTTTCTCAACGATTCTTCATCCGAAGTTTTTCCTGAAAATGTTTCGTCAAGATTCATCAGACATTTAGCTATCGCCCCAAAACCGGAAGCCGAACTTGCAATTCCTGAGCTGTGAGGAAAAGTATTTTCGGTTCTGATGATGTATTTCCCCTGTAAAATCCATGGAAGATACTGTTCGATATTTCTGAAATATTTTTCAATTTTTTCAGCAAATTTTACTTCTTCATTTCCGGCAAGAAAAGTCCGCACAGAAAAAGATTCATTGGCAGAAAACTCCATCGAAGTATTCGTTCTGCAATGATTTAATGTAAAACTGATGCTTGGATTGGCGGGAATCTGATTGTCGTATTTCCCCCAATATTTAATTAAGGCAATATTGGAAGGACAGCTTTCTGAAACCGTCTGATTGTTTATTGTAAAATCTTTTTTTCCTAAAAATTCCTGTGTTGTCATAATTTCAATTTTTGCAAGGTGAGATCTGCTTAATGTACAGCTGTTACAGCTCTATCTTCACTCAGCCTTAAAAATTTAATACATCTTCTCAATAAGATCTGCATATTTTTTAAGCACTACATTTCTTTTTACCTTCAATGTCGGAGTAATTTCTCCTGTATTGATATCAAATTCCGAAGGCATCAAAGTGAATTTTTTCACTTTTTCGTAATCGGATAAATGGCTTTGCAGCTCTTTAATTTTGTCTTTGTAAAAATCGTGTATCTTTTCGTTTTTTACAATTTCTTCCCAATTGGTGAAAGCAATATTATTTTTCTTAAGATATTCTTTTAAAAATTCAAAGTTTGGAACAACCAACGCGGAAACAAACTGTTTTCCTTCCGCAATCAGGAAAATCTGCTGAATGAAATTGTTGTTGGTCAAGATATTTTCAATCTGCTGCGGCGCGATGTATTTTCCGTTGGAAGTCTTCATGAGATCTTTCAATCGGTCTGTAATGGTAAGATTTCCTTTGCTGTCGATGGTTCCGGCATCTCCAGTTTTAAACCAGCCGTCTTCGGTGAAAACTTTCTGCGTTTCTTCAGGCTTTTTGTAATATCCCTTCATGATTCCGTTTCCTTTTGCCTGAATCTCGTCGTTCTCCCCGATTCGGATCTCCAAGCCCGGAAGAGGTTTTCCGCAGCTTCCGTGTTCAAAATTCGTCAAAGGAAAAGCGGTTAAAGTTGCCGTAGTTTCCGTTAAACCGTAGCCAACCGTCACATGAATTCCAACCGATTCAAAAAACTTCGTCACTTCAGGAGATAATGAAGCTCCGCCACAAGGCAGAAACCATAATCTTCCGCCCATTTTTTCTTTAATTTTACTAAAAACCAAAGATTCGGCAATATTTTCTTTTATTTTTAATCCAAACGGAACCGGCTGTTCTCTTCTTCTTAATTCTGCGGTCTGCGATCCGGTTTCCAAAGCCCATTTGAAGATTTTTTTCTTCAGCGATGAACCTTCTTCTGCCTTTTCCAAAACTCCGGCGTAGACTTTCTGGAAAAATCTCGGCACCGCGCACATCATGGTCGGTTTTACCTCTTCCAAAGCATTGGCGATATTCTTCGGATCTTCAAGGAAATAAACTCTTGCGCCTCCGTAAAGACACAAAAGACTCCAGCTTCTTTCGAAAACGTGGGTTAATGGTAAAAATGCCAGAGAAAGTTCTTCTTCGAAGTTTTTAAACTTAAAAAATTCAAAATGGGCATCAAAAGCTTTTATGAAATTTCCGTGCGTGAGAATGACTCCTTTCGGCGTTCCTGTAGTTCCGGAAGTGTAGATAAGCGTGGCAATATCTTCATATTCTTTCTTGCAGAATTCTAATTTGGGAGCGCTTTTGGCAATAAAATCTTCAAGATAAAAACTGCTGAATTCTTTTTTGATCCAGACTGCTTTTTTAGAAATGATTATAGTCTGTAGATTTGTACTTTCTTTTTTCAAAATTTCCAGACACGCATCGTACTGAGCCTGATCTCCCACCAAAATAGCCTTCGCTTCCGAATCGTTGATGATATATTCTGCCTGTTCTGCATTATTAGTAGAATAGATTGGAACCGTAATGGCTCCGATTGCTAACACTGCGAGATCAAAAATCATCCATTCCGATGAGTTATCCGAATAAATGGCTACTTTATCATTTTCCTGAATGCCTGCATTTTTAAGCGCATTGGCTGTTTTATATACAATTTCACTGAATTTTTTCCAGCTCAGTTCTTTCCAGCCCGCATCTTTCTTTTTAAATCCGATAGCAGATTTTATGGGATGCTTTTCTGTATTTTTTAAGATAATTGCCTCTGCAAGATTCATTGCTTTATCTTTTTATCGTTGATATAATTATTTAAATGAAAATCAATACTTTCCGAAAGAGGAATGAACTGATAATTCAATCTGCTTTTTATTTTTTCGTTGGAAACAATATTCATCTCAGAAATTGCTTTTACATTGGATCTTGTCGCCATTCTTAAAGCCGGAATCAGCCATCCGAATAATGTATTTGCCAAAACTCCTATATTCAGCTGAAATTGTGACAGGAGTTTCGCTTCCTTCAGCCCCAGTTTCTTTCGGATCTGCTTTCCTAATTCTGTATATCTTCTGTTCTCGGAAATGATGATGAACCGTTCTCCAAAAATATTTTTCTCCATCAGTTCAACAGAGATTGCGGCAACATCTCTCACGTCCGCATAGCTTGTTCCTCCTGAAAAAGTAAAACTGTTTTTTTCGAAAGTGGGAAAAATATCGCCACTGCTGTTTCCCCAGTTTCCGCTTCCGATAATCATTCCCGGATTTACAATAACGACGTTTAACCCTTCAGCAGAAGCTCTCCAGACTTCCATTTCAGAAATATGTTTTGAGATTGCATAAGCAGAATGGTCTTCTTTCGGGTTAAAATCGGATTCTTCATCCAGCTCACCTTTTTCATTAAAATTATCGAGAACAGCAATAGAACTTACATGAAGGAATTTCTTCACTTCAGCACCTTCACAGGCATAAAGTAAATTTTCTGTTCCCTTAATGTTCGTGTGGTAAATTTCTTTGCTGTCTTTGGGATTGAAACCCACTTTAGCAGCGCAGTGATACACCTCATCAATTCCTTTTAAGGCTTCCTGAAGAGAGAGAATATCATCAAAATCTACATCGATCCATTCGATTCGGTTGAAAAAATCATCGGGATTTTCCGTATAAAATGTATAGGAATGCCTTACTTCGTTTAAATTGCTCGTCGGTCTTTTTGCTGCACGAACGTTTTTTCCTTTTTTAAGAAGTTCCAAAACGATTACTCTGCCTAAAATTCCGGTTGCTCCCGTTACAAAAACCATCAATTTTTTTTACTTGATTGCTTACTAAATTATGATAATATTCTACGTTATGCAAATTTGCGATTTTTAAGGGAGATTTCTGTTTTTTAAATGGATAAAAACAGCAAAAGTTTTGGTGTTTCCATTTTGAGCAATAAATAAGATGATCATTAAATAAAAAAACGGACTTTCGCCCGTTTTTTGTATCATCTTGTGTTAGAAGAATTTTAGACCAAAACCATATTGTTTCTTCTTGGAGCTTTATCACATAAGATATCGGCAATACTTTTGGAAATAAGGTTTCCTTCGGTGAGATTATCCAGCCAGAAGAATTCTCCGGCACAGTTGATTTCGATGAAATAATATTCGTCTTCGGGCGAAACGATCATATCAATAGCTCCGTAATCGATATTGTAAACGTCTAAAAGTTCCAGCAATTTTGCTTCGATGTCTGTCGGAAGTTCCGCAGGAATCCATTTATCGATAAGATTTACCCCGTCTTTTCTCCAGTCTATTTTTGCGGCTTCCGACTGTTGGGAATCGATTTCAAAAGCGTAAACTTCTCTTCCTACAATGGTAATGCGGAGCTCTTTTTTCTTTTCAATTTTTTTCTGAAACTGCATCGGACAGTATAAAAGCGTATCCAGTTCTTCCAGTTTATCTTCCTTTACCACATTAGTGAATACAACACTTTCAACACCGTCTTCATAAATAGCAAATCCGGTCTGCATTTTGGCAACTACATTTTTATGTTTTACAATGAACTGTTTCGCTTCTTCCGGATTGTTCGTAAGGCAGGATTCCGGAATTTTAAGTCCAATTTTATGAGCTATTTTCAATTGTTCTTCCTTGCTGTCTACTCTTCTGTAAACACTTGGTTTCCCTAATGCATAGACATCAATAGACTCTAAAAACCCAAATAGTGTCGTTCTGATCTCTCCCATGGCTGCACCGTAAAATTTAGAATCCAGCTCTTCTTTCAGACCAGATCCAATATTGTAGGCTCTTCTGTACCAGACCGCGGAAATATCGTCCAAACGATGTCTTTTTTCAGGAGTTTCTAAAATACTGATCCACTTTCCGTCTTCAAAACGGGTAGATAATTTATTTTGCAAAGGGTATAAATCGACGTCGAAACGGATGACTTCACAATGGTTTTCAGCAATATATTCCGTTACTTTTTCTATGGAAAAATTATCTCCTGTATGGGTAATTATTAAAATTTTATTCATTGGTTTTCATTCTTTTTATAAGGTTATCGGCAATTCTTTCCGCAATTGGGAAATTGAGTTCTTTCTGGAGCATTCCCCATTCTCCCTGCGGATTTACTTCCAGAAAATAGTAGTTTCCGTCTTTGCTTTTTATCATATCGATTGCTCCGATGTACAATCCCATTTCCTGCATCATTGAGGTGAGACCGATTTTAATATGTTCCGGTAAGTGATATTCTGACCAAAAATAATTCTTATTGGCTATTCTCCAGTCGGCATTTTCGCTGTTATTGATTTTTCCGGTAAAAAATTCTCTGTCAAGATAAAGTATTCTCAGTTCATATTCTTTTTCAATGTAGGGCTGAAAAATCATGGGACAGTATTCTATATCGTCTATATTTTCGAGAGAATTTTCATCGATAATATTGGTAGAGAGGAAATTTTCTGCGTTCATCGACTTGGAAAGCGCGCCATGAAGTTTTGCCACCATTTTTCCGTTACATTTCTGATGGAAAAACTCGGTTATTTGTTCTGAATCGTTTGAAAAAATAGTTTCGGGAATAGTAAGATTGTTTTTTTTGGCAATCTTTAGTTGATGCATTTTATTGCCGTCAATCTTATTTTCATTTTCAAACGGATTGATCCACGGAATGTTTTCCAGTAAAGTGAAAAGATTGTTTCTGAGGGCAGCATATTCTTTCAGGAAAATTTTTGTATAGCTTTCATCCAGTTCATCAGGAACAGAGATTCCCCACGATTTTCTGTGCCATACTGCTTTAATTTCGTTTGAATTTACGGTATTGCCGGATTCATCAGTTAATTCAAAACAGCTTTCGTTGATGCTGATTTTCTGGTAATGACTGATTTTATCTGAATTCAGTCGGAAACACGGAATATTTTTAGATTTTAAATATTCAAAAAAGATATCAATATTGTAAAAGTCCTGAGAATGCGTTATACAAAGAATCATCTGTCGTTTTTTATTAAAAAAGGAAACTTAGAGCGTAAGTTTCCTTTAATATGATTTTTTAATGCGATCTGAAAATAAAAATCCATTAAACAGATGGAGAATCATCATCTCCGTCGGAAGGATATTTCATAGTCTGCGCCATATCATAGATTGGCTTTGTAACTGTATCTACAGCGGGTTTTGTAATGCTGTCCTGTGATGCAATAGTTACATCTCCACCTCCTTTAATTTTTTCAGGATCCTGTAATTGCTTTTCTAAAAATGAAGCAAAGAAAGGCTTCTTTTTTGAATCTTTGTTTTTCATAGTTGTTTATTTTGGGTATTTTTTATGACTATTCAATTCCCGGAGGATTACCTGGATTAAATCCTCCCTCGTCACTGTCTGAAGGATATTTCAGTGTGACAGGAGTGTCTTTAATGGGTGTTGTGGTTACAGGTCCGTCCAGCGTTTTTAAGGTAAAAACAGAATCTTTTGCGGGTAACGTAAAAGAATCATCCATTAATCCTGTTATTATTCCGCCGCCGCCCTGAACTTCTTCAGGATTCTGAATCTGCTTCTCTAAAAACGAAGCAAAAAACGGTTTTTTCTTGTCGCTTCTTTTCATAATGTCTGTGATTAGAGTTTATACAGTTAAATCATTTTTTAGATTTCTGTACCCCCTTCATCACTGTCTGAAGGATACTTCATGGTAACATTATCATTGGAAGGTTTTGTAACGCTGTCCTGAAGTGCCGTTGTAACATTATCTCTCAATGGAGCTGTCGCAACAGTTTCAGATCCTCCTTTGATTTTTTCTGGTTCTGCGATCTGTTTTTCTAAAAATGATGCAAAAAACGGCTTTTTGTTTTTCTTATTTTCCATGATATTAATATTTAGTGATTTAGCTTCGACTAAAATATTAAAAAATATCACACAAAGTAGAATAAATTTATATTTTAAGAAAATTTTAACAAATAACCCTCAATAAACGCATTATGTTACACAATATTCAAAAATTCTTTTACAATTTTAGCAAAATCTACAGGATTTTCAGCCTGAACCCAATGTCCTGCATTTTTAACTGTTGAAAACTGAGCTTTGGGAAACTGCTGTTTAATAGCAAACTCATCCTGAGGAAGAATATAATTTGATTTTTCGCCTGCAATAAACAATGTCTCTCCTTCGAAAACACCGAATTTTATCGCATTGGAAACAAACTGATTGTATTTTTCAGAAAGGGTTTTCAGGTTAAATCTCCAGTTCAGTTTTTTATTATCATCCCAATACAGATTTTTTGTAAGGAATTGTATTGTTGATCTTTCAGGAATATACTGGCTTAAAACGGTTTCCACATCATTTCTGGAATTTACCGTATTAAAATCCACGGTTTCCAAAGCTTTGATAATCCCCTGATGATGTGGAGGATATGCTTTCGGAGAAATATCTACAACAATAAGCTTTTCCACTTTTTCAGGATATTTAATAGCAAACTGCATTACTGCTTTTCCACCTAAAGAATGTCCCAGAATATGAGCTTTCTGTATCCCGTAATGCTCCATATACCGAAGAATATCATCCGCTAAATCGTCGTGAGACATCTCAGCCGAATGAAAACTTCTTCCGTGGTTGCGGAGATCAATAAGGTGCGTTGGCAAAAACTCTCCGAAATCTTTCCCGAAAGTTCCCCAGTTATCCAGCATTCCAAATAAACCGTGAAATACCAAAAGCGGTGTCGGCGAAAGATTTTCGCCAAATATTTTTGAATTTAAAATTTCCATACGTTTTGTTTTTAGGATAGAAGTGGGTTCCGGAAGCAGATAGTTCAGACAACACTTATCAAGCCTTTGGCTTTACACATCCAGCTTCCAGCCTATTTACCATTTTGCCAGCCTCTTCAGATAAGCCTGAACTGTATTTTCCATTCCCATATATAATGCTTCTGAAACCAAGGCATGACCGATGGAAACTTCGAGCAAATTCGGGATGGTATCGGCGAAATATTTTAAATTTTCCAAGCTTAAATCGTGTCCTGCATTAATTCCCAATCCAAAATCTGTAGCAACAACCGCCGTATCATAATAAGGTTTTATGGCAGATTCTTTATTTTGGGTATAATTTTTAGCGTAAGCTTCGGTGTAGAGTTCAATTCTGTCGGTTCCTGTTTTGGCAGCATATTCTACCAGTTCGGGAGTCGGATCTAAGAAAATTGAAGTACGGATTCCAGCATTTTTAAATTCTGCGATAATTTCCGTCAGAAAATCCAGATGTTTTTTCGTGTCCCAACCTGCGTTTGAAGTAATGGCATCATCTGCATCGGGAACCAACGTTACCTGTTCCGGTTTTACCTCAAGAACCATATCGATAAAAGAACGGTGAGGATTTCCTTCGATATTGAATTCCGTGGTTACCAGAGGTTTCAGATCATAAACATCTTTTCTTGTAATGTGTCTTTCATCGGGTCTTGGATGGATGGTAATGCCCTGTCCTCCGAATTCCTGAATTTTTACGGCTGCTTCCGTTACACTGGGTGTTTCTCCTCCTCTTGCATTTCTCAGCGTCGCAATTTTATTAATGTTTACACTTAGTTTTGTCATACTGCAAAAATAAAAAAACCCAACTTAAAAGTGGGTTTATTATTTCATGAAATTTTACATTCAAATAATAAGCTTTCATTACACCTTAACACTGATCTGCATCACCTGAAGATCAAATTCCTTTGAAGCAACCAGTAAATGATCAAAAATATCCGCCTGAATCTGCTCAAAATGTTCCCAACGCGAATCATTGGCGAAACAGTAGATTTCCAAAGGCAGACCTTGAGGAGTAATATCCAACTGACGAACCATCATCGCCCCATCCTGATCCACATCGGGATCATTCTGCAGGTACTTTTCTGCGTAGTATCTGAAAACACCAATGTTGGTAAGCTGTCTTCCGTTCACTATTTTATCACTGTGCTTCAAAGTCTCTTTTTCTTTTTTCAGCTCAATACTTTTTCCTTCAAGATATTCTGAAATCAGATTAATGTCTTTCAGGCGATCAATGTCTTCTTCCGTTAAAAATTTAAAGGAATTGATATTAAAGTAGATTGATTTTTTAATTCTTCTGGTGTTTGATTCTGACATCACCTGAAGATTTTTAATCTCAGTGGTTAAAAGATCGTAGGTGGGAATCGAAGAAATGGTTTTATCAAAATTCATAATCTTCGTCGTTAAAAGACTGATGTCTGAAATATTTCCTTCGATATTGTATTTGGGAATACTGATCCAGTCCCCTACTTTAAGACTTTTAGAAGTTGAAACGTGGATTCCGGTTACAAATCCAAGAATGGTATCGCGGAAAACCAGTACCAGAACTGCCGTAATTGCCCCTAAACTTCCAACAATCGTAGCTCCTTTAATCCCGAAAATCACACAGATTCCTACAATAGAAAAAATGAAGATTCCTAAAATTTTCATTGTTTCAGAAATCGCATTCAATGCCATAATCTTGTAATAATCCTGTTTGATGGCAAAATAATTTCTAAAGGCCGTTAATCCTCTGTAAAGCATCCCCGCCAGAATTAAAACAAATCCCAGATTGATGGCGCGTATAATAAAGACGTTGGTTCTAGGAATCGCTTTTGGCGGAAATATAGAAGTCTGAATTCCTACAACAATAGCCAGAGCAAAAAGATGAGCCACAGAATTGGTAACTCTGGACTGGTAAACTGATTTTACAACCGGATATTTTTCTTCGTTATGAAAAAAACGGAAGATAAGATTAATCACAGGTTTTACAAGAAAATCAACCAGCAAAAATAGAACAACTAATATAGCAAGCTTTGTAAAGGCATGAAAAACCCAGTCCAGACCCGCCGGAGAAATTTTGGTAATGTATATATAAAGCTGTTCGCTTAAATCCTGTATAAAATTTTTAGTTTCCTGTAACTGATCATTCATTATAACAAATTTAATAAAATTTTAAACCCTCCCAACACCGATTAAATAAGAATTTTTCACAAAACAATCAAAAATTATTTAACAATTATTTAAAATTATTTTAAAAATAAAACATATTTAATAATAAAATCATTAATTTAGTCTTTTAATTAAAAACTGTAATTTATGAAAAAATTTAACCTCTTCTTTATTTTTATCATTCTTTTTTCTCTGGGTTCCTGTCACTCAGATTCTTCTTCTCCCACAGAAGCAACGGCAGACAATACAGTAAAAACCGGAAAGGTAACCGGTAAAGTAATGTCTCAAAACGGCGCAAAAGCCATTGGTGGTGCCTCTGTTTTTACTTTCGATGATAAATATAAGATTTACTACACAACTTCCGATGCGGATGGTAATTTTACACTGGACGCTCCGGTCGGCAATCACACCATTCACATTCAGACAGGGAATGGAAGCAATTTCCGTACAGAAGTTGCTGCGACTGTAAAAAATAACGAAACTTTAACGCTTGATCTGTCCCAGACCAAACTGAATCAGGTGGCTAAAATTGCTTATGTAAAAGGCTCGTATGATAAAATTGAAGATATTATTCTTTCTTTAGGATATACCGCAACAGAAATCACGAATAATGATCTTACGAATTTAAATACCATTGCACAATATGATATTATCTTCCTGAACTGCGGTTCCAGAAAGTATTCCACCAATCAGGTACTTTTCCCTGCAATTGATGCAAATCTTGCTATTTTCGTTGCTAATGGAGGAAGTATCTATGCTTCGGACTGGGATGTTTCTTATCTGGTAGGCGGAACAGATAATACTTCAGGCTGCGCTCCAGCGGGAGGATTTGTTCCTGATTCAAAACTATGTTCTGTGAATAACGGAAGTTCGGGAATTGTTCCGGCTGTGGTAAGCAACGCAGGATTGTCTTCTGCTCTTGGTTTCAGCAATCTTAATATTGATTTTGATTTGGGAGCATGGCAAAAAATTACCAGTTATGATTCTTCATACTGGGAAGTTCTGGTAAAAGACGGAGCCAATCAGGCATTGATGCTGAGAACGAATCATTTTACAGCTACAGGAATTCCTGTAACTCCAATCGGAAATGCACCGAACACCACTTTTGTTCCGGTTTGCGTTACAATTCCGGGAACTAATATCCAGATCACGATTTCAGTTCCGCAGACTCTGGTTCCTTATCTTGTTGCATTAGGAGCAACTGTAGGTCCTTGCTCCGGATCATCCAACAGTGGCTTTATTTATTATACGAGTTTCCACAACCATGCTGCAGGAAACATCGGCAATGCAGGTGTTATTCTACAGTACGTAATCCTGAATCTTTAATCCATTTTTTTCATTATTATATAAAGTGGCTCTTTGGAGTCACTTTTGTTATATACTGTCAATAAATTTCAACTTATGGACACAACATTAATTAATATCCTTTGTCTTATTCTTTTGGTTTTAGGTATTGTAGGAACGTTTCTTCCTGTTTTGCCGGGGTTATTATTAAGCATTTGCGGACTTTTGATTTATAAATACGGTACAGATGCAGATCTGTCTATGATCTATGTATGGGTATTTGTAATGCTCACTGCGGCTTCTGTTGTTTTAAATTACGTTATTCCGGCAAAAACCACGCAGAAATACGGCGGAACACGCTGGGGAAGCATTGGTTCGGTTATCGGAACCATTGTAGGAATTTTCTTACCGATTCCTTTAGGATTTCTGGTAGGAATGTTTGCAGGAGTTTTTGTGGGAGAGCTTCTTCACGACAGTCAGGATATAAACAAAGCTCTGAAGTCTACAAAAGGAGCATTTATAGGATTTATTTACGGAACAGGATTTAGTTTCGTGGTAGGTGTGGCAATGTTTTTGGTGGTATTATTTAATATGCTTAATATTATCTAAAATAAAAAATTATGTTTCATAAAATCCTTATCCTGAGTTTAGGTTCGTTATTTTTAATGAACTGCAATGCTCAAAAGAAAAATAAATTAAAAGTGAATACGGATAAAACAGGCGTTACAAAAGTAACCAATAAAGATGGCGAAATCATTTATTTCAATGAAGGAGAAAATAAATTTCTGAAAGAATATGAAATGAATGTAACCTTTAAAGGAATATCGGAAGACAGCCGCTGTCCAAAAGGAGTAAACTGCATTTGGGCGGGAGTTGCCGTAGCGCAGGTTGAAGTAATGGGAACTGCAACCCGACCAATGGTTCTTAATTTAGCTACTATGGATAATGAAGGCAGAAACTATCATCAGTCGGCTGCATTTAACGGATATACCATTTCTTTAACGGATGTTCAGCCTTATCCTTCTTCAGAAGACGGGGCAAAAGCTTTGAACGGAAAGTACAAAATAGGAATTACCATTAAAAAAGGAGGAGAAAATCCTACCATGAAATAGGTTTCTTCCCTTTTGAAACAAGATATTCATTAATTTTTGAAAAAGGTCTGCTTCCGAAGAATCCTCTATACACGGAAAACGGAGAAGGATGCGCAGATTTTAAAATAAAATGTTTAGCCGGATCAATGAGTTCGGCTTTTTTTTGTGCAAAAGCGCCCCAAAGAACAAAAACCACATTTTCTTTTTTATCTGAAATTTCTTTGATGATAAAATCTGTAAATTTTTCCCAGCCTAAATCTTTGTGTGAATTCGGAGAATGGGCACGAACGGTTAATGTTGCATTCAACAGTAAAACCCCTTGTTTTCCCCAATCGTCCAATTCTTTTGAAGTTCTTTCAATACCTAAATCATCTTTTAATTCAATAAAAATATTTTTCAGAGAAGGCGGCGCGGCAACCTGTTCAGAAACGGAAAAACACAAACCATTTGCCTGATAATCATTATGATAAGGATCCTGTCCTATGATCACTACTTCAATATCTTCAAAAGGCGTAATTTCCAACGCTCTGAAAATCTGATTTTTTGGTGGAAAAACTTTAGTGGCTGCATATTCCTGCTTTACTTTTTCCCAAAGGTTGGTAAAGTATGGGGTGTTTTTTATGGGGGCTAATATTTCTGTCCAGGTCATTTTTTTAATTTGAAAATTTGAGAATGAATTAATTTGAAAATTCAATTTTTACGCCAACCTGTCATTCTGAATGAAGCAAAGCGTAATGAAGAATCTATGCAAATTTAATGATTAAAATAAAAAGAGATTTCTCCTCCGTCGAAATGACAAAGAAATTTATTTAATTATCAACTATTAATCATACTTTTTTTATTCAAAGAACCTTATCAATTCTTTGAAAATACTACCCTAAAACATCAACATAATCTCCATTATCCAGTCTCAAGACAACCCTATCATTTCCAGCAGAATTTTGATTAAGCCAGTTTAATGAGTCTTCAAGTTTTTCTCTTCATAAAATTTATTATAGAATAATCTAAACCCACGGTAGATACATTATCCTCTTCGATAAGAAAACCAATAATTCTTTTTTTTCTTCTTCAAACTAAAAACCAGATTCTCCGGAAAATCTTCATCCTTCCTATCTTCCTGCAATACAAAATCATGTTTTAAAAGAAGTCCTTTTGAATTTTCGTTGAGTTTGTGCGTCATCGCAACAATTTCCTGCAAATGTAAATTTTTAAATGCAAAATCCACGATTACAGCCAAGGCTTCCGACATGATTCCTTTTCTGTGATACTCCGGTAATAATTCATAACCGACTTCTGCTTCTTTTCGGTCTTCGGAAAAATTCCAAAGACAAATGGTTCCAATCAGATTTGGTTGGTCTTTTAAAGAAATTCCCCAGTAAAAAGATTTCTGATTTCGGGTATTTTCTTTAATGGTTAAAATAAACTGAAGCGCATCATAATTATTTTTAGGAGGATTCCGGTGTACGAACTGGTTGATGGTTTCATCGCTTCTGATCTTTAGAATGTCTTCTGTATAACTCTCGTCGATGGGTTTGAGAATTAATCTTTCGGTTTCTAGCTTCATATTTCAAACTTACATAAATTTAGTAAATTACCTTATTAATTTCGACAAAAAAACACGAAAATTTTATTCGAAAAGTCAGCCTAAAGTTCAAAAATTAAATCTAATTGTTAAAAAGTTGTAAACAAACCTCACAGGTTTTTGAAACCTGTGAGGTTTTAAAAGAAATTTAGTAATTAAACTCATTAATTTCTGACTCAAAAATAACAAAAAATTTTATTAAAAGAAATCGACCTAAAGTTCAAAAATTAAATCTAATTCTTAAATAGTGGTAAACCTCACAGGTTTTCGAAACCTGTGAGGTTTTAAAATAAACTTAGTAATCAAACTCATTAATTTCTGACTCAAAAATCACAAAAAATTTTATTCGAAAAGTCAGCCTAAAGTTCAAATTAAATCTAATTCTTAAACAGTGGTAAACCTCACAGGTTTTCGAAACCTGTGAGGTTTTAAAATAAACTTAGTAATCAAACTCATTAATTTCTGACTCAAAAATCACAAAAAATTTTATTAAAGAAGTCAGCCTAAAGTTCAAATTAAATCTAATTGTTAAATAGTGATAAACAAACCTCACAGGTTTTTGAAACCTGTGAGGTTTAAAATTAAATCAGCCATTACTTAATTATACAGCACATTAATGATTTCAGAAAAGCTTTACAAAATGGTAACATTTCAAATACAATCGAAGCGTTAAAAGTATAAACTAAACTTGCCGAAGCTTATATTGATAAAAGAGATCAAATCAATAAATCATTTTCACATTCTCAAATTATTTCATTTTCAAATTAATTATCTTTGCAGTGTGTATATAAATAAAGAAGATTTAAACGAATTAGAGTTTCCGCAATTGCTCGCGGAAATTTCTCCCTTTGCGTATTCTCCGAAAACAAGAGAAAAAATTCTTCAACTTCGTCCGATGGAAATAGACGAGGCAGAACTTTCATTGAAAAAAACTTCCGAATATCTTTCCAGTTTTGAAAGTTCAAATGCAATTCCGTTTGATGAATATGAAGATATCGAAAGTGAGCTGAAGCTAATGCTGATCGAAAATTACCGACTGGAAAACAGCGCTTTCATCAAAATCAAAACCATCACGGAGCAAATCGGGAAACTGCAGAAGTTCTTCCCGACCATGCCGGAAACCTTCCCTACTCTCATGGAAGATGCTTCTGTTCTGGAATTCAGAAAAGAAATTATTGATAAAGTTGATAAAGTATTCAACCGTTTCGGTGAGGTAAAAAGTGAAGCTTCTCCTGCTTTAAAAGGGTTAAGAAGTGAAATTCAGCACGCGAAAAAAGCGATTCAGGAAAATTTCAACCGTGCGTTAACAACTTACGGACAGAGTGATTTCCTGGATGATATCCGCGAAACGATTATTGATGACCAAAGAGTTTTAGCGGTAAAATCGGGTTTTAAGAGAAGAGTTCCGGGAAGAGTTTTGGGACTTTCAAAAACCGGTTCCATCACTTATATTCAGCCGGATTCCGTAGTAAAGCATTATTTCAAACTTCGTGAAAGCGAGGAGGAAGAGAAAAAAGAAATTGATAAGATTTTAAGACAGCTTACCTCAGAACTGGCGGAATTCCAACCTCAGCTCTGGAGATATCAGAAGTATATTTTCGATCTTGATTTAACGAGAGCGAAGGCTAAATTTGCAGAACTCATCAATGGTGTTTTACCAAAAATCAACCGCCATAAAACGTTAAGATTAAGAGAAGCGTTCCATCCTTTGCTGTTTTTAAGGAATAAAGCGGAAAATAAAACGATCTATCCTCAGACGCTGAGTTTAACGGAACACAACAGAATCATCTGTATTTCCGGACCGAATGCGGGAGGAAAATCCATTACGCTGAAAACGGTTGGGTTGCTTCAACTCATGATCCAGAGCGGAATTCTGGTTCCTACCCATCCAAAATCGGAAATGTTTTTCTTTGATAAAATCATGACCGATATTGGGGATAATCAGTCGATTGAAAACCATCTTTCAACGTATTCATCCAGATTGAAGAAAATGTCGGGAATCATCCGTGAAGCAGAAGCCAATACGCTTTTACTGATTGATGAATTCGGTACAGGTTCCGATCCTGAACTGGGAGGTGCTTTAGCAGAAAGTTTCCTTGAGTTTTTCTATGACAAAAAAAGTTTTGCGATCATTACGACGCATTACACCAATATTAAACTTGTTGTGGAACAGCTTCCGAATGCTCAGAATGCAGCAATGTTATTCAATGAAGAAACATTGGAACCGATGTACAAACTGGAAGTGGGACAAGCGGGAAGTTCATTTACTTTTGAGGTGGCGGAAAAGAATAAAATTCCGAGATTTATTATTCATTCTGCCAAGAAAAAGGTGGAACATGATATTGTAAATCTGGATAAAACGATTGTAAAGCTTCAGCAGGAAAAATATGAAGTGGAAAAGCTTAAAACCGATCTTGCCGAAAGAAAGGAATCTGTAGAAGACAAACGCGATAACCTTCAGAAACTGAATGAGCAGCTTCAGCAGAAGCTATTCAATTTCCAGAAATTATATGAAGAAGAGCATCGTAAACTGCAGTTCGGGAACAAAATTGAGGCTTTTATCGACAGCTACGTAAAAGGGAAATCCAGAAAAGATGTGGTAAAAGATTTTGTAAAAATTCTTGAGCAGGAAAAATTCAGAAAACTGGGTGCAGATAAAGATGAATCTAAACGTCTGCAGGTTGTAAAAAGGAAGATTACCCAACAGCTTAAAAAGGAAGAAGTGATTGAAAAAATTACGGAAACCAATGAGAAACTGGAAGAAAAACGCAAAACCGACCGCGCTCTTTGGATGAAAGTCGGGCAACGCGTCCGTATTTCCGGCAGCACAAGTGTGGGAACGATTGAAAAAATTTCACGAAATAAAGTGATCGTAAATTACGGAACATTCAAAACAACAATTGACGCAGACGAACTGGAAAGAATTTAAATGATAACGGTAAAAACTCATATCAGTTTTAAGGATTTTCTGATGTTTCATCTCAAAAGTTCTTTAATAAGGCTTATTGCTTTTCCTTTGCTGATTTTGCTTTTCTTTATTGTAAAACTGTTTGCGGATGGCAATTCTGAACAGGAAATTTTGCTTTCGGCTTCAATGTGGCTCGGAATTATGTTTCTGTTTATCGTGATCCGGTCTTTTTTGCGGCTGAGATTTGCTTTCAGCTCCAATAAAAAGATTCAGGAAAACATTACGTACATTTTTACGGAAGAGAAAATCCGTACGGAAGGAGAAACTTTTGATGCAGAATTTGCATGGAATACGGTTTATAAAGTGAAGGAAAATAAAGAATGGTTTCTGATCTACCAAAGCGCACAGACGATGAATATGATCCCGAAAAAGTATTTTACAAAGGAGCAGATTACCGGATTGCGAAGAATGATTACAGAAAATAATGTAAAAGCAAAGCTCAGAAAAGAGTAATGTACTTACAAAATATCTCATGAGAGCGTCTGTTCAGGACGCTCTTTTATTTTAAATTTTATATTTTTACCCCAAACAATAATTTATGAAGACCTTAAAAATGCTGTCCGACTTTCTGCCGATACCGAGCTATACTGTAGTTATCCTTTGTTTTTTATTTCCCTTTTTCCTTGTGAAATGCGGTAATGTTACTTTAATGTCTGTAAAGGGAACTGATCTGATAACGGGAGTTTCTAAGCAAAAAATGGACGAAAGAATGAGAGAAAGCATTAAAAAAAGTTCTCCTTACGCATCTTCCGTAAGCAATCAGGAGGATCGTCCGTCTTCATCCGATGATTCTCAGAAAGAAAGTGACAAAGGAGATATTTCGCCGAATCTGTTTGTTATTCTTTCTTTTCTAATGGCAGTTGCCGGAATTGCTGTGCAATTGATGAAAACCTTACGAAACAAATATCTTTATCATCTTGGATTTTCTGTAGCCGGACTTCTTGGTCTTTTGGGATTTTATCTCAGTTTTAAAGCAAAGATGGAAGATATGGAACATACTACAGGAATGGGAATGGATGGAAAAATAAATATTGCGTACAGTTTCGGAGATGCTTTTTATATTGCCGCCGCTTTATTTTCAGTTGTTTTTCTTTTCTTTGGAATCTATTCTTATTTGTTTTTATCAAAAAAAGATATAGAGAAAATTTAGCAACATTTGGCACACATACCAAAAAACTTAAGAGCTTACAATGCTTTAATAAAAGCTTTGTAACTGTCTTTTGTAACTTTGGTTGAATTCAAAATTAATTTAAACAGATATATGGTTAAAAATATAAGGATTCTCTGGATTTTCTATGTAAAATTACTGATTCCTGCTGTTCTCTTTTCTTTGCTGATGAATATCCTGCTTGGTTTTACCACTGTCAATTTTGGATTATGCTTCTTATTATTTCTTCCGGTTTTTCATTACCTCATCTATGAATTGAGGCTAAAAGAAGAATATTCTTTCTTTGCCAATTTCGGGTTTTCAAGATTATTTCTCTGGATCTTTACTTTTTCATTAAGTGTAATCATTAATATATTTACAAAACTGATATGAGCAGATTACATATTGACAGCCTCACAAAATCTTTTAATGAAAAGAAAATCCTAAGAGATATCTACATCAGTTGTGAAACGGGAAAGGTTATCGGTTTGCTGGGAAGAAACGGTACGGGAAAATCTACTCTTTTAAAAATTATTTTCGGAACAGAGAAAGGCGATTCTCAGTTTATCAGAGTGGATGATAAAGTTCTGCAAAATCAGATGGACAGGAAAGGAAGAATTGCTTATTTACCTCAATACTCATTTCTTCCGAAAGGTATTAAAATAAAAAACCTGATCTCTCTTTTCTGTACTAAAGAAAATGCAGATCAGCTCATTGCATCAGATTTGTTAAAACCTTTTTTAAATGAAACTTCAGGAAGTCTTTCCGGCGGCGAGAAAAAAATTGTTGAGGTTATTTTAATGGTCTATTCCGATTCGAAATTTGTTCTTCTGGATGAACCTTTTAACGCTTTATCACCGAAAATGATTTCTGAAATTCAAAAATTGATCAAAGAACAGTCTCAGTATAAGGGATTTATTATTTCAGATCACCGTTATCAGGAGGTTTTGGATATTTCAGATGAAATTTATCTGCTTTCTGATTCGTATCTGAAGCAGATTAAAGATTTTAAGGAATTACAGCAGTATAATTATCTTCCGAAGAATATTTAATTTATATATTTGAACTTTCAAACAAATTTTCATGATGGTTTCCGGAAAAAAAGCTTTTTATCTTTCAGTGTTCAGTATTTTTTCTTTTGCTTTTGCGAAGGGACAGAATAAAGTGCCTTTCGGCGTGGTAAAAGCTGAAGAAGGTTATGCCATGGTGCGTGTCCATAAAGACTATTACCGAAAAATAATTGACAAGATCCGTATGAAAACCGGAGATGTTTTTATTTACGAAAAGCCTGCGCCGGGAGAAACAGAATGGATCTGGATAAAATATCCTGAAAAAGAAGATACTGAAAAACCTTTCGTAAGATATGACAGCATCACCAAGGAAGGAATGGTGAATAAAAACCGTATTGTTTTCGTTGATAATTTACCAAAATTTACGCCTTCTAAATCGAAAAACGGAAAGTCTCTGATTTTTACCGATGATACCAATCCTAAAATTCCCGGAAACCAGAGAACAAAAGTTATCATTGATGTTTATCCTTCTTATGCACAAATCAAAAAGCAGGAAAAAGATTCTAACGGAAACATCGTTAAAATAGATAAGGTAAAAGCCTGGGGCGTAGGAAAAGAATTGCCGGAAGGTTTAATGGAAATAAAATCTGTACGCGTTCAGCAACCCGGAAGAGGTTCTGTTTTTGTAAGAGATGCCATTAAAAATATGTTTCAGCCTGCCATGGATTTTGAAAACGTGGGCGTAACCGCTATCGATAACGATCATATTTTTCTTTATATGATTAACGGTTCGGGCGAAAACCGCTATACAACGATCTGGACAATCAAGCAGGGAAAAGCTGAAAGCCAGATCATTTATAAAACTCCTGAATAATTCGTCAATAATCATTATTTTTGTCATCGAAAAGTGTGACTTTAGATTTTATAAGCTTATCACTTTTCAGGAAACTGGTTTTGCTTAACTGCAGATTAAAAGGGAATCGTGTGAAAATCACGAACTGTCGCGCAACTGTAAGTAACGGAATTCTTTATTAAAAATCCACTGTGCAGGGTCATGGGAAGGAAATAAAGAGGTTACAAGTCAGGAGACCTGCCTTTTTCTTAACAACAAAAAAACTTTCGCGATTTGAAGTTTATTGATCTAATGGATACTCAGAGATTTCTGTCTCTGCTTTTTCTGTTGTTCCGATATTTTCATTTCGCTTTAATAATAATGATATATGACTACAGAAGAAAGAATTGAAGCATCCGAAACCCGAATTTTTAAAGCGGTTTTCCCGAACACAACCAATCATTACGATACTCTTTTCGGAGGTACGGCGATGCAGCTAATGGATGAAGTGGCTTTTATTGCAGCAACAAGATTTGCAAGAAAACGCGTGGTAACCGTAAGCAGCGATAAAATTGATTTTAAAAGATCGATCCCCGCAGGAACGATTGTGGAGTTAATCGGAAAAGTTGTTCATGTAGGAAAAACAAGCATGAAAGTAAATGTAGAAATTTTTACGGAACAGATGTATTCTTATGAAAGGGAAAGAGCCATTGTAGGAGATTTTACTTTTGTAGCGATTGATGAATTTAAGAAGCCAATTCAAATATTATAAAAAGGTTCCGGCGACCTTCGGTCGCCGGAACCCAATATTTTCAAAATGTTCTTTAAAGCGGTTTCGGCGGGCTTTGCCCGCCGAAACCTTTATTTCAATACCTTTTCGGTCTCAAGATTTTTAATTAACAACATCTGAAAAGCTTCTCCCAGTTCATCGGAAGCCCTTACAATGGCATTTTCCAGCATATTTCTGATTTGTTTTTCCGTGACTCCGGCTTCTGTCCAGCTCTTTCCTGAAGTGTGGGAATTTAAGATAAAAGGCATAATGCGGTCAATTGCACAGGCAAAAACAGCATCGGGAGTCTGCTCTTCTTCAAATTCCAGCCAAAGGTTAAAAAATTCAGAGCGCAGCGGTTCATCCAAAATTCCGAAGATCTTCTGAGCCGAAACTTTCTCTCTTTCAAATTTTCCGACCATGGCAGCTTCATCAAATATAAAGGTGTCCCCTGCTTCAATTTCAACCAAATCGTGAATCGACAGCATTCTGATCACTCTCAAAAGATCAATATCCGCTCTGTTTTTCGCATAAGGAAACAGAATCTGTGCCAGAATAATAATCTGCCACGAATGTTCTGCCGTATTTTCCCTTCTGGAATCATCTGCATTATAATTTCTTCGCTGTACATTTTTCAGGGCATCAACAGCCAGAATAAAATCGATTTCCTTTTGTATCTTCATATTTATTTTGTTTAGAATTTCATCATCCATTTTACGGGATTGATGATAAAAAAGCTGTACAAAAATAAGACTTTTGACTTTAAACCTATTTTAATTCACAGATTAGTATTACATTTATTTAAATATTATGTATGACGCCAAATTACAATTATCCTGCAGAAATCAAAGGAAAACGAAAACTGTATTCTCTTTTTTACGGAGTAAATAATCCCTTGGAAGTAATCAGTGGAAATCATGCCATTGCAGGAGATACTTACTATCTTAAAGCTACTTTAACGAATAAGAATTTTATCTTTTCTCAGGATAAGGAACTCGTAGAATATATTTTAAAACAAAACCAGAAAAATTATTTTAAATCTGATATCCAGTCTGTTACCTTAAGAAAATATCTCGGGAAAGGACTGCTTACCAACAATGGTAAAGACTGGCTGAAACAAAGGAGACTTATACAGCCCGGTTTTAGTAAAGCTAAAATTGCTGAATTGATCTCTATCATGAACGAAGAAATAAATAAAGCTTTTACCTCTTTTCCTGATGAACCTGAAATTGATCTGTATGATTTTTTTCACACCCTTACTTTTAATATTGTTGCAAAAACACTTTTCAGTTCAGATATTGATGAAGAAAGCGTAAAAGAACTTGGGAAAATTATTACAGAAGTTCAGGAAGTTTTTGCCAAAGAAGTAAGAATACCTTTCTATTCACAGTTTTTGAAAAGTATTGGTGTTATCGATAAAATGATCAAGAAAAGTACTGAAGCCAAAAATATTATTCAGGGTGTTCTGGATAAACGGAGAAATTCGAAGGAAGAAAAAAATGATTTGCTGGATATGCTTATTCAGGCGAGATATGAAGACACGCAGCTTCCGATGTCTGATGAACAGCTTATTGATGAAATGCTCATTCTTTTCATTGCAGGACACGAAACAACAGCCAATGCATTAAGCTTTATCTTTTTTGAGATCAGTCAAAACCCTGAAGCTGAACAAAAGCTAAAGGCTGAAATTGTCGCAGAAGGAGTAAACGCTTTCGGGACAGAAAGCTTAATGAAAAAATCTTATACCACAAATATTATCAAAGAAGCAATGCGGCTGCATTCTCCGGCATGGGCAATCGACAGACAGGCTTTAGAAGATGATCATTTTAAAAATTATTCATGGCAAAAAGGGACTTTCATTATTCTTTACATCAGCGGACTTCATAGGAATCCAGAATATTGGAACAGCCCGAATTCTTTTATTCCGGAACGTTTTGATGATGAAAATGCTAAAAATTTCGCTTATTATCCTTTCGGAGCGGGACCGAGACTCTGCATCGGAGAACACTTTGCCATGATGGAAATGGCACTTATCGTCCGTAGATTCTATAAAAGCTACACTTTTAGATCATATCATAAAGAATTACAGAAAAAAGCTTTGGTTACGTTAAGAACAGTGAGCTTAAAAGGTAAAATTATTAAAAATTTAACCTGAATTTCCAAAAATTCATATTTCCAAAATTTTCCATTAAAAAAATAATTAAACTGATTATCAATTAGTTAAATATTTAATTTAAATTTTTTCACTACTTTGTATTGCATAATACCATTTTATTTACATATCTTTGTAATGTAAAATCGAAACTGGTACAACTAGCTAGGTTCCGGGTTTCGAAAATTATACAACTAATTAACAAAACTTATTAAAGATGAATACTGAAAATACCAAAGCGCAAATGCGAAAAGGAATTCTGGAATTCTGTATTTTAAGTCTCATCAATCATCGCGAAATGTACGTTTCCGACTTAATAGATGAACTGAAAAAAGGAAAACTGGATGTCGTAGAAGGAACACTTTACCCTCTTTTAACAAGATTAAAAAACGGTGAGTTCCTTTCATACAGATGGGAAGAATCTACGGGAGGACCACCCAGAAAATATTACCAGATTACAGAAAAAGGTAAATTATTTTTAGATGAACTTCAAAATACCTGGAACGAATTAACCAATTCAGTCAACCAAATCACTCAAAAAAATTAAAAACAAAGCTATGAACAAGACACTCTCAATAGGACTCGCAGGTTTTTCTTTTACCATAGAAGAACACGCATATATAAAACTTAGCGATTACCTGAATGCTCTGAGAAGCTCTCTGGACGCTTCGGAAGCAGATGAGGTAATGCATGACATAGAAATCAGAATGGTAGAAATCTTCAAAGATTCTATGGCAAAACGTGAAGTAATTAACGACTCGGATGTAGAAAGAGTAATTGCACAGATCGGAAGCCCGGAAAAAATCGAAGAGCAGGAAGAAGCATATTATTCTGAAAAAAATGCAAAGAAAACAGGAACTTCCGGAATCGGATATTCTGATAAAAAGCAGTTGTTCCGCGATCCTGAAAGACAAAAAATTGCCGGTGTTTGCGCAGGTTTGGCACATTACGTAGGAATGGACATCACTGCGATGAGAGCGATCTGGCTTGGTGTTTTCATCCTGGGAATCTTCACAGCAGCCGTTTCTTCAACCTTGGTTTTCTTACTTTACGTTATTCTTTGGGCAGTTTTGCCAAAAGCAGAAACCGCATCAGATTTCCTGAAAATGAAGGGAAAGCCTATGAACTTCGACAATCTTAAGAATGAGTCTAATAAACTGGTACAGTTTGCCAATGAATCTACTCAGAGAGTCGGAGAAATCTATATCGAAAACAAACCCTACATCAATAACGCCGGAAGCGGACTTTGGAATGTATTACGATATATTTTAGGAGGTATTTTCGGGTTTATGTCTTTGTCTTGTCTCATCGGAGTATTTGTAGTATTCGGTTTCATGGGAGCAGACAGCGATTTCCCTCCGGTAAGCCAGATGAATTTCTATTTCGATAACGATAATATGAAATACATTCTTATGGCACTTATTACTTTAGGAAGTTTATTGCCTGCGATGTTATTCGGATTATTAAGCATCAAATTAATTTCGCCTAAAACAAAACTGAGAAACACAGGCTGGGTAATCGGAGCTTTGTTCCTTGCACTCATCAGTTTAGGTACTTATTTCGGATTCAGCATGGCAAAAAGAGAAATGTTCCTGAAAGGTCATAAAGAAGATACGGAAGAAATTGCGATCAATACACAATCAGACAGTATTTATGTAGATTTCAAACAGGTTTCTATTCCTCAAAACTTTAAAGGATATGATGATGATCTTTATTCAGACAAAGTTTCTGTATACGAAAGAGACTGGATGCATGTGGATGTAACGAGAAAAGCAGACATCAAAACACCTTATTTAATCATTAAAAAAGAAGCTAAAGGATACAATCTTCCATTAAATGTAAGCGTTCCTGTAGAAGTAGTGAATAACAGAATTGTTCTTCCGAACTACATTAAATATCCTTACGAACACCGTTTCAGAGATTACAGCATAGATTATGAACTGGTACTCCCTTTGAAAACCGTAGTGATCCCTGTGAAAAAAGACGGAATCAGCTTCGATGGAGATCTTAACGCAGACGGAATTAATGATGACGATCAGGAAAGAGACGAAGACGGAAAAATTAAAATCGAAAAAAATAAAATTACCGTAAATGGTTCTACGATCGAATACAATTCTGATGATGAAGACAGCATTATCGTTAACGGAAAAAAAGTTCCGAGCAATAAGGCGGATCAGGTAATCGACTCCATGAAAAGCAGCATCAAAAAGATGAAAGGAGCCAACATCGACTTCAAAGTGGATAAAGATAAAAACGAAATTTCCATACAAACCAAATAACTAAACTGCAGAGAGTGGCAGAAGGTGTGAATGAATAACACAACCGTTTGAAATTCACACTCTTCTTCTCTCACTGAAAACGAAAAAATATAAAGATTTTGTTCGCTGTTTCAATAAAAATCTTTACATTTGTGTAGTAAAAAATTAAAACCAAAACACTCAATAAAAATTCAATAATCATGGTACAACTGGCACTAGAAATTGTAATGAAAATTGTTGATTTAATCAGCAGTCTGTTTTAAGAGCGATAATATTTCAATATATTTGTAAAGTATAACCACTTTGGTTATACTTTTTTGTTTTTAATCTAAACTATATGAGAAAGCTGATCGGCAAACTGCTGCTAAAATTAATGGGCTGGAAAGTCGTTCTTCAGGGCGACGAAAACGTTCTGAACAGATGTATTCTTGTAGTTGCGCCTCACACGCACAACATGGAATATATTTTAGGAAACCTATCCTACTGGTCTCTGAAAAAACCATTAAAAATCATCATCAAAGATGCACACACCAAAGCATGGTACGGAAGCGTTGTAAAAGGTCTGGGCGGAATCGGGATCGACAGAAGCCAGAAAAATGATCTGGTGAATTTCGTAGCCAAACAGTTTGAAAAAGACGATTTCAGTCTGGTCATCACTCCCGAAGGAACAAGAAGCTGGGTTCCGAAATGGAGAAAAGGCTTTTATCACATGGCTTTAGCAGCAAAAGTTCCTATCGTTCTTGCGGCGGGAGATTTTAAAAGAAAAATCATTTATCTTGGGTATACCATTCCCTACGAAAGAATTGCATCTGCACCGTTTACCGAAATTATGCAGGAAATTCAGGATTATTACATAAAAAATGATATAGTTCCTAAAATCCCGGAAAACTGGAATCCGAATATCATGGGAAATGATTCTGAGGCTAAAGGTTAGGAGATAGAAGCTAGATGCAGGAAGATGGAAGCTAGATGCTAGATGCTAGATGTTAGATGTTAGATGTTAGATGTTAGATGTTATCAAAATTACTCATTACCAATTACTTATTACCGATTAAAATATGTATATAAAAGATAAAAGCAAGGAAGAAATATTAGAATTCATCAACAACTGGGGCGGAGAAACATTTGCAAAAACTCTGGATATTAAGTTCACAGATATTGATGTTGAAAATGAAACACTGACTGCAACAATGCCTGTTTCACCAAAAATTCATCAGCCGTTCGGAATTATGCACGGTGGCGCGAGCTGTGTTTTGGCAGAAACCATGGGATCAAGCCTGTCTAATATTTTTATTGATGGTTCAAAATACTTCGGAGTGGGAACCAACATCAACTCCAACCATTTAAGAAGTAAAAAAGACGGAATCGTAACAGCCGTTGCAAGATTTATCCGAAAAGGAAAAACGATGCACGTTTCGGAAATAGAGATCCGCGATGAAAAAGGTCAGCTCATCAATCACACCACGATGACGAACAATATCATCAACCGATAAGATTTAATTTTCACTGAAAATATCAAGCTCAAAAAAAATTTGAGCTTTTTTTATTTTCTTACTGCAACCTTTTATTTTTTCTGCATCTTATAAGAAAATAAAGTGGTTGTCCGAAATTCATTATGATAAAAAAACTTGGGTTCTTTGCTGAGTGAATAGTTTATGCTGAGTTTATCGAAGTACCTTTGCGAGCTTAAAAACAGTTAGTATATAAAAAAATCTTAGCGATCTTTGCGTTAAAATTAAAGCATTATGATGAATTAAGGACAAGCAATTAAAATAATAACCATGAAAACTTTAAATTTATTTTTACTGACCTTATTCATTTATATAAAGATTTAACTTTATCTTGAAAAGGTCTAAATTTTAATAAAACTTCCGGTAAATAATAACTTACTATTTGTCGCGAATTAAATTATGAAGCAAAACAGCAACTTCAACTGGCAGAAAATTTATCTCGATTATTCCCCGAAACTTCTGGGAATATGCCGAAGATATGTCGATGATATTTACACGGCGGAAGACATCGTGCAGGACAGTTTCATTACCGCAATCCAGAAAAACGATCAGCTGAATGATGAAAAAGCTCTGTTTGCATGGCTGAAAAAAATTGTGGTAAACAATGCACTGCAACACATCCGCAAACACAGCAAAGATACTTTTGTAACTACAGAACCTACGGAAATCCCAGATACCTATTCAGAAATGGACCATCATTTATCAGAAGAAAAAAACGTTTTCGTTTACGACTTCACCAGTGAAGAACTGCTGTCTTCCATCGACAGTCTTCCACCGCATCACAAATCTGTTTTCAATCTGTATTTTATTGAAAATCATTCTCATGCAGAAATTTCCGGTTTATTGGGAATTACCGTAAACACCTCAAAATCTCACCTTTTGAGAGCGAAAAAATCGGTTCAGAATTACCTGATGAAGAATTTTGTCAATCAAAATACACCGAAGAAAAAAATGGCGCAACTGCTTGTTGTTTTCGGACTTGGCGGATTACTTTGGGCGCAGACTTTTAAAAGTAAATTTGCAGATTTTACCATTCAGCCATCAAAAAAATTGCAGATTCCTTCCGATCTTAAAATTAATAATGTTGCATTTTCATCATCCGGTAAAAGCCTGAAAAAGAAAATAATAATTGGAGGAACGTTTTTAATCATCATCGTTCTGTCCGTTTTTTTTATAAATCCGAAGAATTCTTTTTTCTCAACGAATCAGAATTCAGCTTTACCAACTTTTACGGATAATGAAACAGTAGGTGAAGAGACAAAAAACCACTTTGTAAATACCAATTCTGATTCAAAAGAAAAATCAGACAATAATGCTGTAAATCATTCAGCAACAAATATAATTGAAGAGAAAAACACTTCAAAAACAAAAATAAACGACGATGAAACAGGATTGAAAAGCAGACCGGTTTTAAAAAAAACGACTGCAAACGACACCATTGAAGAAACTCCGCAGAAAATAATTGTCGTTAAAAAAATCATTAAAAGAGACACCGTATTTATTGAAAAATAAATTGAAACGCAGAATATGTTCTTCCAAAAAATAATACTTCTTTTTCTCCTTGCTTGTGTTAACTTTTCGTTTGCACAGAAAATCAGGAAAAAGAAAATAGATACGGTTTACGTTTACGAAAAAGTAGTCGTTTATGATACCGTATATCTCATGAAACCTTTAAAATTCAGGCTGAATGATGTTATGATGAAAACACCAACCGTTCAGGAAACGAAATTTGTGACGGATGCTTACAAACAGGAAATCGACAAACAGAGGGCTTCAAGAAGAGCAAGATTGCGAAAACCGGCGACCTTTCAGTACGGAATTGAAGGCGGATTTGGCATAAAAAGTGCAAACTGGTCTTTAGAAAATAAACCGCAGTTCGGAGAAAATATCGGAATCTGGGCTTCCAAAAGTTTCTTCGATTCTCAGTTTTTAGTCTGGCTTTCTGCCAATGCGTATCACTGGAATTCATCTTTTGATCTTGATGCCAATAAAGAAAGCACTTTTCTCAACGGATATTATTTTACAAAAAATAATCAGGCACTTTTATTTCAACAATTTAACAATAAACATTTTGAATTTGCTCTTCAGTGTAAATTGATGTATAACTGGAAAAACTTCCGTCCGTTTGCAGGAATTCTGCTAAATAATCAGACTTATAAAATGCAGTTTCTGACTCCTGAAAATGGCGCTTTAACCAAACTGGAAGATTTTAAAAGTACCCAGACCAATCTCGGATTTTCTTTGGGGCTTCAGTACAGATTACTGCGACGTTTCATCATTTCTACGGAATATCAGCATTACAGCATCAAAAATATTTCCTTAAAAAATCCTGACTTTGATTTTGAGATTTTTAAGACTAGTAATACCTTTGCAGAAAGAAAAATCAACGTTGGAATTTCTTATATTATTTCCCGACTCTGATTTTCTAAAAAGCTTCAAACAATGATTTATTTCAAATTTCCATTCGACGAAAAACTGTATTCCACAGATGAAAATTCCGGCGAAAACCCTATCAGTTTTTATTCTTTTGATGGATTGGAACGATTGGATTTTGGAGGAAAAATTATTGAATTAAACCCTGAAAATTTTAATCAGACAGCAATTTCAAGTGATATTTTACCTGAGGATAAAAGCGGATTTGTTGCCGAAACGAAGGAAGAATATTTAAAAAATCTTGAAAAAGTAATTGAGGTTATCACAGAAAATCAGCTTCCGAAACTGGTCTATTCAAGAAGAAAAATTTTTACTGATTTTGAAGAAATTAATCTGAAAGAAAGCTTTAATCATCTTTGCCAATCCTATCCAAATGCATTCCGATATATTTTTATCAATGACGAACATTCATGGATGGGTGCTTTTTCAGAAGTTTTAGGAAAATTTAGTAAAAAAACGCACGAATTTGAAACGATGAGTCTCGCAGGAACGCTTCCCGTTTCTGAAAACTGGTCGGAAAAGGAAATTGAGGAACAGAAACCTGTAACGTCATACATCAGAAATATTTTAAATCAGTATTCTGAAAACGTAACGGAATCTGAAACCTACGATCATATTTCAGGAAATATCAAGCATCTCCGAACCGATTTTAAAGCCCAAATTAAGCCTGAAAACTTAGATCAGATTATTCAGGAATTACACCCCACTCCTGCTGTTTGCGGAATTCCGAAAGATTTTTGTAAAGAAGAAATTCAGAAGATTGAAAAATTTCCGCGCGAACTGTACGCAGGATATATTAAAATTGAGACTGATGAAACGGTACAGTATTTTGTTAATCTTCGCTGTTCAAAACTTTATAAAAATGCGGTTCATTTATTTGTAGGCGGTGGAATTACCGCACAAAGCAATACCGAAAAAGAATGGACAGAAACGGAGCTAAAATCGGAAGCTGTTCTGAAAAATCTGGTGATTTTGAAATAATAAATTTCTTTAAATTTTATTTGACCGAAAAAAGGCAAAAGATTCAACATTTTGTTTAAAGTAAAATGCCAGAAAACTCTATAGAGTTTTATCTGTGTAGAAATCATATTAGGAGGACGTTTTGCGTTCCGTAGGAACGCTATCTTTAGAAAATGTATCGTATCATAGATATCAATCTTATGGATTGATTGATAGACTTATTCTTATTTCTACACAGATTCTGCTCCTAAAGGAGCAAAGCTCTTTAGTTTAGATTTTTATTATTTGAGAGCTAAAATTCAACAAGAAACAGAAATAAAAAAAGCCTCCTTCAGACTGAAAGAGGCTTTATATAAAATTGTAATTCAATTATTTTCTTACTCCGATCTTGCTCCATGTATTCATTACAAAAAGCAAAATAAGACCTATCGCTGCTGAAGCTATTGAGAAAACAAACTTCAGGTTATCTTCAGATAAAATATCCGATTGCCAGTCTAAAGCATAAAGATTAATTGCGATAAACACGATGAACAGTACCAAAAATACTTTATAAAACTTCTGCATAACTCTTAAAAATTAATGTAATTCTGCACCAATTGCGCAAAATTCGCGGTGAATAATTTAATTGAAATCGCCAACAGGATAATTCCGAAAACTTTCTGTAAAATGGCAAGTGTTGCATCGCCCATTTTCTTCTCCAGCCACGTTGCAGATTTCAGCACCAAATATACGAAAATTGTGTTGAGAATAATTCCAAAAATAATGTTAATGTCATGAAACTCGGCTTTCAGAGAAAGCGTTGTCGTTAAGGTTCCTGCTCCTGCAACCAGCGGAAATGCGATGGGAACGATGGATGCAGCCTTTGCTTCAGACGTTTTGTTGATCTCAATTCCAAGAATCATTTCCAGGGCTATGATAAAAATCACAAAAGCTCCCGCAATGGCGAACGAATTAACATCAACACCGATAAATTTCAGAATTTTGTTTCCCACGAAAAGAAAAACAAGCATAATGGCTCCTGCGGTAATGGATGCTTTTTCAGCTTCAATCTGCCCAAATTTCTGCTGTAAACTTACCACAATCGGGATAGAACCAATGATATCAATCACTGCAAAAAGAACCATAAAACAGGTAATAATCTCTTTTATCGAAAAATCATTAAATATTTCCATTTCCTTGCAATTAATAATTTCGCAAAAATATGAAAATAAATTGATTATTTGCTAATCTTAGAATACAAATTAACAATGGAGGACAAAAGTTCATCCATTCCTTCCGAAGATTTTATCGGAGCATATTTTTCAACCTGTACTCTCTGAATAAGATTCCTGTATTCTTCGGCAATTGACGAGCCTTTTTCTTTTTCCAGCAAATCTGTTAAATGATCAGCAGGATTTACAGAATATTGATTTTTCACTTCCTGATCAAGTTCATCAAAGGTTTGAAAAAACTTCTGATAATCTTCATTATCTTTAAGATTTTCCAAATAGCCAAAATAATCGTTGATGTCGGTTTTAAACTTTTCACGGATTTCATTTTCCGTTTCAGCAACAGAACCTAAAGGCATCGGAGCCTGAATTTCTTTAGATAATTTGTTTTTCTTCTGCCATGTTTTAAACAGAAGATACATTCCGAATAAGGAAAATAAAATAGCAATATTGATAAAAAGAACATTCCAGTGGAATTTCTTTTTTTCTTTTACTTTAAATGAAGTTGTTTTTAAAACAGGCGTATTTACCGTTTCTAAAAAAGTATTGGTATACTCATTCACTTTTTCAACCGCTGTACGGGATTCAAGAATCTGATCATGAGAAAAAGCATTTACTGCTAAAGACTGCTGTCCAAGATCTACATACTCTTTGCTGGAAGGATCGAAAAAGGCAAACTGTTCTGTTTTAATATTAATTTCTCCCGCTTTTTTAGGAATTACAAGATAATTGGCTAATACCTCTCCTTTCATCCCTTCCGTTCCTACCGTTACGCGTGAAATGATCTTAGGTGCGAAAACTTCATAATCCGGAGATTGCGCAATTTTAGGAAGCTCCATGCTTTTAAGATTCCCTTCTCCGCTTACTTTTACCAGAACATTCATCGGTTTTTTAACCTCAATTTTTTCTTTTGAAGTATTAACAACGGTTACATTAAAATTCCCGACTGCATTCTTAAAACATTCCGGAGAACCTTCAGGAAGCTTTTTAACATTAATCTTTACTTTATTGGAAACGAGCTTATTTTTGTTAGCATAAGAATTCAGCGAAGCCGAAACCCCCGGAATATCTACATAACCGGCTTCATTCGGAAAAACCATAAATACGGCAAGAATCTGCGACGCCATATTTCCTGCATCGGAAGGATCAATCTCAGACTTGGTAAAACTTACCGGAAAAACATCCAGATTTTCCTGCTCAGGAAGATGAATGTTTCTTACTCTTCTGAAGTTATCCATGTTTTTTGAATACACTTTCAGAACAGCAATTGTTGGCTGATCCTGATACACTTCACGGTCGTCAATCTCCATATTGAGATAAACGTCTTTTGAAGCATTGTTGGCTGCAACCGGTTTCTTTTCTACATCTTTAATAAAAATGTCAAAAGGTTCGGTTTTATAAATTTTATTATTGATGGTAATCAGGAAAGATCCGATCTTTACTTTTCCTTTCTGTTTGGGTTCAAGAGCTAATCTTGTAATAGATTGGGAAATTACGGTATTGGTTTCAGGATCTACATAACCGTTACTGGCAGAACCGCTTCCTATGATATTGAATTTTGACAAGTCCGGTGAACGTAATGGTGTTTGCTGATTATATTCACCACCATTCATTTCAAGGACAATATTCAGATTTACTATTTCCTTACCGTTATACGTTGTTTTGTCAGGAGTTACAGAAAGATTTACCTGTCCGTAAGAAATTACGGAAGACATTAAAAGTAATATGTAAATAATTCTGTTCTGCATCACCAATCTTTCTCGTTGCTCTCGGGCATCGAATAAGAATTTTTATTCAAAATTCTTCTGGCGGTTTCTTTTTCCTTATCGCTTACTTTGTTGAGTATTTGATTTTCGAGACCTTTAGGGATTTTGCCTTCATTATTCTGGTTACGGTTGGGATCATTTCCCTGTCCGTCTCCTTTATTCTGCTGACCTTGTCCCTGATCCTGCTTTTGATCTTTTCCTTTTTGATCATCATTTTGCTGTTGGTCTTTACCACCGCCTCCTTTACCGGAGTTATTTTGCTGTTGTTTTTTCTGTTGGTTTTCTTTATCCTTCAGCTTGGCAATCTCGTAATTTTTTCTTGTTACCTCGCTGTATGGATTTTGTTTCAGGGACTGTCTGTAAAATTCTGCTGCCTTTTCAGGCTTGTTCATCTGCATATAGGTATTCCCCAAATTATGAAGAGCGGCTGCTTTATCCGGAAGCGTCTGAGAAAGCTTCTGAGCCGTCTCGAATTCTGCTTTTGCTTCTTCGTATTTTTTGCTTTTATATAATGCGTTTCCTAAATTGTAGTGCGCTGTAAAATCTTTGCTGTTGGTTCTGATTGCTTCCAGATACTTTACAGACGCGCCATCATAATCTTTACCGTTGAATTTTTCATTGCCTTCATAGACTAAAGTCCTGTAATTTTTCTGCCCGAAAAGATTTCCCGGGAAGATGAAAGCAATTATAAACGATAAAAAAATGATTTTAGTATTCATTATGTGCAAAATTATTCCTTTAAATGTTAATAAACAGTGTCTTATTTGTTAAAATTGGGTTAAAGTAATAGTCTGATTCTGAGACAATGTATCCGGATTATTAAACATTAAAATCTCTTTTAGGATTAAATAAATAAATCAGAAAGAAGAAAAATAGAGAAACTGCCAGAAAATACTGGTAATAATGATTCGCATTTTGTGATTTCACCATCGTTTCAGATGATCCTGTTTTCTTTTTCAGAGCGTCTAAAATTCTGTCCGGAGCTTCATTGATGTTATTTCCGTCAATATAGCTTCCTCCGGTTGCATCAGCCATTTTTTTCAGCGCTTCCGTCTGTCTTTTGGAGATAACAGTCTGTCCGTTGATATCACTTTTATATCCCATTAACTGTCCGAAAACATATTCCGGAACCGGAGCGCCTTCTTCAGTACCGATTCCGACGGAAGTAATCATAATTCCCTCTTTTTTAGCCAGTCGTATCGCTGCATCATCATTTCCTTCATTATCTTCACCGTCACTAAGCAAAACAACTTTTCGTCCGTCTTTGCTTACGTTTTTAAATTTTTCAGCCGCAATCTTCATTCCGTTAAGGAAATCTGTTCCCTGAATCTGCATGGAGTTTGTTTCGATTCCGCTGATATAGGTTTCTGCTGAATTATAATCTGTGGTTAAAGGCATAATGGAGGTTGCCTGTCCTGCAAAAATCACCATTCCCACTTTATCGCTTTTCATTTTCTGCATCGTCTGAAGCATGAGATTTTTTGCTTCCGTTAAACGGCTCGGACTGATGTCTTCCGCATTCATCGAATTGGAAACATCCAGCATGAAAATTACATTGTTTAATTTCTGACTGGATTTCACTTCTTCCGAGCCGCTTAATAAATCGATAATTGAAAATATTAAAAACAGGGTCCCCAAAAGATAGAGTGCCGGAAAAAACTTGGTAAAACCTGATTTTTTCTCAAATAACTGCTCATGAAACTGGCTGTCTGCAAAAATTTCTCTTTTCTTTTTTTTCCATTTCAGAAAACGGATTAAAAAGGAAGCTAACAGCGGCAGAAGCAACAGCAATAATAAAAACCAATAATTTCCTAAATACCAATCCATTAACTTAAAATTTTATAAAACACCCATCTCAGTAAAGCGTCTAAAAACAGCATTCCCAAAGCAATCCACAGGAAAATTTTAAAATATTCCTGATAATTGAAAAGCTTCGCCACCTTTACATCAGATTTTTCCAGTTGGTTAATTTCGTCATACACTTCTTCAAGACTTGTATTTGATGTGGCTCTGAAATATTTTCCACCCGTCATTTGTGCTACTTCTTTTAAAACAGGCTCATCAATCTTCACCTCGGTTTCCGTAAAGACAAGATCTCCGAAAATATCGGTTTGTGTAGGCATCAAAGCATATCCGTTCGTTCCGATTCCGATGGAGTATACTTTAATTCCGTTATTTTTAGCCAGTTCCGCAGCAATTGCAGGAGGCATTGCATTTTCAATGGTATTCACACCATCCGTCATGAGAATGATGATTTTACTTTTTGCTTTGCTGTTTTTCAAATGGTTAACCGCAACGGAAAGTCCTTCTCCAATGGCAGTTCCCGGCTGCAATTCCAAAGGATTAAGATTATTCAGTTCATCCACAACAACCTGATGATCGGAAGTTACCGGAACTTTCGTAAATGCCTCTCCGGAATAGGCAACGAGACCAATTCTGTCATTCGGTCTTTTATTAACGAATTTAATTGCAATATCCTTCAATGCCGTTAAACGGTCGGGTGTTAAATCTTTTGCCAGCATACTCAGGGAAACATCCACAGAAAGCATAATATCAATACCTTTTGTATCGTCTCTGTCCTGAGAAACCGTAAAAGTTCTCGGTCTTGCCATGGCAATAATGAGCGCAGAAAGAATAATATACTTCGAAATTCTCAGGATAAACATAATAAAATGAATCCCGCCGCTTTCGTCCATATTTTTTACCGTAGGAACTTTTATCCCTTTTCTTTTCTGCCGGCTTGCATCCCTGAATAACAAAGGGATAAACAGCGCAAAAAGCAACAGAAACCACGGACTGTAAAATTCAAAATCAGGCATCCTTTCTCAAGTTTTCAAATTCAAGATCTTTTGATGATCTTTTTACAAAATCTCTGATGTCGGCAAAATCTTTTTCCATGGTTGCCTGATCCGGAAATGTTTTCGCAAATTTCACCAGATCTCCTCTTAAAAATACGTCTTCCACTATTTTTTCATTTTCCTGAGAAATGGTATTGTTCTTCTTCATCACATCAATAAGGTCATCCGTTAACAAAACATCTGCCGGAACGCGGTATTGTTTTGCGATGAATTTTCGGGAAATATCGATCAGTTCAACATAAAATGAACGGTAATTTCCGTTCTCCACATATTTTTTCTTTTTAAGGGAATCCAGTTCCTTCAGGGTCTGATTTGTGGCGACAACCGGCGAATCTTTTGGTTTTCGTCCGTATTTTATGAACATGATAATCGCAATGATGAGGCAAATCACCGCAATGGCGGCTAATATGTAAAATTTATACAGTTCCCAATAATCGGTGGCTTCAAGTTTTACCTCTTTGTTGTTCATAATGTCATTAATCTGATCGGTCTTCTGAGCCGTATTAATAACATCAATTTCGTAAGGAATTGTTTTCAGAATTTTTCCGTTGACTTTGAATTCCAGTTCGGGAATGGTAAATTTTCCTTCATCAAAAACAGCAAATTCAATCCTTCTGTAATAAACATCCTGAGTCTGTGCGATACTGTCTTTAATTTCTTCGAAATGAAAAGGCAGCAGTTCATTCTCGCGAGCTGCAGAAACTTTTTCATTGTTCAGGTTATTAATGGTGATCACGATGTGGTTCACTTCTCCCAAAGCAATGGTTTTCTTCTCAACACTGGAAGAAAGGATCTGCGAAAAGACATTTGCACAGATTAAAAAACAAAATATAAATAAAAGTTTTTTCAATTTTATTATTAAATTTTAACGTCGTTTTTGTCATTCTGACGAAGGAAGAATCTGTATTAAAAAAGATGGCTTCGTTGTTCCTCGTCGTAATGACAAAAAGTGTCTATTTTTATTTTTTCTGAAAATAGTTATACAGCAATCTCGAATAATCCGAACCTGTATTAATATTCATAAAACTTGCCGAGCTGTTGGCAAAATCTTCTTCTAAAGATTTAATTTTCTGCTTTTTGGCTTCAGCAAAATTATATCTCCATCTTACACTTGAAGTATTTACCCAAACCTGCTTTCCGGTTTCCGCATCATATAATAAAGTATATCCCACATCCGGAATTTCATTGTCTTTTTCATCATAAATTCTCATTCCAAGCAACTGATGTTTTTTGGAAGCCACTCTCAGCATTTTAGAGTCATATTCATCTTCAAAATCCGAAAACAGAAATACCAAAGATTTTCTTTTGAAAATTCCCATCATGTATTCCATTGCTTTATCAATTTTTGAAATGGCAGGAACATAATCTGCTGTTAGAATGGTACTGATAATGGATAAAATATGTTTTCTTCCTTTCTGTGGCGGAATTACTTTGTATACTTTATCCGCAAACAAAATTAAACCTACCTTATCATTATTTCCTGCTGCTGAAAAACCTAAACTTGCTGCAATTTCTGCAACGTATTGTCTTTTCAGCTGATTTTTAGTTCCGTAATCCATTGAAGCAGAAATATCCACAACCAGCATCATCGTCAGTTCACGTTCCTCCTCCATTACTTTTACGAAAGGTTCGCGGAAACGAGCTGTTTTGTTCCAGTCGATCCTGCGGATCTCATCTCCAAACTGATAGGGACGAACTTCCGAAAACGTCATTCCCTGTCCTTTAAAAGCACTGTGATATTGCCCCATTAAAGTAGCTTCCGTCTTCTTTCGGGTCCGGATTTCTATCTGCTTAACTTTTTTTACAATATCTTTTATCTGCATTTCCTTTGTTTGAGTGTTTTAGTGTATGAGCGTTTTTTTGAGATTTTGTAAACTTCCATCATCATGCTTACAACTTCCCTACTATTTAAATTCTATAGATACATTCAGCCATTCGTCATCAAATTTCGGGCTGTATTTTTTGTAGAAATTAATGGCAGGTTCATTCCAGTTGAGCACCTGAAAAACCATTCCGCTGTATTGGTTAGATTTTCCGTATTCTATGGTAGCTTCAAACAATTTCTTGCCGATCTGTTTTCCTCTCAGGTTTTCCGTCACCACCAAATCTTCTAAGTACAACCTTCTTCCCTTCCATGTCGAATATCTGTCATAATACAAAGAGATCCCGACAATTTCCCCATTAAATTCTGCTACAAAAGCGCCCCAAACAGGAGATTTTCCGAATCCGTCTTCAATAAACTGATCTAAAGTTAAGGTAACTTCATGCAAAGCCTTTTCATAATCCGCCAGTTCTTTAATCAATTCCAGCATTGGTTCACAATCTTCCTGAATTGCCTTTCTAATAACTACTTCACTCATTACGGAGCCTGAATTTTAGCCAGAATTCTGTTGATGATCTCTTCTGAAGAAATTTCTTCCGCTTCAGCCTCGAAAGTTAATCCGATTCTGTGTCTCAGAACATCTTTTGCCAGCGATTTTACATCTTCCGGAATTACAAATGCTCTTCCTTTTAAGAAAGCATACGCTCTGGAAGCAATCGCAAGATTTATTGATGCTCTCGGAGAAGCCCCGAAACTGATGTAATTTTTAAGTTCAGACAGTCCGTAATCTTCAGGGAAACGGGTGGCAAAAACCATGTCCAGAATATATTTTTCAATCTTTTCATCAAGATAGATCTGATTGATTAATTCTTTCGCCGCAACAATATGTTCAAGTGAAATCACAGGTTTTACAGTTGGCTGATGTGAAGTGGAAACCATTCTCATTACGGTTCTTTCGTCTTCCAGTTTTGGATAATCAATCGTACATTTCAGCATAAAACGGTCGCTCTGTGCTTCCGGTAAAAGATAAGTACCTTCCTGATCGATCGGGTTTTGCGTTGCCAATACCAAAAACGGTTTTGGAAGCTTCATGGTTTCGTCTCCGATGGTTACCTGCTTTTCCTGCATCACCTCCAAAAGAGCCGACTGCACTTTCGCAGGCGCTCGGTTAATCTCATCCGCCAAAACGAAATTCGCAAAAACGGGCCCTTTTTTTATGGAGAAATCATTGTCTTTTACATTGTAGATCATTGTTCCCACAACATCCGCAGGAAGAAGATCCGGCGTAAACTGAATTCTGGAAAACTCTCCGTGAACCGCTTCAGCCAGAGTTTTTATCGCCAGAGTTTTTGCCAGTCCCGGAACACCTTCCAAAAGAACGTGACCATTGCCTAAAAGACCGATCAGAAGACGGTCTATCATATATTCCTGTCCAATAATAACCTTGTTGATTTCCTGTCTCAAAAGAGAAAAAAAGTAGTTTGCTTCTTTTACCTGCTCCGTCAATTGACGAATATCTTCAGCTTGATTGATCTCTGACATATCTTGATTTAAAATAATGGGTAAATTTCCAATAAATACTTGCATTAATCAACACAAAAAATGCCATTTTTGAGTTAAAGTTTGTTAAATATTCCGGCATTGATGCAGGATCCTGAATAGATGAAGGCTTAAAACTCAATACAATCAATATTATTTTTCTTAAAAATATATAAATTTTGCTTTAATCCACCGTTCAAAAATTGTCATTTCCAGTTTATTAAACTATTTTTGGAGATTAAAATTTTTGTAAAATGAATTATCATTTTCAAGCGCACAGACAAGTAAGAAAAAACCTTCTGGATATTCTGCAAAACACTTCTCACGAAGATCTTTTACTGATTCCGGACGGTTTCAATAATAATCTTTACTGGAACATTGCTCATACGGTTGCTACACAGCAGTTGCTGCATTATTACCTAAGCGGAAATCCTTTCAGAATTGATAAATACTGGATCGAAACTTATAAAAAAGGAACGCTTCCGAATCTGGATGTGCAGAAATCTGAAGTGGAAGATCTGGAGTTTTTATTAACCGAAACTTCAAAAATCCTGATGAAAGATTATGACAGTGATTTCTTTTCGGATTATACGCCTTACACCACAAGTTTTGGGCTGGATCTGAAAAGCATTCAGGATGCCATTATTTTTAACAATATGCACGAAGGTCTGCATTATGGCTATGCTTTGGCGCAGAAGAGAGCTATTTTAGGGGAAAAATATTAGAGGTTCAAGGTTTTTAGTTTAAAGTTTAAGGTTCATGGCAACAGTAAATAGATTCGAAGATTTAGAAATTTGGAAATTATCGCGCGAATTGTGTAAAGAAATTTACGGAATTATTGAATCTACTAATCTTAAAAATAATTTTAAACTCTGCAATCAGATTGATAGTTCTTCGGGTTCTGTAATGGATAATATCGCAGAAGGTTTTGAAAGAAACGGGAACAGAGAATTTATTCAGTTTCTTTCAATAGCAAAAGCTTCTTGTGGCGAAACAAGATCACAGTTATACCGGGTTTTTGACAGAAATTTTATCTCTGAGGAAAAATTTGAAACATTAAGAGAACAGACTGAAGTATTAAGCCGAAAAATTGGCTCATTTATTAAATATTTAAATATAACAGATTTAAAAGGAACAAAGTACAAAACATAATTGTTTCTGGTTTAAAGTTTAAAATTCTTGATATGAACCGGATTCACTTTAAAACCGAGAACTCAAAACATTAAACTTTAAACATAGAACTTTGAACTTTGAACCTTTAACATAAAATTTATTCAATGAAAGACGATTTTATTTTCGGGCTGCGTCCCGTAATTGAAGCTATAGAAGCGGGGAAAACAATTGACAAGGTGTTTTTGCAGAATGCATTACAGGGACCTATTTATGCTGAACTTAAAGCCATACTGGCGAAAAATAAAATCCGTCCCAATTACGTTCCGGTAGAAAAGCTGAATCGTTTTACGAGAAAAAATCATCAGGGAGTGGTTGCTTTTATTTCGGATGTTCCTTTTCATAAAGTGGAAGATGTGGTTCCTCAATTGTTTGAGGACGGAAAAACTCCTTTTTTATTGATTCTGGACAGATTAACGGATGTAAGAAACTTCGGAGCCATCTGCAGAACCGCAGAATGTGTGGGAGTAGATGCGGTGATTATTCCCGAAAAAGGAGCTGCCCCGATTAATTCCGATGCGATAAAAACCTCAGCTGGAGCTCTTTATAATGTGAAAATCTGTAAAGCTCCGAATCTGGCTCATGTGGTAGATTTTCTTCAGCAAAGCGGAATTTCTGTTTTTGCAGCAAGCGAAAAGGCTGAAAAATTAATTTATGATATTGATTTTACAGAACCCTGCGCAATCGTTATGGGAAATGAAGAAACAGGAATTTCCAAAGAAGTTCTTCACCACTCTGATGAAAAAATAAAACTTCCGATCGAGGGAAAAACACAGTCTTTAAATGTTTCTGTTGCGTGCGGAGCGATTTTATATGAAGCAGTGAGACAGAAAATGATTACCGCTTCGAAAGCGTAAAATATGAAAATTAAAATTCTTTTACCTTTTTGTTTTGCAATAGCTTGTAATGCTCAAAACAAAAATATCCCTACAGATAATCCTATGACAACCAATCTCGATAAGCTGGTTCAAAGGGAAGCATCTGTTTATATGGAAGATCCGGCTCGTGTTGGGATTTCCATAGGGATTTTTAAAGACGGTAAAAGTTATTTTTACAATTATGGGACAACAGAACTAGGAAAGTCAAAACTTCCGACTTCAAAAAGTGTTTATGAAATTGCATCAATAACCAAAACATTTACAGGAACACTTCTCGCGCACGCACTGAGAGATAGAAAAATTAAACTGAATGATGATATCCGCAAATATTTAAATGGCAACTACACAAATCTTGAGTTTGATAAGCAACCCATAACAATTGCACATCTTACCAATCATTCCTCAGGATTACCACAGTTTTTGCCCGATCAGTCGGAAACATTTAAAAAACCAATGGATTCTGTAGCTTTTGCTTTGTCAAAGTTTTATAAAAATTATTCTAAAAAGAAATTTTATGAAAATCTTTACGAAGCAAAAATGGCATTTAAGCCCGGAACAGATTATAAATATTCCAACGCAGGAACACAGATCGCAGGCGATATTCTGGAAAAAGTATATCATAAAAGCTATGAAAAATTACTTTCGGAATATATAACCAAACCTCTGAAAATGAATCATACAATAATTAGTACAGATTCAGTAAAGCTCATGACCTGTTATAATGAAAAGGGTAAAGTAATGCCCAGAAATATTACAACAATCATGGCTCCGACAGGAGGGATTCTTTCTACCACAGAAGATTTGGTAAAATATATGCAGTATCACCTCAGTCAAAATGATAAATATGTAGCCTTGTCACATACTCCTGTTGTAAAAACTGAAGGCGATCAGACAGGATTATTTTGGAGAATCCATACCTATGAAGACGGGACAAAAACAATTTATCATACAGGAGGAACATTTGGTTTTTCCGGTGTTCTTCAAATTTATCCTTCAAAAAACATGGGAGTTGTTATATTATCCAATGAATCCGACGGAGAATCCCAGGGAAAGCTACAGGATATTGTAGAAAGTATATTAAAAAACAGCAGTAAAATAAATTAAAAAAATCGAATGAAAAACATAGCAGCTTTAGCGCTTATCTCAACCATAGCCATTGTTTCATGCAACAAAAAAGAAACGGCAAAAATTACAAAAGTAGATCCTAAAACCGGAAAAACAATTACAGTGGAAGTTCCGGCAGATTCTGTAGCAAAAGTAGAGGAAAATCCGGCGATTAAAGATTCAGCGGGAGTGTATACGCAGACTTTTAAACTGGAAAAAGGAAAAACTTATCCTTTAACAACGTATCAGAGAGATACGAAAACAATGACTGATCCTCAAGGGAAAACTCTGAACGGAACGAGCGAATCTACGGACGAAATGTCTTTTACAGTGAATGATATTAAAGGAAATGTTTATGATATTACCTTAAATTTAATCGCTAAAAGAAGCTCTCAGACAGCACAGGGAAAAACAATCGTAGTGGATACCAAACTGCCGATCCCGAAAGAGGATGATCTGAAGATGATCTGGAATATCAACAGAGCATTGACCGGAAATAAACTGAACATGAAGATGGACACCAAAGGAAATGTAATTTCAATTACAGGTTTTGATGCTGTTTACACTAAAGTTGCCAATTCTGTAGGATCACTGATCAAAGATAAAAACCAGAAAGAAAGCGTAGTTGCAAGTCTTAAGGAATCTTTTAACGAAAAAGTTCTCAGAGATCAGTTCAACAAAAATCTAACGATTATTCCTAAAAAAGGTGCAAAAATCGGCGAAAAATGGACGAACAGCGAAAATGCTGATGCACAGGGAAATATTAAAGTGACCTCTCACTACATTCTGAAAAGTGTAGGAAACGGTGTGGCAGAAATTTCGGTAACCGGAGGAATTCCAAAGAAAGTTAATAAACAGAATCAGGGAGAAGTTACCCACAGCTTAAGCACGGAACTTACGCAGAACGGAACGATTACGTTTGACCAGAATACAGGATGGATTAAAAACCAGAATATTTCTGTAAAAACGACACAGATTGAAAGTATTTCAAACGGAAAAGAAACCCAGTCTATGACGAGCGTTTCCAATTCTTCCGTAATGGTAAATCCTTCTGCTAAATAAAGCAGAACTTTTTAAAGTTGAAATGTCGGAGCGTAATAACGGCTTTGAACATTAAACCTTAAATATTTTTATTATGATGAAACATATTTTTGAGTTTGTACTCGCAACCATTATTATTTATTTTGTGTGGAATATTCTGAAGAGAATCTTTTTCAAAAAATTTCACAGCTATCTGTTTAACCAGAACAGAAATGAAAACAGAGGGGAGCAGAACATTAAAAACTCAGACAATACGAAGAAAAAAATCAACTGGGACGCAGAAACCGTTGATTATGAAGAGGTAAAAGAAAACAACAGCAAAAGGTAACAATTCCGAAAAATATTTAGATAATAACCATCAACATGGCGAAAAATAAAAACCTGATTTATATTGCAATTTCATTAGTTGTATTTATCGTTTTAGCATTTTTATACTCCACTCCTGTTTTTACGGGAAAGCAGCTTTTCCAGCATGATATCGTGCAATATCGGGGCGGTGCAAAAGAGCTTCTCGATTACAGAGCCGATACCGGAAAAGAAACCTACTGGAGCGATTCCATGTTCGGAGGAATGCCGACGTATCAGATGGGAAGTCAGTTTAACGGAGACATCATCAAAAAAATCGATTCCAAACTGAATTTTCTGCCAAGACCGGTTAATTATCTTTTTCTTCTTTCCGCAGGATTTTTCCTTTTGGGAATGGTTGTGGTAAGAAACTGGAAATACGCCCTTTTAGGAGCTACTTTTTTCGGACTTTCCACCTATTTTTATATTGCTATTGCAGCGGGACACAACGGAAAAATCAATACCATTGAATATTTCGCACCGCTCTTAGCCGGAATTTTACTCGTCTACATCCGGAAACAATACGTTTGGGGATTCATCGTCACTACTCTATTTATGGGGCTTCAGATTGCTGCAAACCACCCTCAGATGACGTATTATCTCTTTTTGGCTCTCGGATTTTTATTCCTTTCTGAGCTGATAAGAGGTATCCTGAAAAAAACGCCAATGAAACACTTCCTGATTTCGTCCGGAATTGTTGCCGCTTCATGTTTAATCGGAGTCGGAATGAATTCTCAGAGAATCATGGCGAATTCAGAATACATCAAAGAAACCGTTCGTGGAAAGCAGATTCTTACAAACAGCAGCAATACAGGCGGAGATTCCGGAATGGATAAAGAAAGCATGCTGATGTGGAGCTACGGAAAGCTTGAAACCTTAAACCTTTTCATCCCGAGATTAATGGGAGGCGGAAGTCAGGAACCGGAAGGAAAGGAAATGATGGCTAAAATTCAGGAATTGGTTCAGGAAAACGTAAGTTCACAAGCTGAATATGACAGAATTTCCAAAGGTTTCGGGAATCTAACCTATTGGGGAGATCAGCCGGGAACTTCGGGGCCTGCTTATCAGGGAGCTATTGTTTGTTTTCTTGCGCTTTTAGGATTCTTCATCGCATGGAAAAAATACCGCTACTGGATTTTAGGAGCTTCTATTCTTACCGTATTTTTAGCTTGGGGAAGTAATTTTATGGCACTTTCAGACTTTTTCATCGATTTCGTGCCGTTTTATAATAAATTCAGAGCACCTTCTTCTATTTTGGTGGTTGTAGAATTATTATTCCCTTTAATTGCGATCATCGGATTATACAGATTCTTCACAGACCAAACACTCACACAGGAATACAAACAAAAAATACTTCTTTACGTAGGCGGCGGAACTTTAGGATTTGTATTGATTTTACTGGTTTTCGGAAAATCTCTGTTAGGATTTCATACCGAAAACGAAAAAACTTATCTTCCTCCCTTCCTGTTGGATTATCTTATAGACGAAAGATTTAAATTATTCAGAATCGATGCTATTAAAGCATTCATTTATGTTGCTATTGCAGTTGCTGCTTTATTCCTTGTTTTAAAGCAAAAGCTGAATCAGAACATTGCTCTGGTAATTATCGGAGTAGTCAGCTTATTCGATCTTTGGACAGTTAACAAACGTTATCTGAACGATGATAATTATGTTGATAAAATCTTTGCTGAAAATCCTTTCCAGACAGAAAGCTCCGATCTGATGGCTGAAAAAGTTCAGGGAAATCCAAATCTGGAACCTATTTTAGCGAATGTAAATGTGAACAAAACATTAGAAACCATCGCCGAAAAAGATAAGACGCATTACAGAATTTTCAATAATATTTTAGGAACATTCAGCGAAACAAACACTTCTTATTTCAAATCTTCTATCGGAGGTTATCACGCGGTAAAACTGAGAAGATACGATGATGTAATCAACGAATATTTCCAGATCATGGATTCTGTAAAAGTTCCGAATATCCTGAATCTTCTGAATGCAAAATATTTGGTTTTAGGCGGTCCTGAACAACCTCAGGCAATGCCGAATCCAAAAGCCAACGGAAACGCATGGTTTGTAAGCGATCTTAAATTCGTAGAATCTCCCAATCAGGAAATTAAAGCAATCGGAACCATCAACAGCAAAAGAACCGCTGTTATTTCAATAGACGATAAGAAATACTTTGACGGAAAACCTGTTCAGGCAGACTCAACAGCCTTCATCAATTTAACGAAATATCAACCCAACGAACTGGAATTTAAATCACAGTCCAAGACTCCGCAATTGGCAGTTTTTTCTGAAATTTATTATCCTCACGGCTGGAAATTCTTCATCGATGAAAAAGAAGTTCCTTACATTAAGGCTGATTATCTTCTTCGTGCCGTTCACGTTCCTGCGGGAAATCACAATGTGAGAATGGTCTTCGAACCGGAAGTTATCGAAAAAGGAAAATGGATCTCGCTTATCTGTTTTGGTTTGTTTGTTCTTTTGAGTGGCGTCGGAATTTATTTTCTTTACCGCAAAAGAGACAAAAGACAAATGGAAAAGATTTAGAAATTCAATCAGATCTGAAAATTGCTGGATAATGAAATTAAATGAGATTCTTCATTCCGTTTCACTTCATTCAGAATGACAACAGAATTCATTATTAATGGAACCAAAAAAAATACTCATCATCACCTATTACTGGCCTCCGGCGGGAGGTCCCGGTGTGCAGAGATGGCTGAAATTTGCAAAATATTTACCTGAATTCGGATGGAAACCTGTAATCTATACACCGGAAAACCCGAGTTATCCTTTGCTGGATGAAAGTTTGATGAAAGATGTTCCGAAAGATCTGGAAATTGTAAAAACAAAAATCTGGGAACCTTACCAACTGGCTGAAAAGCTGAACAAAAGCAACAAAAAATTTAAAGCGGGACAGTTTGATGTCGGTAAAAATCAAAGCTGGAAATCTAAGCTTTCGATTTGGGTAAGAGGCAATTTTTTCATTCCCGATGCGAGAGTTTTCTGGGTAAAACCTTCCGTAAAATTTCTGGAACAATATTTAAAAGAGAATCAGATTGAGGTTGTGGTAACTTCGGGACCACCCCATTCTTTACATTTAATTGGTTTAAATTTAAAAAAGAAACTTCCCAACCTGAAATGGATTGCCGATTTCCGTGATCCGTGGACAGAAATCTCTTATTACAAACACCTAAAACTGACCAAAAGTTCCGATCAAAAGCACCGTCAACTGGAAAGCGAAGTGTTCAGAAATGCAGACATTACCTTAGCAACAAGCTACACCGATGCTGAAAATTTCCGTAAAAACGGAGCCAATGCACTTTGCATTACGAATGGTTTTGACGAGTCAGACTCAAACACTCAAACACTTAAATCCTCCAACACTCAAGCAAAATTCACATTAAGTTACATCGGAGTTCTGGAACAGTTGAGAAACCCTGAAAATCTCTGGAAAGTTCTTAATGATCTGGTTACAGAAAATGCTGAATTTGCTGAAAAATTTACCTTGAAGTTTGCAGGAAGAGTTGATGATAAAATTCTGAATTCATTAGAAGATTCAAACCTGAAAAATCACATTCTGAATTTAGGATATCTTTCTCACGATAAAGCGATTGAAGAAATGCAGACTTCGGAAATCCTGCTCATCACCAACTTTCCGAACGATTCTTCCAAAGGAATTATCCCCGGAAAAATATTTGAATATCTGGCAACAGGAAAGCAAATCATTTCTTTTGGACCCAAAGATGCAGATGTTTCTAAAATTCTAAATGAAACAAAGGCTGGAAAACATTTCAGTTATGATGATTCCGGGAAAATTAAAGAATTTATTTTAGAAAAATTTGAACTTTGGAAAGACGAAAATCTCTCGGAAAACACACAAAATATTGAACAGTTTTCAAGAAAAAATTTAACTAAAAAATTAGCGGAAATTTTATAATCACGAAAATTTTACATATTAACGCTACTGTATAGACATCATATTATGTTAGTATTAGAGATGTCACCCTGAGCTTGTCGAAGGGTCTCTACCGGAATAAGTTATTAACAATTCAGTTGCTTATAAAACAGCTATTTATGAGATTCTTCCTTCGTCAGAATGACATAGGATCGTTGAACTTCTTTCTAAATGAAAATTACATTCAACAATTATACATTGTTTAAATATTGCACTGAGTATTTGCAACATCGAACTAGATCTGTCGAATTTTTTTAATTTATTCTAAATCGTCCACTGATCGTTAACAACACCAATCAGATAATATTTTCCCTGAAATTCTTCAAAAATCAGACGAAGGCATTCCCAGTCCATTTCGGAGTTGGCTTCTGAGCCTTTGATGAAATTTTCCGTAAAATCTGCATTTGGATAAATTTCCTTTACATTATTCAGAGAATTGCCTTTTCCCTGAAACTCATTTAAAGAAACCTGCGCTGTCGCAAAATCTTTGGAGTACACCCAGTCTGATAAATAATCATGGATAGTCGCTCTGTACAGATCTCCGGAACCATCCATTGTTCCCCAAGTGAAAAGTGTTTTGATAGGTTGATATCTGATAAAATCTGCTTTTGAAAATTTCTTGTCTTCTTTTGGATTCACGAAAGCGTACATCGAAAAACGGACTCCTTTTTCAGGGTGAATAAATTCCGCAAACTTCTTAAAGTTTTTATCCTTTAAAGCCTGTATAATGTCCTCATTGATCTTTTTTAAAGCCTGATCTTTGGTAATTTTCGTTCTACTACTGATTGAACTATCCGTAATGGTTTTGCCTTTAGCATTAACCTCATCATTAACGAATTTTTCAGGGTTCTTCTTACACGCAACCACAGATAAAACCAGCAAGGAAATGATTATTTTTTTCATGTTTTTAATGTCTGATTATCATTTACCAAAATAAATGCCATGCTTTTAGAATCGTTTTGAAAGTTTACTGTTGAAGGAATTTCATATTTTTCGAATAGATGGTCATTATGAAAAGAATAGTTTTTTGCTTTTACTGAAAAAGCCTTTGTTGATGGGTTTTCCTTACATTTGTTGTATGGAAATTTTAGATATTCTTATCATCGGAGGCGGACCAATCGGACTGAACTGTGCACTGGAAGCACAGAAAAATAATCTTTCTTATCTGATTGTCGAAAAAGGAACCATCGTTAATTCTCTGTACAATTATCCTTTGTATATGCGGTTTTTCTCGACTTCCGAAAAACTGGAAATCGATGGAATTCCGTTTATTTCAACAGCGCCAAAACCGGGAAGACAGGAAGCATTGGAATATTATCAGGGAATTACGAGACAGCGGAATATCAACATCAATTTATATGAAAAGGTAGAAAAAGTTTCCAAAGAGAATAACATTTTCACTATTGAAACTTCGAAAGAAAAATATTTAGCGAAAAACGTTATTATTTCAACAGGATTCTATGATATTCCGAATCTGATGAATATTCCCGGAGAAGATTTATCCAAAGTAAGACATTATTATACAGAACCTTATCCTTACGCAAAACAGAAAATTGTTGTGGTCGGTTCGAGCAACTCGGCAGTCGATGCCGCTTTGGAAACCTACAGAAAAGGTGCGGAAGTCACCATGATTATCCGACATTCCGAAATTTCAAAAAGTGTAAAATATTGGGTGAAACCGGACATTGAAAACAGAATTGCGGAAGGAAGTATTGCTGCTCATTTCAATGCCGAATTGATGGAAATTAAACAAGACTCCGTTGTTTTTAAAGATGAAAAAGGTGAATTGCAGGAAATTGAAAATGATTTTGTTCTTGCAATGACCGGCTATCTTCCTGATTTTGATTTTTTAAAAAATTCCGGAATCGAATTGCAGGGCGATTGTCTGAACCCGCTTTATCATCCTGAAACCATGGAAACCAATGTTCCGAATATGTATTTGGCGGGTGTGGTTTGCGGAGGAAAAGATACACATCTCTGGTTTATTGAAAATTCGAGAATTCATGCGGAAATGATTGTGAAAAACATTCTTTCGAAATAATGTCATTGCGAGGAACAACGTGACGAAGCAATTTTTATCTATTTTATTGTTTAGTTTTAATTAAGCATCTGTTTAGTTTTAGACAAGCTCAGTATAAACTTTTCACTCAGTAAAGAATCCAAAGTTTTTTTAATGATTACAAATTGCGGACAATAACGTGAGATTGCTTCGTCGCTTCGCTTCTCGCAATGACATTAAAAATCAACCTTCATTCCCAATACAAAATTTCTTTTGGCAGCCGGATTGTAATAACGGTTTCCGAAAGCATTAATGTCGAAACCTAAAACATACTCTTCGTTATATAAATTTTGAATCTGAAGATATACATTGACTCTCGTTTTTTCAAAATCTATAGGAAATCTGAATTGAATATTTCCGATTAAATTTGATTCAGACCAAACAGAATTGGCATCATTCAAAGGAATTTTTGAGGTGTAAAAATGGGAATAATCTACCGAAAGTTTTCTGAAAAACGTAAAATTCAGCAAGCTGTTGATTGTTGTTTTGGGAACTCCGGTGGTTTCATTTCCTGAAAAATCATTTCCGTTCTGCTGATAATTTTTAAATATAAAATCGTAAAAACTTCCCGAAAATCTGAATTTAAAATGGCTTAAAAAGTTGTTTTTCAGATTGAAATTCTTCGATTCCATTAAAATTTCAACCCCTTTTTGAACGGTTTTTCCGGAATTGACGAAGTATTCCTGTCCGGTTTCGTTTTGCCTTCTCACAATTGCATCTTTCATCCGGAAATCAAAATAATTTCCTTCCACAAAAACGGAGCTGCCAAATTGTTTTCGAATCCCAATTTCCTTATTCCAGCCGAATTCGGGTTTTAAATTTGTATTAAACTGCTGATTTGAAGAGCGGATTTCTTCATTCGTCGGTGCAGAATTCCCCTTCCCTATTTTTCCGCGTACCGAAAAGCCTTTTCCCAAAAGATAGGTAAACCCGAAATTGGGCAACCATTGGTTTTTAAAATGAACTATTCCTTCTTCATTTCGGGGATATATCCGATTCCAGTCGTAAGAATTTGAATTTAAACTGATGGAAAGATCGGTGAATAATTTTTCGCTGACATTCAGTTTCTGAGAAAGAAAGAAAAACCCCGAAGTATTTTTAATCTGATCAAAATTCTGCGGATTTCCTTCTGTTCCTCTGTTATTATCGTAATTTCTGACCAAAATATCATTGATTCCGCCTTCAAATCCCAATCGGTAAGATAATGAAATCGTCTTCCAGTTTCTTTCATAATTGAGGTGTGTTCTTAGTGCAAAATTCTTTTCAAAACGGTTTTCATAATTGGTGATAAACGGATTTTCAAAATCTACGTAAGAACCCTGAATTAAAATAAAATGGGAGAATTCCGGACTGAACTGATAATCATTTGAAACTCCTGCCAAAATCATTTTATTGCGGATTCCGGCTTCCTGTTCTTTTGCACCCGAAACTGTTTTGGTTGCAGGTCTTGCCTGTTTTCGGTTGATCTGCATCTGTTCTAACGTGAGTCCTCCCGGAGTCTGATAATCGAGATCAGCGTACAAAATCATGGCTTTGAGCAATCCATTTTCTGAATATTGAAAATGGTCTTTTACAAAAATCTGCTTTCGCTCAACCTTCGACTGTTGCCGGTAAGAATCGGTCTGATAATAGTTCTGAAAAACCTGAAAAAAGTGTTTCCCAATGTGTTTGGAAAGATCAAAACTCTGGTTAAAAGTTCCATAACTTCCAATTGCCAGATTTGCGGAAATCTGGTCTGATTTTTTGGTCTGAAGCAAAACAGTTCCGCCTGTTACAGCGCCGTAATCTCCGCTTTCAGGGCCTTTATATATTTCCATCCGGTTGATGAGTTCAGGAGAAACAACATTAAAATAGGTGTTTCCCGAAGCATCGGACAGGATGAAATCGTCGAGATAAACTTTCACATTCCGAACGCCAAAAGGGGATCGCAAAGTGCTTCCGCGAAGGGAAATCCTGTAACTTCCGGGAGAACGCTCTTCCATTCTGGCTCCTGCAATCTGATTGATGGATTCGAGCATTCTTTCGGGTGTATTCTGGTTAAGCAGATTTTCTGAAACTACAGCAACCGATTTTGTGGACGAAATAAAAGTTGTGTGTTTCTTGTAGGCATCGATCCTGACTTCTGAAATCAGTGCTGCAGAATCTCTTTCTTGAGAAAACAGCAGGGAAACGGAACAAAATGAAAATAGAAAGCAGAGTTTTGTCATCGAATGAAGGGAAGCAAAAACTATACTTTTCTGATCGGAAAATATAAATTCGCAGAAGATTTGTTTAAAATAATGTGAGTTGGGCTTCAGACGAAATTGATGATGCGTTTTGGCTAAAGCCAAATTTGTTTCTTACTCCGTTACAATAAAAAGTCCGTCAACATTTTCTGTGACGGACTGAATTTCTTAGGGTGTGTCTTCCTTCGCGTGAGGGATGCGGCGGGCGGCGGCGAAGGCGCCGGTGCGAGTGAGGAACGAACGAGTACGGAAGCGAAGCGGACCCCAAAGCAGCCCGACCCGAATTCTATGGGAAGCCTCATAGGTTTTAAAAACCTATGAGGCTTAGCTCCGGAATGAGGGACACGCCCAAAATATTTAAGATTCTGCGTGTTTTCTGTCGCCAATCATCCAGGGAACAATGTAATAAAATGCAATGGCAATGATTGTGGCTAAAACTCCTGTCCCGATCCATAATATGGTAAATCCGAATCTTTCGGCGATGAACGTTCCCAAAGTAGGTGTTACAATAAAGGCGATGGAGAATGAAATTCCGTTCAAGCCCATGTAAGCTCCTTTGTTGTTTTTTCCGGAGCGTAATGCTGTGATGGTTGACATAAATGGCAAAGCCCAAATTTCTCCTACGCAGAGAAGGCTCATGGATATCACTAAAGTCAGGATACTGTAATCAAAACCAAGCATGGCATAAGCAAATCCGCAGATGAAGGTTCCCAAAAGCATGGTTACGGCAAGGCTGAAATATTTTTCAGCAACCTGTACCAATCCCATTTCGAGTAAAACGACTAAAAAGCCGCTGTATCCCAAAATATATCCTATACTTTGCTGACTTAAATGCGCCGTGTCTTTGTAAAAAATAGTCAGCGTACTGAACAACTGGAAGAAGCAGATTGAAAAAAGCATACAGAAGAAACAGTAAACCAGAAATTTACCATCGCGGTAAGGGGAATTTTCTTTTTTAATTTCTATGGCTTCCTGTACTTTTCGGGCTTTTAATTTTGCCAGAATGTTTCGTTTTCTGAAAAAGACGATGTATAAAATTCCCGCCACCAAAGCTGTAAAAGCATTGCTTAAAAATAAAAATTCGTAGGAAATTGCCGATAAAATACCGCCCAAAGCGGGACCAATGGAAAATCCTAAATTGACTGCCATCCGGTTTAAGGAAAATGCTCTGGTGATATTTTCGGGTTTCGCATATTTTGTAATGGCAACCGAATTTGCAGGACGGAAGGAATCGCTTACAATGCTTTGCAGCAAAATAATGGTCGCCACTCCTATTTCTGTCTTAAATAGAGGAATCATACAAAATAAAGGCACACTGAGCAATAAACTGAGATACTGAACTCTGTACTCCCCGATTCTGTCTGTAATAAATCCGCCCAGCCAAGAACCGATTACCGAACCGATTCCGAAAAAGCTGAGTACAATTCCTGTATTTTCGATACTGAATTTTAAATGATCGGTCATGTAAACTCCCAGAAAAGGAAGCACCATGGAGCCTGCCCGATTGATGAGCATGACCAAAGCAAGCATCCAGCTTTCTTTGGAAAGCCCTTTGAATGAGTTGGTATATAGATATATAAGTTTCACAATTTTTAATTTTAATTATTTTTTAAACACGAATGACGCAAATGCTTTTCACGGATAGCCCTATTTTTTTGGTTATCGTTTTTGTTTCGTTAGGGTTAAAAACAAAAAACAGGGCTTAAAAATTAAGCCCTGTTTTATTTATATGTATAATAAATTTTTACTCCGGCTTATAAGAGTCTTTTAACGTCACAGTTCTGTTGAATACAAAGTTTGTATCCGTAGAATCCTGATCTTTCGTGAAATAGCCAATTCTCTGGAATTGAAGAGGTTCTCCAACTGCCACATCTTTTAAGCTTGGTTCAGCAAATCCCTGAATGGTAGTTACAGAATCCGGATTGATAAAGTTTAGGAAATCTACATCTTTCTCTGCATCTGGCTGTTCCACAGTGAATAATTTGTCGTAATTTCTTACTTCCACAGGAATTGCGTGTTTCGCAGATACCCAATGAATGGTTCCTTTTACTTTTCTTAAGCTTTCTTCTGTTCCGCTTCCTGACTTGGATTTTTCGTCGTAGGTTGCGTAAATGGTCGTAATGTTTCCGTTTTCGTCTTTTTCTACTCTTTCACCTTTAATGATGTAAGCAGATTTCAGACGAACTTCTCCGCCTAACTTTAGTCTGAAGAATTTGTTGTTAGCTTCTTCTTTAAAGTCTTCACGCTCAATATATAATTCTCTGGAGAACGGAATTTCTCTTGTTCCTGCATTCTCCTGCTCAGGATTGTTTTCTGTTTCCAGCCATTCTTCTTTTCCTTCCGGATAGTTTTCAATGACTAATTTGACAGGATCCACAACCGTCATTACACGTTTTGCGACTTTATTCAGGTCTTCACGAACGCAGAATTCCAGTAACTGAAGCTCAATAAGATTTTCTCTTTTGGCAACTCCTACTTTTTCAATAAAATTTCTGATGGAAGCAGGAGTAAATCCTTTTCTTCTCATTCCGGAAATGGTAGGCATTCTCGGATCATCCCAACCGTTCACTACATTTTCGGCAATCAGCCTCTGTAGTTTTCTTTTGGAAGTAATCATGTAAGAAACGTTCATTCTCGCAAATTCTCTCTGCTTGTTTTTCACTTTTCCTTCTTCGTACACCTGATCTAAGTACCAGTTGTACAAAGGTCTGTGGTTTTCAAACTCTAAAGAACACAATGAGTGAGAAATTTGTTCAATATAATCAGATTCACCATGCGCCCAGTCGTACATTGGGTAAATTTTCCAGTCCGTTCCTGTTCTGTGGTGAGGTTTGTTCAGAATTCTGTACATCACAGGATCACGCATGTTCATATTCGGTGAAGTCATGTCGATTTTTGCACGAAGAGACATAGAACCGCTTTCGAATTCACCGTTCTTCATTCTTTCAAATAAATCTAAAGATTCTTCTACAGGACGGTTTCTGAATGGAGATTCCACACCCGGTTCTGCCGGATTTTTTCTCTGCTCGGTAATCACTTCAGACGGCTGCTCATCTACGTAAGCTTTTCCTTCTTTTATCAACTGAACTGCCCAATCGTAAAGCTGCTGGAAGTAATCGGAGGCGTACAAAACTTTATCCCATTTGAAACCTAACCATTCAACGTCTTTCATAATAGAATCTACGAATTCCTGTTCTTCTTTTTCAGGGTTCGTATCGTCGAAACGAAGGTTCACGGGAGCATTGTATTTTTCACCCAAACCGAAGTTGATGCAGATGGCTTTGGTGTGACCTACATGCAGATAACCGTTTGGTTCAGGCGGAAAACGGAAACGGAGCTGATCTTTTCCCAGACCGTTTGCCAAATCATCTTCGATAATTTGCTCAATAAAATTGAGTGATTTTTTTTCTTCTTCCATTAAAATTCGCTTTTAAATGCCGTAGAATACGACAATTTGCAAATTTATAAAATTTTCAGGGTTTATGGAAATAATAATGTAAAAGTATAATTCTGAACGTTTATTTCCTGAAGAGCATTTTTTGTTAAAAGATTCAAATTTTTAAATGAACATAACGTTAATACTTTCTATGAATTGGGAGATTGAAAGAACTTTATACCTGCGAAATTTAAAATATTGGAAAAAAAATTTACAAACACCTCTTACACAACAGTTTATATATTATTGAAAAAAAATGTTAAAAAAGTAAAAATTATGCATTGAATTCTGGCATAAAGATTGTAAATTTATTACCACAAAAATATTAACATTTTATATTATGGAAAAAGTTAAAAGTAAGTTTTCTTTAATTTTAGAATACATTAAGAAAGCGATTTTTGTAAAAGATGTCATTTAATCGCCAATCACTAAACCATAAACACCAAAACTATACGACTGAAAATTACTACATAAAAACTTCAAAATCATTTTCTTGACAAACAAAGTTCATCTGAGCTTTGAAAACTTTTAATATATTTTCCGAGGTATATTAATTCACTTTAATGTGTGTTAATATATGTTAAAGTGTTGCACATCACAAAAAAGAATTTCATATTTACATAACAAACCAAAAAAAATGTTTCTATGAAAAATCTAAAAAAACTTAAAAAAAGTGAATTAAAAACAATTAAAGGAGGTATAGTTCCTATCGGCTGCCTTAGTTGGAATCCTAAATTAAGATGCTGCAGAACATGGGATGAAGAACATTACAACAATCCTGTTTGTGAAATCTAATTTTTAAACCACAGTAATTCTCCTTTCAGATCGAGATTCGATTCGAAATTATTAACAAATAAAGCTCCGGTTCCCAATCCTTGCGGCATCGGACTTTTTTTTGTAAAAGTATACTGAGCAATTGCGTTAAGCCCAATATTACTTTCCAGTGCTGATGTAATCCACCATCCTATATTCATACTTTCCGCAAGAGAAATCCATTCGTCAGATCCGGAAAAACCTCCTACTAAAGCAGGTTTTAAAATGATATACTGAGGTTTTATGGTTTCGAGTAATTTTCTTTTCTCACTAAAATCTGTAATCCCGATCAGTTCTTCATCCAAAGCAATCGGCGTAGGCGTTTCAAGACATAATTCTGCCATATCATTCCGGTTTCCTGCTTTTATCGGCTGTTCGATGGAGTGAATATGCAGATCGGCTAATTGCCGTAAAACAATTTTTGCTTCTTCTTTCTTAAAGCCTCCGTTTGCATCTACCCGAAGTTCAAGCCTGTCTTTTGAGAACTTTTGTCTCAGTTTCTGAAGAATTTCATGTTCGGATTTCCAGTTGACTCCTATTTTGAGTTTAATGCAGTGAAAACCTTTTTCCAGTTTATCCTGAATCTGCTCTTCCATATAATTGATATCGCCCATCCAGATCAGACCATTGATAACAATCGGAGTTTTTCCTTCTGTAAATTCACTTGGAAAATATAGATTCTTACCGTTTTTCAAATTCAGAACAGCCTGTTCATAACCAAACCAAATGGACGGAAATTCTTTTAATTCTTCTTTTAAAAACTCGGAATCCTGCTGAATATTTTCACAAAGCCATTTTAATTTATCTCCATAATCCGGTCTGTCGTCAAAACTCAGACCTCTGAAGATTGCACACTCTCCTATTCCTTCTTTTCCGTTTTTTGAAATTTTGAGAATAAAGGTTTCTTTTTCAAGCAAAACGCCGCGAGATGTTCCACTCGGGCGTTTGAATTCTAATAAATATCTTGAATATTCTGCTTTCATTATTTTACACTGTCAATTCGCATAAATTCTTCCGCTTTCTCCACCATATCAATACTTCCGCAGAAAAACGGGATTCTCTGATGCAGCTCTGTCGGTTCAATTTCAAGGATTCTTCTGAAACCGTCTGTTGCTTTTCCTCCTGCCTGTTCTGCAAGGAAAGCCATAGGATTGCATTCGTACAATAATCTCAGTTTTCCGTTCGGAGCCTGTGAATAAGACGGATAAATATAAATTCCGCCCTTCAACATATTTCTGTGAAAATCTGCAACCAAAGAACCAATATATCTTGAAGTATACGGTCTGTCACCTTCTTCCATCTGGCAATATTTAAGGTAATTTTTTACGCCCTGAGGAAATTTGATATAGTTTCCTTCGTTGATGGAGTAAATCTTTCCTGTTTTTGGGAAAGTCATATTCGGATGAGACAGATAATACGTTCCCAAAGAAGGATCCAGTGTAAATCCGTTCACACCGTTTCCTGTTGTATACACAATCATTGTGGAAGATCCGTAGATTACATAACCCGCTGCGATCTGGTTAACTCCTTTCTGTAAAAAGTCTTCCAACTGGACCGGAGTTCCGGGCTCTGTAACTCTTCTGTAGATTGAGAAAATGGTTCCTACCGAAACATTGACATCAATATTTGAAGAACCGTCAAGAGGATCAATCAGCACCACATATTTGCTTAAATGTCCGTTTTCGCCACATTTGATATCGATGAAATCGTCGTTTTCTTCGGAAGCAATTCCACAGACAACCTCTCTCTGAGACAAAGCGGTAATAAAAATTTCATTGGCAATTACATCCAGTTTCTGCTGTTCTTCTCCCTGTACATTCTGATTTCCTGCAGCACCGGCGATGTCTACAATTCCTGCTTTATTTACTTCTCTGTTTACTACTTTTGAAGCCAGTCTTATCGCGCTGAGTAGGCGGGAAAACTCTCCCGTGGAGTACTGAAAATCATCCTGTCTATCAATAAGAAACTCTCCTAAAGTCTGTAATGGTTGCTCTGACATATTTTGCTTTTTACGTTTTCTCCAAATTTCGTAAAATTTATTACAATTTAAAAGAATAATTAATAAAAGACCTTATTACCTGTCTATCAAACAAATACAATCGCAAAAATCTGACTTGAAAAATATTTGTCTTAAAATACCAATCCCATTTTATTGAAGCAATCGGAATAATTTCTGTGAATTGATAATTTTAATAAAATCTTAAGCCCGTAGCGATATTGTGCTCTTTCATATCTCGTTGTAAATGCATAATTTTGTCACCCGTAAAATATTCCCACAAATTTTATCTAACAATTTTATTATTAACAATTTAATGAAAATTTTCAAGTTTGGTGGAGCATCGGTAAAGGATGCTGAAAGTGTAAAAAATGTAGCCATGGTTTTAAAAAGCCAGGGATTTGCCAAATGTCTGCTGGTAATTTCAGCAATGGGCAAAACGACGAATGAGTTGGAGAAAGTTGTAGAACTTTATTTCAAGAAGGAAAACTATCAAACTGAAATTGAAAAGATAAAACGAAAACACATTGAGATCGCGGAAGGATTATTTCCTGAAAATCATGGGGTGTTTGCGGAAATCAATTTATTTTTTGATGATATTGATTCTTTTTTAAGAAGAAACAAATCTCCGAACTACGATTTTGTTTATGATCAGGTGGTAAGCTGCGGGGAAATGATTTCTACAAAAATTGTGAGCGAATATTTGAACGAAATTCAGTTTACCAATCAGTGGCTTGATGCAAGAGATTATGTAAAGACAGACAATTCTTACAGAGAAGGTGTTGTAGACTGGGCAAAGACGGAAGAATTTATTTCTAATTTAAATAAAGAAATCTGCTACGTTACGCAGGGGTTCATCGGTTCGGATGGCAATAATTTTACGGTGACTTTGGGAAGAGAAGGATCTGATTATTCTGCTGCAATTTTTGCATATTGTTTAAATGCAGAAGCTATGACGATCTGGAAAGATGTTCCGGGAGTAATGACGGGAGACCCGAGAAAATTCAAAGATGTAACGTTACTTTCTCATATTTCTTACGAAGAGGCAATTGAAATGGCTTATTACGGCGCAAGTGTGATTCACCCGAAAACATTACAGCCGCTACAGCAGAAAAACATTCCTTTTTACGTAAAATCTTTTGTAGATCCTACGAAGGAAGGAACAAAAGTAGGTGCTTCGGAAAAGAACCAAAGCGAAGAATCTTATATTTTAAAGGAAAACCAGACTTTGCTGAAAATTTCCACAAGAGACTTTTCATTTATCGCAGAAGACCATATGAGTCTGATATTCGGGTATTTATCCAAGTATAAAATTAAAGTTTCCCTGATGCAGAACTCTGCAATTTCATTGGCTTTATGTCTTGAAGATAAATTTAATACCGTGGATGAATTAAATGAAGAACTTCAAAAAGTATTTAAAACAGAAGTTATAAAAAATGTATCTTTATTTACCGTAAGAAATGCGAAAATAGAGAACATAGATAAATTTTACCAGGAAAAAAGTGTATTATTGGAGCAGATTGCGAAAAATACGCTTCAAATGGTAACACAATAAAAACTAATTGCGACTAAACACAATATGAGTTTAATTTCGAAAAACGATCTGATTAAGGCTTCCGGCTTAAGTAAAATAGGATTTCTGAAGAATCCTGTAGCATCTGCTGTGATGAGCATTGCTAAAATCAACGAAGTAAATAAATTATACGACAAACTAAAAGATAAGGAAGGCAAAGACTTTTTCGACTCATTTGTGAGAGAGCGCAACTTAAGCTACATCGCTTTTGAAGAAGATCTGGCAAAAATTCCTAAGACGGGACCGTTCATTCTGGTTTCCAATCATCCGCTTGGTGCGATTGACGGGATTTTAATGTGTAAAGTATTGTCGGAAGTACGTCCGGATTTTAAGGTAATGGGAAATTTCCTTCTGGAAAAAATCAAACCGATGGAACCGTACGTAATTGCCGTAAATCCTTTTGAGGGCAGAAAAGAAGCTTACAGCAGCTCTTCCGGGATGCGGGAGACCTTAAAACATCTGCAAAACGGAGGCTGTGTAGGAATTTTCCCTGCAGGAGAGGTCTCTAATAAAAATAATCCTTACAGCGAAATTCTGGATAAGGAGTGGGAAAAACCGGCGTTAAAGCTTATAAGAATGGCAAAAGTGCCGGTTGTTCCTATGTATTTTCATGCAAAAAACAGCAGAATATTTTATCAGGTAGCAAAAATACACCCGAATCTGCAGACTTTAATGCTGCCCGCAGAAATGATGAATGACCGGGAAAAACCTATCAGGATAAGGATCGGAAAACCTATCTCTGTAAAAGCAATGGACGATATGGAAACCATTGAGGAACTGGGAGAATTTCTGAAACGTAAGGTGTATATGATGAAATCTTACTACGAGAAGCGAAAATCTTTGGCGCAGAGCATTAATCTTAAAAATCTTTCGGTAAAATTCCCTTTATTAAAAGAAGAAAATATTGTTCAGAATATCATCGACGAAACTCCGAAAGAAGATATTTTAAAAGACATCAATAAGCTGAAAGGAACTGATAAGATGTTTTTCAGCAACGGAAATTATGAAGTTTATTTTACCACTTACGAAGAAATTCCTTCAATAATGAGGGAAATCGGAAGACAGAGAGAGCTTACCTTCCGTGCAGTAGGAGAAGGAAGTAATCTTCCGTTCGACCTTGATGAATACGACAAACATTACCACCATCTTTTTCTTTGGGACAGTGCTGCAGAGAGACTTGTAGGAGCGTACAGAATGGCTCTGGGAAAAGAAGTAATGAAAAAATCAGGAATTAAAGGGTTTTATACAAGTTCTTTATTTGAATTTGAACAGGATATCCATCCTTTTTTCAAGAAAGTAATCGAAATGGGACGTGCGTATATCTGTCAGGAATATCAGCAGAAACCACTTCCGCTTTTCCTTTTATGGAGAGGAATTGTACATGTCTGCTTACGAAATCCTGATCATAAATTTTTGATGGGAGGTGTAAGTATTTCCAATAAATTTTCAGAATTTTCCAAATCTCTGATGATCGAGTTTATGCGTTCGAATTATTATGATTCCGCAGTTGCACAGTATATTACTCCAAGAAACGAATACAAAGTAAAACTTCGCGACAGGGATAAACATCTGTTTTTTGAGGAAATGGAATCTGATCTTAATAAGCTTGATAAGATCATTGATGATCTGGAACCGGAACTTAGATTGCCTGTTTTAATTAAGAAATACATTAAGCAAAATGCTAAAGTTATCGCCTTTAACGTAGATCCCAACTTTAATGATGCGATCGACGGACTGATGTACATACGAATAAGTGATCTTCCGGAAAGCACGATTAAGCCTGTATTAGAGGAAATGAGCGAACAGATAAGACGCGAACAGGAAAATAATTCAGTTGAAAATCAGTAGGTTTTTAAGTTTTGTTAAAAAAAGTCTTGTTAATACTTGCTTCATATACTAAAACTTACTACTTTTGCATCACTTTAAAACAACGAAGTAACAAGAATGGTTTCTTAGCTCAGTTGGTAGAGCAATGGATTGAAAATCCATGTGTCCCTGGTTCGATTCCTGGAGAAACCACTTAAAAAACCACCTGTAAAAAGGTGGTTTTATTTTCAAAGTTTTAAATAAAATTTGCCAAGATTAATAATTATTATTACTTTTGACCACTTCAAAAAAGAAGCAAAAATTAAATGGTTTCTTAGCTCAGTTGGTAGAGCAATGGATTGAAAATCCATGTGTCCCTGGTTCGATTCCTGGAGAAACCACTTAAAGTCATCTCATCTGGGATGACTTTTTTTGTTTTCAATTAAAAAATTCTTTTTTGTTTGTAGATTTAAATAAGCATTTCGTAGATTTTATTATTATTTTTAAAAGAAAAACTTGAATTTTATCTGTTTTTATTTTAAAATAATTTAGAATCTTGAAACTGACTCAGAAAAACAAATATCATATCTTCTTTTGGCTTGCCTATTATCTCTTTGAGATTAATGCATCATTTGTGTATATACATGAAAGCTTTAAACAATTTTCATGGCAAAAAACACTCTATCTGTCTGTAATCTCAGAATTCACTTTTCTTTTTGCAGAAATTCCGGCAGCATATTTAGTTTTGACAATGATAGACGGTAAAATAAAAATTCTCAGAAATAAAGCACTACGGATTTTTGCTGTAATTATAATTGTAACATTTTCAGTAGTTTTTTTCAGAATAATATCCCATGATCTCATATTTCCTTACTATTATTCTGTTCCGGAAGACACCACAAGATTTTCATTAGGCGGAATTTTTGTTGCAGCCATGAATATCGTTTTTGCCATCGCCATCATGCTGGGCTTTGAAAAATTTGTTCAGCAAAGTGAAACACAAAAAAGATTAATCGAAATTTCGAAAGAAAAAACAGATGCAGAACTAAAATTGCTTAAGACCCAAATAAATCCCCATTTTCTTTTCAATACACTTAATAATATTTACGGACTTTCGCTTAAAAAATCAGATGAAGCACCCCAAATTATTTTGAAACTGGCAAAAATAATGCGGTACAATATCTTTGATTCCGCCCAAAGCAAAGTATATCTCAATCAGGAAATAGAGAATATTCAGGATTTTATTGATATACAGAAAATAAGACACAAACTGATTAAGGTAGAATTCAATGACTCAATCGACGATCAATTGCAGGAAATCTCTCCGTTAATTCTTCTGCAATTTGTTGAAAATGCCTTCAAACATGGTGCTTCGGAAAGCAGATTCAACTCTTTTATCACCATTAATCTTGAACTTAAAAATAAAGTTCTGGTTTATAGTATTGAAAATTCCAAAGAAGAAAATCCGGAAAAAGAAAGCACTAAGATTGGTTTAAAAAATATTAAAAGACAGCTGGATTTGTTATATCCCAAACATAGTCTGGAAATTAATGAAAGCAACAACCTCTATTCGGTCACTTTGAAAATATTATTCGATTAAAATGATTCCTGAAATAAAATACAATTGTCTGATTATAGAAGATGAACCTATTGCCATGGAAATCATGGAGCATTTCATTTCTCAAAATAAAGACTTCCACATTGTTGGAAAATGTTCGGATGCAATTTATGCCAACAGTCTTCTTAAAATACATCAGATAGATTTGATATTTCTGGATTTACATCTTCCTGCAATAAAAGGTTTTGAATTTTTAAAAAGACTCAAAAATCGTCCTCACGTTATTGTAACAACCGCCTTTCACGAATATGCACTGGAAGGATATGAGCTGAATATTGTAGATTATCTTTTAAAACCAATCTCTTACACCAGATTTCAGGATTCAATAGAAAAATTTAAGCATCTGATGAATGCAGAAAAAGCCATTCTCGAAATAGAAGACCGGGATTTTATTTTCGTCAATATTGCAAAACGAAAAATAAAAATTATTCTTCAGGATATTTTTTATATTGAAAGCATCAGAGAATACATTAAAATACATACAAAACAGGAAGTTTACACGGTAAAAATGCCCATCAGTAAATTTGAGAAAGATCTTGACGAAAATAATTTCATTAGAATTCATAAATCTTATATTGTTTCCAGATCCAAAATTGAAGTAATGTCTGCCAGCGAAATTACAGTTAATGGAAAAAAGCTGCCGATCGGAAGAACTTACAGACCATTCATTAGCAATTAATTTTTCCCTTTTATCACGTTTACAGATTCATTATTTACTCTTTTATCATGCCAAATAGTAATTGATATACGGTAAGCTGTTTTTTGTAGAAATAAAACACGCAGCAGCCGGAATAACTGTAATATTGATACAGAAAAACAATTAAATCTCTTAACTAAAATCTTAAAATTACTATGAAAAAGACAATTAAGAATCTGCGGCCTCTGAAGGCGAAAGAACTGAAAAAAATCCATGGCGGAGCTATAAAAGGCTATGACAAATGCTGTTATAAAGGAGAAATTCCACCATATGATTCTTTTTCAGGATGTGAAGCCTATTACATCTGTGACTAAAAGTAAAACAGCTTAATTAACCAAAATTTCTAAACAATAACAATCTTAAAAATTAATTTATTATGAAAAATTCAATTTTAAAACTAAAAAACGCAAAAAAATTATCCAGAAATGAGCAAATTTCAATATTAGGAGGAAGTTCTTCCTGTTATATAAGAACCTGTGAAATTACCAAAGAGCAATGTGACGATTTACAAGGGTTCTACAATAATAAAGGTTGCTGCGGCTATGTTCCTTTAAGTCAGAATTGCTAAAACCAAAAGCAAACATGAGTAAAAGATTTTATCCTATCAACAAAACTAATATACTGAGTAAACAAGATAAATTTTCATAAGATAAAATTAATCAGCTTTAAATTTAAAACGAGAGATTGTCGAAACATGGCAATCTCTTTTTTTATAATATAATTAGCATACTATTTTATCGATATACAGCCAAAATATACTATATTCGCCAACAAATTCTAATTGGAAATGAAGAAGATTATCTCCGGTTTATTGTTATTTTCTGCTGTTACGGCATTTGCTCAGGAAGCCATTAAATTTGAAGAACTGCCTTTTAAAGACCTTATTGCAAAGGCAAAAAAAGAAAAAAAGATTGTCTTTCTGGATGCCTATGCTTCATGGTGCGGTCCGTGCAAAATGATGGAAAGAAATGTTTTTACGCAGAAATCGGTGGGAGATTATTTCAATGCAAATTTTGTAAATGCAAGATTTGATATGGAAAAAGGTGAAGGAAGAGATATTGCTGTAAAATACGGAGTACGCTCCTATCCTACTTATCTTTTTCTGAATGGCGACGGAGAGCTTGTTTCCCAGAATTTCGGATATATGGAAGGAAGCATGTTTCTGACGATGGCGCAGGATGTAAATTCTCCCAACAATAAAAAAGGTTCACTGAAGGAACGTTTTGCAAAAGGTGAAAAAGATCCAGAGTTCCTCATTAATATTATGAAACTGAACTCCTCTTCTGACTTTAATTTTGCAAAACAGGCATCTGAAAGGTATTTTGAAAATAAAAAACCTACTGAAGAGTTTACAAAAGATGACGTTGGACTGCTGCTGTATTTCTTAAAATCTACTGAAGACAAAAATTACAAAGTTTTCGCAGACAGAAAAGCGGAAATCATAAAGTTTTTACCTGAAGAAACGTATAAAGAATTTGACAATCAGATCAAGCTTGGCAAAATTGTAGAACAGTCTATTGATCAGCAGAATAAAAAAATCAATGAAGATTACTTCATGAAAAATGCGGAACCTCTTGTAGGAAAGCATGATGCGGAAGTGAAACTCAACCAGATGAAACTTGGCTATTATGAGCAAAATTCGAATTTTCCGGAATACGAGAAAGCAGCTTTAGCCTATTACAGAAATTCAGAAGCGTTTGAACCTAATGAATTATTAAAAGCAGCGTGGGTATTTGCTGAACATATAAAAACTCAGTCATCCCTGAAAAAAGCGGCGGAGTGGGCTGAGAAATCCGTAATGAGAGGCGAAAGTTCTGAAAATACTTATATTCTTGCAAAGCTTTATTTTCTAACCGGAAATAAAGAAATGGCAAAAACATACGCAGAAATGTCTAAAAATATGGCTGCTCAGGCTCAGAAAGATTCCACTTTAGCTGATGAGTTATTAAAACAAATAAAATAGAATGCTTAAAATAAGATTGATTGCAGGGATTTTGACCTTGTTTTTTTTAGGAACACTCCATGCACAGGAACAGGAACCACAACAGACTTCTGAAAAAAGTGTATATCTGAAAGGAAATGCTTTACTAATACCCGTAGGAGTTATCAACCTGGGATTAGAACATCAGTTAAATAAAAAATTCACAGTACAGGGCGATGTTTTAATTTCTCCGTGGAAATCTTTTGCCGGGCATGAATTGCAGTATTACTCCGTTTCGCTGGAAGGAAGATATTACTTTGATGAAGCTTTTAAACACTGGTATATCGGAGGAAATATTGCAGGTTCCCGCTTTATAGCACAAAAATGGAATTACTGGAGTGACAGTACTTTTGTTGATGAAAAAAATGGAAATGTCTATCAATATTCAGATGTTTACCAGAAAGGATATTCAATAATACTGGGAATTACAGGAGGCTATCAGTTTAAACTTGCTGAAAACTGGAACATGGATATTTATGCAGGAATCGGAACTTCTCAGGACTTTTACAAAGGCTATGTCCGTTCAACCGGCGCACGTTACGATGTAGCGGAAGGCTTTAACAAAAGCGGGGAAATTCTTCCTTACAGAGGCGGCGTCATGATTTCTTATAAACTAAAATAAAACAATGAAACTATTCGGTAAAAATCATATTATTATCTGCATCATCACTTTCGGGATTCTTTTTCTGATGAACTATCTTGGAAACGATCAGGCAGATAAGCTGGAAAGAGCTTTAATGATCGGTGCAGCAGGCGTTATCGGTCTCTCGATCGGTCTTGTCATCATGAACAAAGGAAAAAATGACAAAACTCCGCCGCAGGATTTTGATTAAAAAATTTCAATTGTCAATTGTCAATAGTGAATTCATTTTATTTGTGAATCTAAATTGACAATTGACGATTCACATTTCATCAGTTTTCGTAAACAACGTATTTCTTTCTGATTTTCTCAAACTTTTCCAAATCCGACTTCCACGATGTTTTGATCTCCGAAGCTGATTTCCCGGCAACAATCTGTTTTCTCAATTCATCAGTTCCGGCTAAAGTATCAAACCACAAATTACTTCCTGTGGTTGGTTTCAGGAAAAAGTCCAAATCAGGATTATTATAGTTTTTGTACGCTTTTATTACCCATTCCAGATTCAGTTCTCTTAAATCTTTTCTATAATCTGAAAGGTTTTCGCCGTAGCACAATTTTCCGTTTAAGAAAGGATCTTTTGCTCCTGCACTTGGTTTCGGAGTAAACTGGTAAGGAAGATTTTTCGTCCATGGAGATCCGTAAATCTGGAACGGTAAATCTGTTCCTCTTCCCACGGAAACCTGCGTTCCTTCAAAAAAGCATAAACTCGGGTATAAATTGATGGCTTTATCGTTGGGTAAATTTGGAGACGGCTTATCTGAAATCTGGTATCGCAGCTTTTTATGATAGTTTTTCATCGGAATCAAGGTGTATTTTGCCTGAACTCCGTTTTTCAGCCACTTTTCTCCATTTACCATTTTCCCGTACTCTCCTATTGTTAATCCGTATACAACAGGAACTTCGTGCATTCCCACAAAACTTGTCCATTTTTTCTTTAAAACAGGACCGTCTGTATAACCGTCATGCGGATTGGGTCTATCCAGAACAATCACTTCAATATTATTTTCAGCGGCTGCTTCCATAAGATAGGTCAGTGTTGAAATGTAAGTATAAAATCTCACTCCAACATCCTGAATATCAAACACCAGAACATCCATCTCTTTCAGTTGTTCCGGAGTAGGTTTTTTGTTTTTACCATATAATGATACGATGGGAATTCCGGTTTTCACGTCTACTCCGTTCTTTACCTTTTCTCCTGCATCTGCATCACCTCTGAAACCATGTTCAGGCGCGAAGATCGATCGGATTCTGATCCCGTTTTTTACTAAAAAATCCACAACGTGCGTTTTATCGCTCATCAGTCCGGTCTGATTGGTTACCACTCCTACAATTTTTCCTTTCAGCAAAGGCAGATACAGCTCCGGCTGATCTGCTCCCGTTCTAAAATCTTTTTTATCTTGAGTCTGAGAATAATATTGATTGAATACTCCTAAAAAAATTAGGCAAATAAGAAGTAAATTTTTAATTTTGAAATCTAAATTCATAAGTTTGAAATTTCCTTTATATTTCTCGAAAAAAATAGCGTTTTCCAAAGATAACAAAAATAACCTTTCGAGGGTTATCATCTTCATCGGCAGACTTTCTGTGGCATTGGGAATTATAGTTTCCCTCATTACGGTTTCCACAGGATTCGGTTCGAAGAAAGCCATTAAGGAAAGACTTGCAGATTTCAGCGGACACCTTACGGTAAGATCAACGAGATCAAACTCTTCCTACAACACTTCTGTTCTTGATAATCAGGGACTGAATATCCAGAAAATAAAAGAGCTTCCGGATGTGGAAAGTGTGCAGAAATATGCTACGGTTACCGGAATCATGCGAAATGAGCACAATTTTGCCGGAATTATCTTCAAGGGAGTAGGAAAAGATTTCGACAGTCTTAGATTTAAAAAATTTCTGGTAGCCGGAACTTCTCCGAAAGTAACGGAAGTAGGCTATTATAACGGTGTTGCCATTTCCCAGAAAATTGCCAATGATCTTCATCTAAAAGTGAAAGACAGCATTGTAACAGTGTTTTCAAAAGCAGATCAAAAGCCTATCTACAGAAAATTTGAAGTGGTAGGAATCTATAAAACGGATATTAAAATGATCGATGATCAGTTTGTTCTGGGAGGAATTAATCATGTAAGAAAAATTCAGGATATGAAGCCTGATGAAATGGGCGGACTGGATATTTTCTTTAAAAATGTAAATGATATTGACCGTGATTTTCCTGAGATTGAAAAACTGATCGGTTATAAAAATTATGCCGAGAAAGCTACTGAAAAATATCCTCAGATTACGGACTGGATCAGTATTTTTGATACGAATATTGCTCTGATTATAATCATCATGTTAATCGTTGTGGTTATTAATATCATTATGGTTCTTCTGATTCTGATTATTGAAAGAACCAATTCTATCGGTCTTTTGAAAACTTTAGGAGCAAGCAATTCACAGATCAGGGCTACTTTTATCAATTATACTTTAATTATTATGATTCCGGGATTGCTGTATGGAAATGCGATTGGTCTCGGACTGCTTTTTATTCAGAAAGTTTTTGGAGTGATTACCTTAAATCCGGAAAATTATTACGTAAGTACAGTTCCGGTAGATCTTAATCCGATTGCCATTATTTCAATTTCTGCCGGAATTCTGATTATTTCAGGGTTGGCTTTAATAATTCCGAGTTATCTGATCAGTAAGATTTCTCCGGTGAAGGCGATTAAGTATAATTAATAAATTGAATGGTGAATTTTACTGCGCAAGTGAATGGTGAATTTTTTTAACACTGAATTTTTGTAAAGCCATTACATTGACTCTTTGACGATTCACAATTGGCTTATTATCATACTTTTCAGACCACCCCGTCAAAAATTTCTCTGAAATTTTCGCCACCCCTCCAAAGGAGTGGAATTTTCTTTGCGTGTAATTCCTGTTTGAAATCCTGAATTCCTAGCCCCGATAGAAACGACATCCTTTTTTGTTGCGGCTGGAGTGAAGCGGAAGCCGTAACAAAAAAGATACAGTGGATAGCGGGAAACAGCTCCTTATTGAGTTGGAGAGTATGAGAGTGGAGTATAGGAAAGTTTGAAAATGAGAGAGTTTGCGGGTAAGAGAGTGTATGTTTTGGGGTTGAAATTGGGAAAACAGTATTAATTATTCATTTTTAATTATTAATTATCTGAAAGCCGTATCTTTGCAACGCTTTAAAAGACATTTATGAAATACGCAAACAACATCCTCGAAACCATCGGAAATACGCCTCTTGTAAAACTTAATAAAGTTTTGGGTGAAGATTTTCCGGCACTGGTTTTGGCAAAGGTGGAAACTTTCAATCCGGGGAACTCTGTGAAGGACAGAATGGCTCTGAAAATGATTGAAGATGCTGAAAAAGATGGAAGATTAAAACCCGGAGGAACGATTATCGAAGGAACATCCGGAAATACAGGAATGGGACTGGCTCTTGCCGCGATCATCAAAGGGTACAAATGTATTTTTGTAACTAACTCTAAACAGTCTAAAGAAAAATGTGATATTCTTCGTGCCGTAGGAGCAGAAGTTATCGTTTGTCCGACAGATGTAAAACCTACCGATCCGCGTTCTTACTATTCTGTTTCCAAAAGACTGGCTAAAGAAACGGAAAACGGATGGTATGTAAACCAATACGACAATTTATCCAACAGAGCTGCTCATTACGAATCTACCGCGCCTGAAATCTGGGAACAGACAGAAGGAAAACTAACGCATTTCGTTGTAGGAGCAGGAACAGGAGGTACGATTACAGGCTGCGGAACATTCTTTAAGGAGAAAAATTCTGACATTAAAGTAATCGGAGTAGATACCTACGGATCGATCTTAAAAGAGATCCACGAAACGGGGGAAATCAATTTAGGAAATGCTTATACCTACATTACAGAGGGAATTGGCGAAGATATTCTTCCTGAAAACTACGATATGTCTGTAATTGATCATTTCGAAAAAGTAACGGATAAGGACGGAGCGGTGTATGCAAGAAAACTGGCTAAAGAAGAAGGTATTTTCTGCGGATATTCTGCGGGAAGCGCGATTTCTGCTTTGGTACAGATGAAAGATCAGTTTACGAAAGATGATGTGATTGTGGTTCTTCTTCACGATCATGGTTCAAGATACGTCGGAAAAATTTACAACGACGACTGGATGAAGGAAATGGGCTGGCTGGATTAATCAGCTTTTCATGATAAAATAAAACTCAGAGCAAAGCACTCTGAGTTTTTTGTTGTTTTATTCTGAAATATTTTTCTTTAAAACCTGCTTCAGAAAGCTGTATTCTTTTTCGCTCATTGATTTTCTGGGAAACATATAGCTGTATTTTCCTTCAACGGTAATGAATTCATTATTGCTGTCAAAATAAGTAAAATCTTTCCACTCGCTGGTTTCTTTTTCGCCATCGATATTTACGGTAAAGAAATTTTCATCAAACCGGATTTCGTAGATTTTACAGTTTTCAAGCTTATTTAAGTAATTATTTACCTGCTTTTTCCATCTCGAAACTTTATTAATGCTTACAGAAAGAAAAACCGCACACAGCAAAAACAAAAAACTTACAAAATATAAAATTCCCGCTTTTTCTTTGGTAAAATCATTTTTGAAAATAAAAACAATCAGTAAAATTACGGCAACTACAATCGTTGTAATCGTTTTTCCTCTGGTAGTCGATGAAAAAAACAAACTTCCCTGATTTCCGCTGAAATATATTTCTTCGAAGTCTTTCCTTTTAGGTTTTAAAACAATAACTTTTTCTTCAGTCATAAACAGTAATTTCTGATGCAAAGCTAAATGAAAAATTTAATTAAATGATGATCTCTTCATTGATCTCTTGTTTTTTCATAACTCCAATCATCAATTATCAATCATGATGCCTCAGCTATCAACTAAATTACCCATCCTCATATTTATCTCCAACCGCCGAAAGTTTATTCATCAGTTCACGGTTCCTCTGTCTGAGATCTTCCATTTTTTTCAGCATTTCATGGATCACTTCCAAACCCGGAAGATTGATTTCCAGATCATAATGCCAGTTTGTAAATCTTTCAAACATGGGCAAATCTTCATACATCAGATAACGGATTTCATTTTCTGTGTGAATAGTAAGCAATCTTGAGTTCACCAATTCATCAAAAAAAGTAATTTCTACGTTATATATTTTTACGAGTTCTTCCCGCGATATTCTTTCACTCATGGCTTAGGAATTTTTAAGTTGTTCAAAAAGTTCTTTCTGCTTTTCAGTCAGGTTGGTCGGTAATTTCACTTCATACGTCACAAAAAGATCACCAAATTCGCCCTCTTTCTTGTACACCGGAAAACCTTTTCCTTTTAGTCTCACCGTTGTTCCGTTCTGTGTTTCAGGTTTTACTTTCAGATTTACACTTCCGTCGAAAGTATTTACTTTTACGTCGCCTCCTAAAACCGCGGTGTACAGATCAATCGAAACTTTAGATTTCAGATCATTGCCGGCTCTTTCAAAATTCGGATCAGGAGTAATGTTGAAAGTAATGTATAAATCTCCATTTGGACCGCCATTGAAACCGGGATTTCCATGACCTTTTAATTTAATCTGCTGACCGTCATACACTCCTGCCGGAATCGTAATTCTTACTTTTTTGCCATTGATATCAAAAGTCTGAGGATGTGTTGTTGCGGCATCTTTCAAGGTTAAAGTTAATTCTGCCTGAATATCCTGTCCTTTAAATTTTCCCGACGCACTTCCCCTTGAATTCCTTCCGAAACCTCCTCCTGCTCCGCCAAACATACTCTGGAAAAAATCTGAAAAATCTTCCCCATCGCCGAAATCAGCTTCCGAAAATCCTCCTCCGAAGTTTCCTCCCTGATTTTGATATTGTCTTTGCTGCTGTTGCCGGGCTTTTTCATATTCTTCGCCATGCTTCCAGTGTTCTCCGTATTTATCATACTTTGCACGGTTTTCGGGATTGCTCAGAACTTCATTGGCTTCATTAAGCTCTTTGAATTGTCTTTCGGCTTCCTTATCATCAGGATTGAGATCGGGATGTAATTTTCTTGCGAGTTTACGATATGCCTTTTTGATATCTTCCTGCGTTGCGTTCTTGTCTACGCCTAAAATTTTATAGTAATCTATATAAGCCATAGAAACGATGTTTACTCAAATTTAAGGATTTTATGACTGAATTTTATATAACGGAATGTTAAAAATTAAGCTATCTTTGGTTAAAAAGCAACGCATGAAAGAAGTGTTGAAAAACTATTCGGGAATTTTACTTTTACTTTTGGGAATCATTGTCGGAAGCATCATCGGAATTGTTGCTCCCGATATTGTGGATTATATAAAACCTTTGGGAGATATCTTCCTAAACCTGCTGTTTGTAAGTGTAGTTCCGCTGGTTTTCTTTGCCGTTTCCAATTCTATTGCTTCACTGGAGCAACAGTCTAAGTTCGGAAAGATAATGGTAACCATGGCTTTTACCTTTCTGTTTTTTATTTTAACTGCTGCAATTTTCACAATTTGTGCCGTTTATCTTTTTCCCGTTTCCGGAGTTTCGGGAAGCTCGGAAATCGTGGAGGAAGCAACGAGTAATGACAGTTGGGGAAACAGAATTGTAGGATTTTTTACGGTAGGAGAATTTACACAGCTTTTTTCAAGACAAAATATGCTGGCTCTTTTAATTTTTGCTTTCATGACAGGATTTTCCGCCAGAAAAGCGGGAGAAAAAGGACAGGCTTTCCGCTCATTTATCGCTTCGGGTTATGAAGTGATGAAAGAACTGCTTTTGTTGATTATGAAAGTCGCCCCGATTGGTTTGGGCGCTTATTTTGCGTATCAGGTTGCTACGCTGGGACCTCAGCTTTTCGGATTTTATGCGAAACCTTTAGGGTTGTATTATATTGCAGGAGTAGTCTATTTTCTGGTCTTCTTTTCACTCTATGCGTTTATGGCAAAAGGTCAGAACGGAATTAAAAGTTTCTGGACGAATGCTGTTTTCCCTACTTTAACCGCTTTGAGTACCTGCAGCAGCTTCGCCACGATGCCTGCCAATTTACTGGCAGCTTCAAAAATCGGAATTCCGAGCCAGATTTCAAATATTGTAATCCCGATTGGGACAACCTTACATAAAAACGGTTCTTCCATGTCGTCAATCATTAAGATTTATGTGGCATTCTTAATCATCGGAAGGGATTTTTTTGATCCTATGAATCTTCTTCTAGCTTTAGGAATTACCGTGTTTGTAAGCATTGTTGCAGGAGGAATTCCGAACGGAGGATATATCGGAGAAATGCTGATGATTTCGGTATACAAATTACCGCAAGAAGCAATTCCGGCAGTAATGATTATCGGAACTCTGGTTGATCCTTTGGCAACGGTTTTAAATGCGGTCGGACAATTGGTAGCTTCTATGTTTGTGAGCAGGTTTGTGAAGGTTTGATTTTTTTATCTGAACACAAATTGCACGAATGTTTTTTCACGAATTGCACAAATGTTTTCTAAATAATTTTATGTATTGATTTCTGTATGAATTCTTTTTACAAAAGTATCGGGCTATATGATGAATTAATCTTTGAAACTACAATGGATAAAGCTGAATTCATGTATATATTAAAAAAGCTTATTTATCATAGTAATTTTAGTTTTTTTGAAAATTCAGAATATTTAATTCCAAAAAGATATGAATATAAAGGATATTTGAATAAAAACGAATTTTTGATTATGAGAAGAAGACATCTTTTTGATATGAGTTCTCCAAATCCTTATATAAGAGGTACGATAAATGATGATAACGGAAAAATACTCATTAGAATGGAATTCACTCCCATAAAATATTCCGGTATATCCTTAATTTTTCTGATAATTTTTTTAATTATATTTTTCAATATTCCTTTCCAAGGCAGTTCTGATATGTCTTTTATAGTAATTATACCAATAATTGGAGTTATAAATTATTATTTTACTCTAAAAAGAAATATTACTAGGGGAAAATACGATTTTGAAAGAGAATTAAATTTTATAGTTCAGAAAAATAATATGTTAAAAAATACACGATAATTATTCACTCCGTTTCACCGGTTCTAAATTCTCCAGTTCTTCCGGCTTGAAAAGTCTGTAAATGACTTTGAATGTTTTTCCCAGAGGCGTTTCTAAAGAAAATCCGCCCGGTCCGAAACCATCGACAACATCGAGTGTAAAATGTGAGTATTTCCAGTATTCGAAGAGATCACGGTCGATCCAGAATTCATGATTGTTAATCGTACCGATCATCGCATCGTTCATTCTCGGGTAAAATCCTCCTTTTTCAAAACACTGCGGCTGCGTTCCTTCACAGCATCCTCCTGCCTGATAAAACATCAGGTCACCATATTTTTTTTCCAGTTCCCAAATGACTTCCAAAGCTTTTTCGGTTGCTGAGAGTCTTGCTATTTTTGTTTGCATTTTTCTTTATTTTTATTGAATTAAAGGTCTACGAACGTAGTTCAGAAGTGGAATGAAGAATCTTTATAACATCAGGTTTAGATTCTTCCTTCGTCAGAATGACGACATTTTCGGTATTTCAGAATGTCATTATCTCTTCTTTGATCCATTCGCAAAAATCATGTTCTTAACGCCTCCGTTTCACTCGTCATTATTTTTCTTACATAAAGTTAAAAAGTTTCGGCGAAATTTCATTTCGCCGAAACCTTAAATTCTGTTTAATTCTAACTTCCTGCAATATCGAGAACGATTCTGCCATCGATCTGCCCTTTTTTCATTTTATCAAAAACATCGTTAATATCTTCTAATTTTGCCGGGGTTACCGTTGCTTTCACCAGTCCTTCATTTGCAAAATCCAGTGCTTCCTGAAGATCTTTTCGAGTTCCTACGATGGAACCGCGCACCGTGATTCTTTTTAATACGGTTTCAAAAATCGGAAGTTCAAATGATCCCGGCGGAAGACCATTTAAAGCAATGGTTCCTTTTCTTCGAAGAACATCAATTCCCTGTTTAAAGGCAATCGGAGATACTGCTGTAATTAACGCACCATGCATTCCGCCAACCTCTTTATGGAGGTATTCTCCGGGATCTGTTGTTTTGGCATTCACGACCAGATCTGCGCCTAATTTTTTAGCCAGATCCAGTTTATCATCTGCAACATCAATGGCGGCGACATGCATTCCCATTGCTTTTGCATACTGAACAGCAACGTGTCCCAATCCACCGATTCCCGAAATGGCAACCCATTCTCCCGGTTTTGTTTCCGTTTCCTTTAAGCCTTTGTATACGGTAACTCCTGCACAAAGGATCGGTGCAATTTCTAAAAAGTTAACATCCGGTTTCAGGTGTCCTACATATCGTGAATCTGCAATGACATATTCGGCAAAACCTCCATCAACGCTGTATCCTCCGTTTTTCTGGGCTTCGCAAAGTGTTTCCCAGCCTGTGATACAGTAATCGCAGCATCCACAAGCGGAATAGAGCCACGGAACTCCCACTGCATCTCCTTCTTTTACAAAAGCTTCAGGACCACATGCAACCACGATCCCTACTCCTTCATGTCCCGGAATTAAAGGCATTTTCGGTTTTGCAGGCCAATCGCCGTCCACCGCATGTAAATCTGTATGACAAACGCCACAGGCGATTACTTTTACGAGTACTTCATATCTTCCGGGTTCTCTTACGGGAACTTCTTCTATTTTCAGGGGTTGTCCATAGCCTTGAACAACTGCTGCTTTCATTGTTTTTGGAATCATTATTTATTTTTTTGAGTTGGTTTTAAGTTTAGTCTGGTTTTTTAAATTCCTGATAAGGGTCTAAATGACATGAACATTCCTGCTCACCCGAAAATTCCGGATCAGGACGAATGGTTGTTCGCGTGAGGGATAGGAAGGGCGGCGAGGAACGAGCCGGTGCGGAGTGAAACGGAGCACCGAAACGAAGTGGAGCCCTGAATAGCCCGACCGTTTTTCCCCGTTGCCGAGACGGGGAAAACGGGCACGCCCTAATATTTAAGATTAAAAGAAACCTAGTTTGTTTTTGTTGTAGGAAATCAGCATATTTTTGGTCTGACGGTAATGATCCAACATCATTTTGTGGTTTTCGCGACCGATTCCCGACTGTTTGTATCCTCCAAATGGTGCTCCTGCAGGATATGCATGATACTGGTTTACCCAAACTCTTCCTGCTTCAATATGACGCGGAATGTTATAAAGCTGATGGGCATCTCTTGTCCAAACTCCTGCTCCAAGACCGTAAATGGTGTCGTTTGCAATTTTTAATGCTTCTTCTTCGTCTTTGAAGGTGGTGAACGCCAGAACAGGTCCGAAAATTTCTTCCTGGAAGATTCTCATTCTGTTGTTTCCTTTAAAGATGGTCGGCTGAATATAATATCCGTTTTCCAGACCTTCTCCGACGTGATTTACATCGCCTCCAACAAGCACTTCTGCACCTTCTTCTTTTCCTAATTTGATGTAGGAAAGGATTTTGTCTTTCTGAATCTGTGAAGCCTGTGCTCCCATCATTACGGTTTTATCTAAAGGATTTCCGACTTTGATGGCTTTTACTCTTTCGATCACTTTGGCAATGAAAGCATCTGCGATGTCTTCCTGAACCAGTAATCTTGACGGACATGTACAGATTTCACCCTGATTCAAAGCAAAAAGAACTGCGCCTTCAATGGCTTTATCTAAAAATTCGTCGTCCGCATCCATTACCGAATTAAAGAAAACATTTGGAGATTTTCCTCCCAATTCTAAGGTTACAGGAATGATATTTTCTGTTGCGTACTGCATGACCAGTCTACCGGTTGCTGTAGATCCTGTAAAGGCTGCTTTTGCTACTTTCGGGTTGGTTACCAAAGCTCTTCCCAGTTCTGCTCCGAAACCGTTCACAATGTTTACCACTCCTGCCGGAAGCAGATCTCCGATGAGTTCCATAAGAACCATAATGGAAATCGGAGTACTTTCTGCGGGCTTTAAAACAACGCAGTTTCCTGCTGCCAAAGCCGGAGCTAATTTCCAGACTGCCATTAAGATCGGGAAATTCCACGGAATGATCTGTGCGATTACTCCAAGCGGTTCGTGAACGATTAATGAAACGGTATCTTTATCCAGTTCGTTATGAGAACCTTCTTCTGCTCTGATAACGGACGCAAAATATCTGAAATGATCGATTGCCAAAGGAATATCTGCTGCCAAAGTTTCTCTTACCGCTTTTCCGTTATCAATAGTTTCAACGGTTGCGATGTATTCTAAGTTCTGCTCGATCCTGTCGGCAATTTTGTTTAAGATGATACTCCTTTCTGTGGAAGAAGTGTTTTTCCATGTCTGGAATGCTTTTTCGGCCGCATTTACCGCCAGTTCAAGATCTTCTTTGGATGAATGCGCTGCCTGTGTGAAATTTTTACCGTCAACGGGGGAAACTACATCGAAGTACTGTCCGTTGACCGGAGCTGTAAATTGCCCGTTGATGTAGTTGTCATATCTTTTTTTAAATTCAGGCCATTGCAATAGTGTGCCTGATTGTTGTTGTGTTGTAGTGCTCATATTCGTACAATTTTAATTTTTATTTATTGCCAAATTACACTTCCCTTAGAGATTCGGATAGCACAATCGTACAAAAAAACTTCAAAATCGTGCAGACTGAGAATTTTATTATTTCATTAACAGTATTATAAGCCGATTATTTTCTATATTTGAGTAAACAGGCTATTAAAAATGTTTAGAAATGAACAATAACAAGATTTTATTAGAAGCTCCTGAATTGAAAAGGGAAAACCAGCTTATGCACTTGGTTGAAAATCAGACAAAATTCAATCTAAACAATTGTGAATTCAGTATCTACGAAACGCATAAGGCTGCTTTCGATGTAAAACTGCATTTTGAAACGATTGCATTCACGGCAATGCTTCGAGGCAAAAAGCACATGAAAATAGATCATAAAACGGGATATTTCGATTATTATCCGGGAGAAAGTGTTCTGGTTTCGCCGGGAGAAACAATGGTGATCGATTTTCCTGAAGCCGATGAAACACCTTCCCAGTGTATTTCTCTAAGCCTGAATCCTGAATTCATAGAGAGTTCTCTTAATCACCTCAATTATCATCTTCCGAAAGTAGACGAAACTTCGCGCTGGAATATTGAACTGGATGAATATTTTCTGTTTAATAATCAGTCTTTGGCTTCGGCAACCAATAATATCATGAGAATTGCGATGGACGACAATTCACAGAAAGATATTATGGCAGATTTTGCTTTGAAGGAACTTCTGATCCGCCTGATGCAGACACAAGCGAGAAGCATGGTGGAGAAAAATATTGTAAAAAATAAATCCAGAATTGGTTTTGCCGTAGATTATATTAAGAAAAACCTTCATCAGAAATTATCGATAGACAGCATTGCAAAAATGGCATATGTTAGCAAATCTAATTTCTTTAAAATGTTTAAAGACGAACTGGGAACTTCTCCGAATGAGTTTATTTTGCAGGAAAGAATCAATCGGGCAAAAGAACTTTTGGCGAACCAGAACAGCATTAAGGAAACAGCTTATCAGACAGGGTTTTCGGATGCGAATTATTTTACGAGAGTATTTAAGCAATTAGTGGGAGTAACTCCGAAGAGCTATCAGGATAAAATCGGGCTTTGGGATTAATTTTAATATCTATCTTCATAACAAGATAATTGATACGTATACTTATCAAAATCAGGATAGATTTCTTCCGTTAAAAATGGTCTTAATTTTTGAATTTGATTTTCATTAAGATCATAACAATTATATATTTCATGTGGAAAATCATCTTTTGATAACACCAAATCATCCAAAGTTGCTAAAATTTCTTCTGGAGAAATATTTAGAATATATTCTCTGTTAAGATATTCATCCAATTGATTAAATTCTTCAATAACTCTTTCTATTTTCACGCTATAATAAAAAAACACCCCAAAGATAGAGTGTTTTTCATTAAGTTTTTATTTTTGATAATCATAATATCTCGCTCCTTTTAAAACAGGATTTTCCAATTCTACTGATGTTAAACCGAAACCTTTATAGTTTTCGTTAACTGAATTTCGCAGTTGCTTTCTGTGGAGTTTTTCGTAAGTCCCAAAATCAATTGCTGTTCTGTTTTTTAAGCTTTCAAATAAATTCCATTTTTCGGCCACCTTTTTCCAGTTTTCTGAAACTTTTCCGGCAAAAACTTTGGATTTTGATCCGCTTCCGTATCCTAAAAATCCGATTTGCTGTCCTGCCAACTCTTCATTCTCGTTAAAAGATGTCTGTAAAGCGGAAAGTAGAGCCATAAAAATGGAAGCGGTATACATATTTCCGATTTCCGAAGATGCACGTTGAGATTTTTCAATTTTATCATTAATAAACTGAATATAACCATCAGATTTTGCCACTGCTTTTTGCTCTTCAGGAGTTTCGTAAGACAAACCGTTTTCTAAGCTGTAAATTTCTGTGAAAACTCTCTTTCCGTGGAAGGCGTAGGGAAGATGGAAGATCAGATATTTCCAGTTTTCGTAAGGCTTATTAAGTCCTGTAATTTCTTTATAATGATCGTAGGCTTCTCTAATTCTGTCCTGATAACACTGGTTGGAATATTGTCCGTCGAAAACAGGTTCATCCGTGAAAATTTCTATTTTTTCGGGAAAACTTTCGGGAGCATTCGTTAAATCTTCTTTTTTGAAATGACGACGCGGCTTGAAAAAATCAAACACTGATTCTGTGGCAACTCCCCAATTGTTCTCAATTTCAATGAGATCAGGTTTTGAAGAAATTAGAACCGCAACTGCTCCTCCACCCTGTGTATATTCTCCGGAAGAAGCCAGTTCGTATTTTGCGTAATCACTTGCAATGACTACCGCTTTTTTATCAGGGTTTGCTCTTACAAAATCTAAAGAATTATGAAGCGCATCTACTGCTCCAATACATGCAAAAGTCATGTCTACCACATCACAATTTCTGAAAACCCGTTCTCCGAATTCTTTTTCCAGAACTTTCTCTACCATCTGCATAGCGTAAGAAGCGGTTGGTTTAGCGGCATCCAAAGCGCTTTCTGTTCCTAAATAGATTCTTGATATTTCTTTCGGATTGATGTTATAATCCTGTATGAGTTTAAATAATGCTTCTGCTGCAAATGTTGCGGCATCTTCATGAACATCGGGAAAGCCCATTTTATGCAATCCCAATCCTTTTTCGAGTTTTGCAGGTTCGATTCCTCTTTTTTCTGCTAAATCTTTTATTTTCAAATATAATGAAGGTACATAATAGCTTGCAGCCTCAATTCCAAAAGTCATATTTCTTAATTTTCATACGAATTTAGAAAATGTAAACGTTTAATCATATATGATTTTTAGCAATTATTAAAAATTTATTCAGAATATGATAAACCTCAGTGCATTATGTTTTATGACTGAAGATGGAGATTTTGTGATTACTGATCCTCAAACTCATTATTTTTCAGTAATTCTGCCAGAACTTTTTTTGCGCGCATCACCCTAACTTTTGTATTGGCGACAGAAATGCCTAATTCTTCAGCAATTTCTTTGATGCTTTTTTCTTCGAAAAATCTTAAACGAATGATTTCCTGATAATTGACATCTAAAGATTCTATTGTTTTTATGATTTTCTTTTGTTCTTCTTCGGAAATCATTAATTCTTCAGGAGATTTGGCATACTGGTTTTTTACTTCATCCAGATTTTCTGTAGGGTCCTGATTTTCTTTAGATTTTTTCCGCCAAAAATCGATGATGGTATTCTGCGCGATGGTGAGAACCCATGTTTTAAACTGAAAATGCGGATCGTACATTTCCAGCTTTGAAAGGACTTTTGAAAAAACATTTACGGTGATTTCGTCAGCATCATTTTCGTCATGAACTTTTTTCATTACAAAAGAAAAAACATCAACCCAAAAAATGTTGATGAGCTTTGTCTGGGCTTTCTGGTCTTTTTCCTTCGCTTTCTGAATGAGAGGAAATAATTGTTCGTCGTTCATTAGTAACAAATATAACTGATTTTCGCTGAAAATACAATGCAGGAAATCAAATGATTTTTTGGTAAAAATGGTATTACCGACCGAGGTTTAGCCCTGATCGCAGCATTTGTCTGAGCTCATTTTGATTGATATAGGTTTCGGCGGCTTTGCCGCCGAAACCTATATCAATCAAAATAGCGAGTGCGGAGAGCAGGAAACAGCTCCTAAAAAATTAGCTTCTTTTTCATCCTGAATTGAAAGTTTCTGTCTTCGCCTTATTGCTCTGAAATGATTATCTTTGCACATTAAAATTTTAAATCAGAAAATAATGAACTCTTTTATTGAAGAACTGAAATGGCGCGGGCTTTTTGCCGACATGATGCCCGGAACGGACGAACAACTGGATAAGGAAATGACAACAGCTTACATCGGTTTTGATCCTACCGCAGATTCTTTGCATATCGGAAGTCTTATTCAGATCAAAATTTTAGCTCACTTTCAGCAGCACGGTCATAAACCGATTGCTTTGGTGGGTGGCGCAACAGGAATGATTGGGGATCCTTCAGGAAAGTCTGCGGAAAGAAATCTTCTGGATGAAGATACTTTGCTTCATTATGTAGACTGTCTTAAAAATCAGCTTTCCAGATTTCTGGATTTTTCGGGAAGCGAGCCGAATAAAGCGGAACTGGTAAACAATTACGACTGGATGAAAAATATATCTTTCCTAGATTTTGCCAAAAATGTAGGGAAAAATATTACCGTAAACTATATGATGGCGAAAGATTCTGTGAAGAAAAGATTTTCGGGAGAATCGGGTGCAGAAGGAATGAGTTTTACGGAGTTTACCTATCAGTTGATTCAGGGATACGATTTTTTACATCTGTATCAAAATAACGGCGTTAAACTTCAGATGGGAGGTTCTGACCAGTGGGGAAACATCACGACCGGAACTGAACTTATCCGCAGAAAAGCGCAGGGTGAAGCTTTTGCATTAACGGTTCCTCTGATTACAAAAGCCGACGGTTCTAAATTCGGGAAGTCTGAAAGCGGAGAAAATTACTGGCTGGATAAAAAGAAGACTTCTCCTTATAAATTTTACCAGTTCTGGCTGAATGCAACGGATGAAGACGCAGAAAGATTCATTAAATTCTATACATTTTTAGGGAAGGAAGAAATTGAAGCTTTAATTGAAGATCATAAAACGGCTCCTCACGAAAGAAAACTTCAGAAAAAATTAGCTGAGGAAGTTACGGTATGGGTTCACGGAAAAGATGAATACGAAAAGGCATTGAAAGCATCTGAGATTCTTTTCGGACGTTCAACCGCAGAAGATCTGGTAAGTCTTGATGAAGAAACTTTTCTGGAAGTATTTGACGGAGTTCCGCAAAAAGAAGTGGTGAAGAATGATGTTTTAGGCGTAAATATCGTAGATCTTTTATCTGAAAAATCAGGATTTTTAAAATCGAAAAGCGAAGCGACAAGAGAGCTGAAAGGAAATTCTATTTCCGTAAACAAACAGAAAATTAATGATGTTTACACTGCCAATGAAAGTGATCTGATTGACGGCAAGTTTTTACTTCTTCAAAAAGGAAAGAAGAGCTATTTTATTGTGAAAGTAATTTAAAAGTTAATAATATAGTATAAATCGGGGGCGCAAAATTTTCAATTTTGCGCCCCCGATTTTTTAGGTAATGTCAATAAAAAAAGACCACCTTTTCAGATGGTCTTGGTATTTTGAATAATTTTTTCTTATAATTCTAAGAAGCTGTAAGAAAGTGATGCACTCTGCGTACCCGATCCTACTACTTTTTTAGTTTTTGCAACTTCACCGTCTACATAAATATTGATGATTAGCTCAGAATCTGAATAAGGAAGAACTGCATTTGCTGCTAAATTTAGCTGAGCCTGGCTTGAGCTTACAAACTGCTCTCCGCTGGACCATGTAGTTCCTGTAGGATTGAAAGTAGTACTCTGCCCTGTTCCGATTTGTGTAACTACTGTTTTGAAAGTTCCTGTAACTGGTGGATTTGCAGGTGGATTTGGACCTTTTGTATTTATTTTAGCTTCAAATTGAATAATATGATCTGTAAATCCGTCCTCGTCATCTTTCTTACAAGAATTAACAACTAAAATTGCCGAAAATAATACAGCGAATAAAAAAGAAAGTCTAAGTAAACTTTTTGATTTGTAAAATTGCTTCATTTCTCCAAATAGATTTTTAATGTTCCAAATATAGGTTTTTTATCAATATAAAAATAACTTTTATGAAAAATTTCCAACAATGATTTGCAAATAATATCAATTCAATAAATATTTACACCGTTGTTTTTGCCTGAATATTGAATGACTGGACAATAGTTTTTAAGACAGTTTGTCCGTGTCTCTGAAATGGTCTTATTTTGATGCTGCTAAGGATAAATACATCATTAATAATTATCTTTGCCTTATGAATTTAGATTATATTGTAAGAGAACCCGAAAATATTAATTCCGACACCACGATTCTTTTCATGCTTCACGGCTATGGAAGCAACGAGCAGGATCTTTTCAGCTTCAGGGAAACACTTCCTAAAGACTGGATTATCGTAAGCTTCAGAGCTCCAAGAAACACCCAGTTTGAAGGCTTTTCATGGTATGATATCGATTTTAATAATCCTGACAACTTTATTGATGTTCCGCAGGCTACAGAATCTTTAAACAGCGTTACGGAAAGCATTCTTAAAATTGTAAACAGCTATGGAATTACCAAAGGAAAGACTCACCTTTGCGGCTTCAGTCAGGGAGGAATTTTATGTTATGCTCTGGCTCTGAAATATCCTGAAATGTTTAATCTTGTGGCGTGTTTAAGCACTTATCCGGAAGAAAAATTACTCACCGACATTGTAAGGGATAAGAAAAAACTGGAAAGACTGCGCTTCTTTATTTCTCACGGAACAGATGATGCCGTAATTCCTTTGGAATGGGGAAGAAAAGCGGCAGATCTTTTGTATGATTTAAGCTGTTATTTTACGTTCAGAGAATATATGAGCGGTCATGGAGTGAACCAGAAAAATTATATGGATCTGATGGATTTTTTCTCCAAATAGATTATCGAAATCTAAACATTCGTTTTAAATTATTAAACAAAATACAAACATTCTCATTTTGGGAATGTTTTTTTATTGCTGATATTGATAAATTCAGTAAATTCAGTAAATGAAACTGAGGTATCTTTTTGTGTTGTTGCTGTTCAGCATTTTAATGAATGCTCAGAACTCTTTTGAAATAAAGGATGCCAAAAAAACAGTTATTCCCTTTAAGCTTATTGCCAATTTAATCTTTATTCCCGTTAACATTAATGGGGTTAATCTTACTTTTTTACTGGATACGGGAGTGGCAGAAACTTCAATTTTCAGTCTGGAAAATAAAGAAATCAGTCTTCAGAATGTTGAAAAGATAAAGTTTGCAGGTTTAGGAGGCAGTGCAAGCATCGACGGATTACGTTCCGACAATAATATTGCGAAAATCGGAAAAAATTTCGTGAATTATTCAATGACGGTTTATATCATTACCGATCAGGATTTTAATATTTCCTCACATGTAGGAATTCCGGTGAATGGAATTATCGGCTATCATTTTTTTAAAGACCATCCTGTCCTGATTGATTATGCATCTAAAAAAATTACCATTTACAACGATAAAAATCTATTTCAAAAAAAGATAAAAAATTTCAGAGAGATGGATATCAGCATCGAAAAAAACAAGCCTTATGTTGTGGCTGATGTTGAAATGACCAGAGAAAGAAAACCTTCAAAATTGCTGATTGATCTGGGAAATAGTGATCCGATGTGGCTATTTCCTGCCCTCATTAAAGATTTTGTATACAACAGACCGAATATTGATGATTATCTGGGAAGAGGTTTTAATGGTGATGTGTATGGCAAACGAAGCAGAATTCACAACCTGTATCTCGGAGATTTTAAATTTGAAAAGCCATTAACGGCAATGCCTGATGAATACTCCATTCAGCACGTAAATATGGTGGAAAACAGAAAAGGCTCAATTGGCGGAGATATCATGAGACGTTTTACCGTTGCATTCGATTATTCTGATCAGAAAATGTATTTAAAAAAGAACGGTAATTACGATGATCCTTTTCATTTCAATATGAGCGGTCTGGATTTTAAGCAGGACGGAATGGAATGGACAAAAGATGTGGTGAATCTTCCCGCTAAAAGCAAAGAAAGTCCTTCCAATGGCATTGAAATCATTAATAACAATCTGCAGTATAATTTTGTCTTAAAACCTATTTTTTCCATTGCCGGAGTCCGTAAAGATTCTCCGGGAGCTAAAGCAGGACTTCAGAAAGATGACCGCCTGATTAGTATTAACGGCAAAAAAACAGAAGATATGACTCTGAATAAAATTATGGAACTGATGAAATCTGACGAAGGAAAAACCATTGACATGCTGATTGAAAGAAAAAATAAACAAATGACTTTGAGCTTTACTCTCGAAGATCCGATACCTTACCAAGAACAAGAATGATATGAAAACCGAAGAAACTACACTGGACAAAATAAGAACCAGACCGCGATTTAAGATGTTCACTCATTTAACCAAAGAAGAATATGCAGAAAATCTGAAAAAATACCTTAAAGAGCATAAAGATGAATTTTCCGGCAACATTAATAAAGAAGTTGCAACCATCTGTGTGGAAACAGATTATGAAACCTACTGGAAACCAAGGTTGTCTTTAAGGATTGAAATTGAAGACGAAAAAACTGCGATACGGGGCGTTTTCGGACCCAGTTCCGCAGTTTGGACGTTTTTTATGTTTTTATATTTTGTTTTTTCGATCCTCTGGATGGTTTTTATTTCCATGTATTATGTTGAAAAGCAAATCAACAGTCAGGAATTTCCATGGGCGCTTACCGCATCCTTTATTATGTTATTCTGCATTGCACTGACGTATACAGCAGCACGTTTCGGTCAGTATAAAGGGAAGGATGAAATGCAGAAGCTCAGAAGATTTGCCGAAGAATCTACACTGCAATTCGAAAAGATCGATTAAGGAGCAACAGTTTTGGTTGTTTGCGGCATCTGTTCCAATACAGCTTTTGCCGCTTTTATAGAATCCACCACTTTTTCTCTGTTGTCCTGCTCTTTGAGTATTTTTTCGATGTTTGGCTCTATCATCTTAGTCATTTCTTCCACAGAAACGCTGTTTGCATTCGGATCGTTCAGAAGTTTTCTCCAAGGTTTTCTTTTGCCCCAGCCGTAATCTCCATACACCATTACGGGAGTTCCTTTTGCTTTTGTAGTTGCACCACCCGGATTTAATACCCACGTATCTGCATAACCGTAAAGCCATTTTGCATCTTTCATTAATAATCTTAAACAGGAGTGCGATGCAGGATAACCCGGAAGATCATACTGATGCCATCCAATTCCGTCGAGATTAAAGATGTTGAAATTATAGGGTAACTTCCACTCGCTGCTTACAGTTGAAATTGCCAGCTGCTTTTTCCAGTTGGCAAAAGTAAGACCTGTCTTTGTTTTGGCGGTTTTCTTCCCCATACTTGTAGGACCCCATTTTACCAATGTTCCGTTTGAATATACTCCGTAAGCCTGAATAGGGTAAGAGAATATTACAAACTTTTTCACCGGACTCAGTACATCAAGCTGCATCGGGAAAGGAGAATACTCCATCAATGTGGTATCAATTTTTGCCGGAACAACCAGAGTATCGGCATTCCATTTATTTTTAGAATCCAGCCTGTTTAAAGCTAAAATAGCATAACGCTCCTTTTCAGTATACTTTTCATTGAAGATTCCGAAGAGAGAATCTTTCATTTTTTTGTCTTTTGGGAAAATAAAAGCATTATAAAAACCATCTTCCTGCATTGCGGGTGGTAAAGATTCTTTTTCTATTACAGAATCTTTTTTTACAATTATAGAATCTTTTTCAGAATCGGGTTCACTCATTGATGATGTTGTATCACTGATTTTATCGCTGATTTTTTCAATTTCCTTTTTGCAGGAAACCATCATTAAAGTAATAAAGAATGCGTAAAGAAATGATTTTTTCACAAGTCTGTTTTTCATAAATAAAAATGGCAGATAATTTTTTCTACTCAGTACAAATATCAGACCTAAAATCGGATAAAAAAAATACAGCGTTCATTTACCGTAAAAATACGGTGAGCAGATAATCCATTCTGAAAGCTCATTATTTTCAAGCTTATCTGATAATTCACTGATATGTAACTAAAAAACTATTATACAGGAAATAAACTGAGAACTCACTCCATAAAATATAGACAGCCAATGAAAAAGACTAATTCATAAAATTAATTTAATCTGATGATTTTCAATCTGTGCTGTCCGGTACCTGTTAAAGCCGTAACATTTCCTACCAGCCCTCCGACCTGAATGGTAACAGTTTGTCCTGATGTTAAACTAACCACAGTTGATGGTGAACTTGTAATGTTAACGCCACTTCCTGCGTATGGAGATGCCGAACAGGATGATTCTGTGTCTGTTGTGCCATTTACAACAATTCTGGTTGTAATTGCATGGTTGGCAGCTGTATTTGCATTAAAACTGTTATTTACGATAATCTGATACGTTCCTGTCGCCGGAGCCGTAAAATTTCCTGAGGTTGTATTATAGGAAGTTCCTACATTTACTGCTGTTGTATTGTAGGGGATAACAACATAGGCAACAGCGGGAGTATATGTTGTGGTTCTCGAAGCATCTACCAGCAACTGAGGAAAGGTATAATTGTTGGGTTCCCATTGGCTGGTAGTGGTGTTGTAAACCAATGTCTGTCCGTTTACAGGAGCCGTATTAGCAACATTTCGTCCCTGAATTTTCGTAACTGTGGAAGCTGCTAAAGTTCCGGTAACGTCACCTGCTATAGAAATTCCTGATGTTGGATAAGTTCCTGCTGCAGTTAATTGTCCCTGTGCATTTACCGTGAATGTAGGAACAGCAGTAGAAGCGGTTCCGTAAGCCCCTGCAGTCACCGCAGTATTACTCAAAGATATGGTTCCTGTAGTGGTTATGGGTCCTCCCGTAAGTCCTGTTCCTGTGGCAATATTGGTTATAGTTCCTGTATTTGAGGCTGAAATCGTTCCGTCCGAAGCAACATTTATTCCTGAGCCAATTTTTACCCCTCCAAGAATTGTGGCACTTGCAACAGGCAGAGAATATGCTGAAGGCAACAAGTGTTTCTGCCCATCTGCACCAATATAGGTATTTGTATTTCCTGTCCCTCCCAAGACTCCCTGAGTTCCTGAAACAAGGTTACCGATGCCAGTAACTAAATCGTAGTCTAAAGTTACTCCGCTCCCCAATACAGCATTGGTACCGCCTGTTAGAGTTAATCCCGCTGTTGATGTCGTTATATTACCTCTTGTAAGCGCTGCATTTGGTGATGTATTAATCCAGCCAGATCCGTTATATTGTAAAATCTGCCCTGCTGCAATAGCGGAAAGAGATACATCACTTAAACCTGACAATGCGAAATTTCCCAGAGTTCCGTTTCCTCTAATGTATTGAGCAGTTGTTCCCGAACCGGAAACGGTAATCGTTCCCGAATTGGTAACCGGAGAGCCGGAAACACTAAATGCAGAAGGCATACTAAGTCCTACACTTGTAACTGTCCCCGTATTCGCCGCCGATATTGTACCGTCTGCCGCAACATTAATTCCTGAACCAATCTTTACCCCTCCAAGAGTTGTGGAACTTGCAATTGGTAAAGAATATGCCGAAGGAAGCAAATGTTTCTGTCCGTCCGCACCAATATACGTGTTTGTATTTCCTATTCCTCCCAAGACTCCCTGAGCTCCTGCGGAAAGCCCTCCGATACCAGTCACTAAATTGTAATCGACTGCTGCTCCGCTTCCTAAAACAGCATTAGTACCTCCGCTTACGGACAATCCAGTAGTGGTTGTCGTTAAATTTCCTCTGGTAAGAGCAGAATTTGGAGATATATTAGCCCAGACTGAACCATTATACTGCAAAATCTGTCCTGCTGTAAGACCAGACAAAGTAACATCATTTAAACCTGATAATAAAAAGTTTCCTAACGTTGCGTCTCCTCTGATGTATTGTGCAGCTGTACCAGAACCCGAAACAGTAATGGTTCCCGATCCGGTAACGGGAGAATTTGAGACACTGAACGCAGCAGGCATACTGAGCCCTACACTTGTTACAGTTCCGTTATTAACGGTATTAAGAATACCGCCGGAGAATGTAAGTCCTGAGCCTAAAGAAAGAGGACTTACATTACCAGAAGCATTTGCATATAAAATTTTATTAATAAGACCTGCACTGGTATAGGCAGCTCCGACAGATTTTACGATTCCATTAACGTCAAGCTTTTCAGTAGGATTGGTTACACCAATACCCACATTCCCAGAGTTTTTATTGTAAATATTACTTCCGGATAAAGTCCATTTTGACTCATCAATCTGTTTAAGGGTACCTTTGTTATCAACTACCCGCACTTGTGCATAGAGTGAAAAAGACAAAAACAAACAAAATAAAATTGAAAAATTTGCCAGTCTCATGTTATCAATAAAATTTTGATCAATTATTATTCTAAAGAAATCTCTTATTTCAGATACTGAACCTCGATAATGTCTCCCGCCAGTACAGACCAGTTGTTAGGAGCAGTACTGTTCGGAACGAGAGTTACCACAGATCCTGAGACTGTATAATCTTCATTGGCAATTAATTTTGCTCCGTTTCTGTATACCCATACCTGTGAATAAGCAGGCAATGCAGGAGATCCCGTTAAATTGTAAGAAGTCTGGCCAGCCGCAGAGGTAAATTTTTCCTGTCCGCTTTGTACAAGATCTGTTGCAAGCATTTTTAAAACATTTCCTGTAGCTTCATCTCTTACCAGAATTGTGTACCCTGAAGTTCCCAATGTTGCAGAAGTTGAAGGAACATTAGATCCTGCCTGATTTGCATTGGTGTTCTGAAGGACTTTCGCTAATCCGAACTTTTTGCCGTTAAGATCAATAGTTGTGTCATCTGTAAGCGTACCTCCCAGTTGCCAGGTTGTAGTTGTTACATTATTCGTTGTATTAGTAAGCGTTGTAATCCCGTTTTTAGCCTGCAGGTATTTAATTGTCCCCTTGTTGTCTATTACTCTTATTGTTCCGTTAAGAGCCTGTGCTGCACCATTAGCCGAATTTTGGGTTACATCGCCTGTCGTTTGCTGCGCATTTACCATTCCGAAAGATGAAAGAATGAATACCAGGATTGCTGAAGTTTGTAGATACCTTTTCATGATAAGTAATTTTAAAGTTTTATAAGAATTTGTAAATTTTTATTTCATCGTTAGCATAGCAGGATACTCCGGGTTCCAGTTTTATATTAAATGAAGAAAGAACCTGAAAATCTATGTTTACGCCATTTCTGTAGACTTTTGTATTAGAAGAACTTACATTCCAGGGAGTCGGGAATTCCGTCTGACCATCTGTTGCAATAATTTTTACAGAAAGAATCTCCGTTCCGGACATTTGCGAAATCCAATTGCTGCCATTATACACAAAGAGAGTTCCCGTAGAATTATTAACAAATATATCTCCCGTAGAGTTGGTCGTAGGAATAGCAGGATCTGAGTTTCCGTAGAAAATTTTTGAACTGTCATTAAATCTGAGCCATTTGCTGCCATCCCAATAATAGTAGCCTTTGGTAATTCCGCTGTTTGTCGTTGTATTATAAACAAGCAGGCTGACTGCAGGATTAGGAACGGTAGAAACGTCCGTAACGCTCTGAAGAGGAACGCGCGGAATGAGAACTCCTTTATCTGATGCTTTTGCCACAATATCAAGTGCCGCTGAAGGATCAGGATTAGGAGTATTCACCCCTACCTGAGATAAAAGCAGTGGTGAAATCAGGACTGAACATACAATAAACATTAACCTCATAGCTTTAAGGCTTATTACTTATTATTATACTCTAATAAGTTAAATGTTCATTAAAATGTATTTGGAATAGATTGCAGAACAGCAACTACTTACAGGTTTCTCGAAATAATTTTAATGACATTATTCAACTTTGTGTGATTAATTGAATAATTCTCATCTAACTTTGTGATTATTTAACGAATATACATATTTATTTAAAATAAAAGAAGAATAATTTTAAAATTTTACTAATTTTTAATAAATAATTCAATTAGCTAAATTCTATCGAAAAAATATAAATATAAAAAGTGGTAAATATTAAATAAGCTGTTAAATACCTTGTAACGTTTTGTTTATAAATGATTGGCGGAAAGTTTAATGTTGAAAAACGGGTAAAACAGAAATTCAGAATTATTTTGTGTGTTTATGACCTTTTTCTAATTTGCTTTTACAAACCATAAAGTACTCTATACAATCCTGAATGAGAGAATCTTTTTTTACAGAACAATAAGTCTGCATTTCGCTAACAAACAATTTCTGAATAGTTTCTAATTCCGATAATGATCTTCTCCGTAAAAAACAATCTCTGATATAGTTTTTAAGAATAAGAATTATAAAGCCTCTTTTGGCACATTTTTCATCAAATATGTACGGAAAAATGATTCCCATCCATTCATTATCAAAAAAAAGAACATCTTCATCATCTTCAAACAGTATTAAACTTTCATTATAAGCCCATATCAGAAGATTTTCTTTCAGTTCTTCCTTATTGTTCCAATCAAAGTTTAATGTAATCATCCGCTATTTTCTCTTTAATCTTGATATTTCTGCTAATGGAAATTTAAAAAATTAGGGTTTATTCTGTATAAATGTCGGGAATTATTTTCAGAAAATTATATAAAACTCTTTATGGATTAATCTGAAAATATAAAATGATATAAATAAAAAAAGTCTTCTAAAATTAGAAGACTCTCTGCGATCCGGACGGGACTCGAACCCGCGACCTCCGCCGTGACAGGGCGGCATTCTAACCAGCTGAACTACCGGATCAATTTTTAAAAGTAAACTGATAAAACTTTTGCTATGCGGATATAATTCATACTTTTCAGAAAAATACTTATCCGTATGCTTTTGCTGCTGTTATATTCAAAATATTACCAAATGAGTAACTTTTGAAGTAAGATAAAGAGCGCTTGTTTTAACTGGTGCAAATATATAGATTTTTTTATTGCTGTAAAAAGAAATTGCTTTTTTTCTTCTTAAACAACTGTAAAGAACAGATTTTCAAATATAAAATTTGTCTGTTATCTGAAAATATTTAACCGAATAAAACCATTAATTACATAAAAAAGATATACTGAATCTCCTGCCAGACCGCTATGATTATTAGGTTTATTTACCTCTAATATTTATTTACAGGAAGCTCAGTTCCTTAAATGCACGTGTTTTTATACGTTTGCATAACGCTGATAATCAGTTAAGTATAAATACGCAGTTTATAAATTAAGTATTTTCACCTAATGGTGTATTATTTTATTTTCTTTACTTTGAGTTGTTCTTTAATGAATCTTCTATTACATCAACAAGGCAAATTTTAAAAAGCCAGACTGTGATATTTTTTTAATAATTGACTTCTTTGACATAAGTAATTTTAAAATATTTTTTAAACCTTAAAACTAATAATTATGGCATCACAAAATCCAGTAATCAACCAAAGTGGAAGTGCAAGTATTAAATCAGGTCAATTCTGTACCTGGAATACGGCAAACGGTACAAACTCTACCATCACCATTGCTAACGCCAGCAGAAGTAATGTATTAAAATTTGCTATTTCGGGAGCTCCGGCAAGTGGTATTATTGTAGACAATGCAGGTCAGTCGACAACACCTTTCGACGGGGTGTATTCTTTGAAGCCCAATTCTCCAAACATCGTAGTTACAGCTTTTGGTGATTTTGGCGGTTCAACAGTTACCATCACCAACATTACCAATGCTCAAAATGATGCTGAGGCAAGCATTCAGTGTCAAACAAGCTAATTGTAGCGGTAAACTCCGCTTTCAGATTCTCTTATTATTTATTCTTGGTCATACTCTGGCAACGGCTCAGGGTATGGTCAAGTCTAAAGCAGACACTGTATGGCTTTCCCGATATGAATTTGCACAAAAGCAAACCAACAATGGAAGCGATTGTATCTGTTCTATTACCAATGACAGTCAGGCTAATATAGCCACAGTTGTATTAACCGGCGCACCAGATACAAGTACTATTCAACTGGACAGTACGGCAACGTTCAATGGTACACACTATTTAAAGCCCGGTCAGCAGGCAATTGCTGTAGGCAACTTTGCCGGAAAAACAATTACAGTATTAAATCTGTCCCTTTTAGATGTCGTGATTGTTGTTATGTTATTCTGCCCCGGTTAAGAATTTACCTGTATCCTATTTTGATAAAAAACAATTATTCTTATGGCACAATCCGAAACAGAAATCATATTCAGCAATGAAAACTCCGGAAACCCTGCGCTGTATATATACAATCAAATAGGGCAACATTGGACTGCTTTATTGCTACCGGAAGGATCTGCTTATACTGATCCTGCTATTACCCTTCAGACTGCAGTACAGCAACAGGTCTATTTTCTTTTTGCCAAAACAGCTCCCGCCGATCCAAAAACCTTTACAGAGAACTACCGTTCTTATCTGCTTACGTTTCGTCAAAACGTAACAGCCAATCTTACAGTTGCATGGCTGAGTAACATTAATGAAAAACCTTCTGATAAAAATACGACCGTTATTAATTTTGCTCAATATGGAGCCAATAAACCTTTTGTAGTAGGGCAGACATTTAACACTACCATCGGAAATAGTTTTGCTACGCTTACCATACTGAACAATACCACTATGACATTACAGCCGGAAACAACTCCGGATGCTTTACGGCTTATCTGGACTCCGGGCAATCCTAATATGAACTTTGCGAATAAAGTACTTGGAACCAGTTCGCTCTTCAACAGCGACATTACGATTCCTTTCAGCGGTCCGGGTACAGGATCTTTTCGTTTTTCACTGGGGCTTAATATGAATTTGGACTTTACAGCATATGGCTTACAAAATAAATATTATTACGGCAACAGCAAACCACGTTCCTGTTTCTCTTATCCTATGCTGAAAACCGGCAATGGCAATGATTATTTAATTACCCAGACCGAAATCGATCTGCTCGATATAGCTAATAATAACGGACTGAATACCTATTTTGCCATCACTGGTCAGATCTACAATACACTTAGCGGTCAGAAAAGATCTGCTTCCCTGCCCAGTAATTATGCTATCAATACCGGCTACCCTCTTACTTTATGGCCTTTGGTAAACATGATAGATTCAGGTGCACCTGTCAATAATTTATTTCCGACAGACTACAGCGCACGTTTTGTAATATCACCACAGGATGCAGCAGGCTTCGATCCATACTACCTTTCACCGGAAGGCGATTTTTATCTTGATCCAGAAGCATCACAAGCTGCCTTTGCCGATGAAAACGGGCAATACAGTTTGCTTCCCGGACTTTCAGGTACTGAGATCATTACCTTTACTCCTTATAAAAATAATAACGGTGCTGTTACCGGCGATACTATACGCTTTATTTCAAAGCAGGCCGCCTTTGCCGCTAATTTTCCGGGGCAGGAAGTTTCACTTGCCAATCCGGGGACAGATGCTCCCACTCTCGACAGTACATATCTCACGGCATGGGCTAATATTGTTACCCAAATTTCCGGCAATGTGCAATATGCTTCACAACCTCAGGGAGCTTCTTTATTTGCCAAAGATCATGGTATAGCTTCATCTGCGAATAACATCACAGGATTTCTAGGGTTTTATGAGCCTTCGGTAGATATGCCGCAAGACAACAATTTCGCAGTGCCATTGGTGCCTTATCTTGGCATAAGTACTGTATCTTCTTCAAGCTCACAAGATATAAATACATTTGAATCCAAGGTGCTTAGTGCAGAAAGAAAAGCATTGATATCAGCCGCCTTCACCGTACCTCGTTCCAGCAAGAGTCTGGCAAAAAGAAGCATGGCAGAAGCGGAAGCAATGTCTTACACTGCCTCTGCTACACCTCAGGGAATGGTTGCCAATGTAAATAATGACGGCAGCTGGGGATTACTAAATCTGGCGCAGAATACCGTAAATAATGGTTCTCCTGAATATCTAAATCCCGAAGGACAAATACCGGCAACACCTCCGCAATATCAGCTCAGTTTTATTAATCTGATGCCTCAAATGCAAAGCGCATTTCTTACCAATCAGCAGTTTCTGGTAATGACCAATAATCAATATTTAGGCAATTTATTCTCAACGATGAATACATCAGGCGGTGGCTCAAGCAATCAACCGGTGTTCAACAATAAAATGTCTATTGAAGACTGGCCTTTTGATCTGAATGTGGGAACAAGTAATACTTATGCCGACTATAATAATGTTTTAATTTTTAAATTCTGTCAGGGCAGCATTATCGATCGGGTAAAAAATCCGAAAGAATGGACTCAGGCTAATGCATTTAATATTGATAAAGACAATACTGATCCCAATGCTGCTTATAACCAGCTGGTTGCCGTATCATCGTGGCTTCAGGATTATTTACAGGCGGCTGAAGATGCATATAACGCTGCTCTCTTAAATCCTGCCTCCGGACAGCTTGAATATTATCAGAAGTTTCATTCCATTATCAATGATCCTAATTGGAATGGCATTCTGGCTCTTAAAGCAACAATCGATCTAAAAGAATTCCCTCAACAATTAAAAGGACTAATCAGTGGAATTAACCTTAAAAACTTCTATGCACATCACTTTGGAATAGAAGTAAACCGTGTAGATGCAAGCGGTGTGATAACCATGGATCCTGTAAGCTCTTTGTTCGGGTTGATAAATTATGTTGATCCTGCATATGCCCAGCAAATCTCACAGGGATTAGATCCTAATAAGCCGATACAGCCTGCAGCAGGCGCTACTTATGATTTTAAAGTATTGTTTCTACAGGTACTCTTTGAAAATACAGCCATCAAAGATTTTGCCAGTAAAATACAGCTTACCATGAATAATCTCTTCTCTGATAAAGTAACTCATACAAACAATCCTTACGGTTCAGGCAGTCTGAATACAGTGGTACTCAATGGCACTTATCAGGATCATAATGGCACTCCTGTATATGTTTTTGATAATAAAGACGATAATCTTTTCTTCTTTGACAGTAATCTGCTTACGAATGTAGAAATTACCAAAATACAGTTCAATACACTCACAACCGATCCTGCAGCACTCGATATACAATCGAGGTTTACCATGTGGGGTTATCTTAACTTCGATACAATGATAGCTCCGGCTTCCGGCGAAGGGGAAACAGATTATCCGCTTGATACTTTTTCTTTTGGCATCACAATAAACAATGACACATTACAACAAGGGCTTAGTTACAGCAACCTGTATGTAAATATGTCATTTAATCTAAATACGCCTTCAGTTACAACTTTTGCTTTCGATGCCTCTCAGATTGCTTTCAATTCATCACAAAGCAATGCCAGACAGAATAGCCTTTATCCTAATTTTGCTTTACAGATCAATAAGCTCTTGAGTGGCAATGAAGAATCGGCTCCATCAGGACAAGGGTATTTAAAGCTTGCATTGCCCGGCATCAATGCCACGGGACTTGCTGGTAACTGGTACGGATTGCAGATGACACTTAATATGGGCTCACCCGGAGAGCTTGCCAGCAGCGCAGGTTTTAATGCCAGTCTTCTGATTGCGTGGAGCCCTGGATCTAAAAGTGCGGCTCCCGGCTACAATGCATTTGTAGGTATTAAGCTGCCCGGTACTTCCAGTAATGCTAAACTTCTGAGCATACAGGGTGTATTAAAATTATCTATTGATAAACTGAGTTTACAATACGTAAAAGACCAGAACTCATACCTTTTGACCTTATCTAACATTGCTTTGAAATTACTGGGCATTTTGAAATTACCTCCCGGAGGAAATACGGATTTCCTATTGTTCGGTAATCCCAATCCGGGTGCCACCGCTAAAAGTCTGGGTTGGTACGCTGCTTATAATAAATCAGAATAAATTGCCTTAAATCATATGTACATAAAAAATAACAACCATGGCAAGAATACTCTACTGGAACATACGGCAATTCGCAATTAACAAGATCGATGCACCCCGGGCTAAAAGGAGATGGGATGGATCTTTTATTATTCCTCCGCAACCGGGCTACAGAAAACGAGTAATAAGAACGACAATCACTCAGAACAAACCCGATATTTTTGTCGTAGTAGAAACATCTACCGGAGCCGGAGCTGCAGGTACTTTAATTTCTGCCGGCGGTGCTGATGGAAGCATATTTCTGCTACAACAAATGAGAACCTGGTTTCCGGGTGACGACTGGCGGCTTATTCCCCCGCTAAGACTGGGACAAGGAAATGTTCAGGAGGGTATCTCTGTATTTTATAACCATGCCAGAGTACAATTTACAGGTCCATGGGGATGGCAGGGCGATGGCAACCCATCTGATTCGGTTACTAACATAGGACTGGGAAACCTCGTTAACTATGGTCCTCCTTGGGTAAACCTTCTGCCTGCCGGCAATGCACCTGCCGGACTTAACACAATTAACCCTGGTGTACCCTATAGGAAACTTGCGGGACAATGGCTTTTTCACGGACCTTTGGCTGGCGGTGTTGCTCCGGTATTAGGCTTCCCTAATGCATTTAACAGAACTCCTTTCTTAACTACTTTCTGGGAACCGGGAGCAGGAGGTGCAGCAGGCAAAATGATTAAATTATTGGCTTTCCATGCTTCACCAAAAAAACAGCAGGCTGCCGATGGAACCAACCAATTATCCAATATTCTTGAAATGACTACAGATCTTGCTGCCAATCAGGTAGGAGTTATTGTAGGAGATTTTAATGTAGATTTATTTAATACTCACTTTGAGCCCATTGCTTACGACCGTTTACTGGATGCTTTTCCAGCAGGTGTTGGCTATACCCGTCAGATTAATCCTACCGCTAACATATGGCCAGACAAAGGATATGTTTGTACCATGCTGAGGTCTCATAACAGTGCCAGACCCTGGGCAACGAACGGCTATCCGGGGTATGAATATGTAATACAAGATACATTCTCAAGTGTAGACAATATTTTAACACGTTATGGCGGAGGTTCGGCTGTTGGTCCTGCAACCAACATTACCATAGCCAACAGAGTTACAGGAACACCATACAACAGAGATGTGCCGGCTATAGCGGGAGCTCCACAAGGGAGTTTGATTTATAATTCTGCCATGGCATTAGATGGAGGAGGATTACCTTCTGCACTCCCTCTTCCTATAGCCGGACCCACAGGACATGGCGGTGTTGTTCCCGGAAATATAGGAGCGCTGACTTCTTTTGTTGGCTGGAATAACTACCGAAGAATCATCAGTACCAGTGACCACATGGGATTAATTGTGGACGTTTAACAGAATCATTTTATTATTATGAGCTTATCCAATTTAGTTACTACATTTAAAAGCCAGGCTGCTGCCAATAGCGGTAATATTACTATTAATGCAGCATCTTTTACCGATTCAGGCTTAATTCCGCCAGTTGGGCTGGATGAATTGCTGTCTCAAAGTTATCAACTTCCGGATGGCTCATTTTTGTTGATTGATACTTCCGGTACTTCTATTCCTGAGCCTGTAGGAAATACATTAACAATCTCCGATGCTACGGCAGCAATACTTAATGTAGAAAAGGCAAATACTTCAGTTACACTGATTATTACAGCAAACGAAGCGGATGAAGTTCAGTTTACCATACAAATTAACCTGTCCGACTGGAAGTTTGCTACCAGCTGGCAATACATGACGGGCGGCGTATTCGATAATCTTCCATACACCTCCCCTTCCTTCATTTTCAGTACTCAGGACACAGCCATTTTCAGCTGGAAGCAAAAAAATATATCTTTAACGAAAGGGCAAAACTTTGCATCGCTTATTACCCTTACCCAATGGCTTAAGCCTGTTGTAAACTTTTTTACTTCATGGTCATCTTCTACCAATCTGGCTCTGGCAGGAAGTATAGATCCCTCTCAGGTTAATAACGAAGACATTATTTATCCCGAGATGAATTTATTTGTGCCTATTGATGCAACTTTAATATCATTAGGTTTTCTCAATGTCAGTAATCCGGGAGTTGGATTTCAGATTAAAACAGAAGAAGAAACGGTTACAGCCGATCCGGAAGATGAAGGAGAAGCATTACGTCTGGAATATGAACCTACGGACAACTTAACACCATCGGAAGGAGAAACACAAAAAGTACAAACTCCTATCCTCTATTTTAGTTTGCTGTTGGCAGCCGGAAATTCTATTGTACTGAATTTTAGTGCTGCTGTAGAATATGAGTCTTCTTCTTTTACCCTGAATGTAGACTCTGAGCCAGACAAACCACTCACACCTCTCAGCCTGTTCGGTCTTATGGCTGGACAAAATTGGTTTCAGAATATTCCTCCTACTTTACAACAGTACCTCAACAGCATTGCATTCAAGGGATTTAACACGGGACTGGATTTTAACAACGGGCTTACTATTACCAGCGTTTCCTCTTTTATCGGCTCCAATGGAGCCTGGACGCTTTTTGATAATTTTATTATTCAGCAGTTTGATGTTAATTGGGTCATTATTAATCCGGGAACTACCAATTCACAAAGTTTATATTTCAGTGCTCACGTAGACTTTTTTCCAACCATATTTGTTGGCGGTTTCGATGTGGAAATTACCTCAGACCTAACCCTTTCTGCTGTCTTTGCAGGATCTGTTACCTTCAACAATTTACTGTCTGCCATTACAGCAGGAGCCATTACTATTCCAGAGAATCTTTTACTGGTTGAGTTTACTGCTTTCGGGATTAATATGGATATCAACAGTAAATATTACGAGTTTTATGCGAATGCTAATATTGATCTGAATTTCATTACAAACGTTTCGGTAACGGATGGTACGTTACTGCTAACTTCTTCTTCACCCGCGAGCGGTACCGGTCCAAGTATATTTACGGCAAAGGTATCCGGATTGTTTGCCATTGGTAAATTACAACTTAATACCGATGTAAATTATAATTCATCGGACGGATGGAACTTAAGCCTTGCGATGCCGGAAAGCAGTAGCTTAAATCTGGGAGAGCTCATTAAGCAATTATTCCAGTCTATCAGTCTGCCTACAAGCTTTTTACCAGATAGTCTTAATATTACTCAATTCTCACTGGATGCCACGATTCCCAGCGGAACGGGAAAAAGCAGCTACGAGGTAAAAGGAGGACTGCAGTGGATCTTTACCTTCCCTATTATCGATCAGCAGATCAACATCATTGCCAATCTTTGGCTGAAATATGAAGCCGCGAGTAATGATTCTACATCCGGAAAATATTCCGGTGGTGTTTTAGGAAGTGTAACATTAGAATATTTCAATGCTACTGTCGGTATAAGCTATAATTTCGCCGAAAACAATCAGCAACTTGCGATTACCTGGGAAGGCTTTACCGCTATGTATGATGTAACCGGAGAAAGCCGTACAATTGTTTTCTCTATTAAAAACTGGACATTGGGCGGGTTAATTACCTCCTTTATGAAGATGTTGTTTAACCCGACATTTGAGCTCGATGCGCCATGGGATATACTCAACAAAATAAGTCTGGATGGATTCTCGGTTACATATAACCTCGACACGAAAGATATTAAGGTCACTTACAAATTACCTAAAACATTAGACCTTATATTCATCAATATCAATGGAATTAATCTTACCAAAAATCAGAAAGGGGTATTTATCACTTTCGATGGGAATTCCGTTGTTCCTTCAATCAACGAAAGTAATTTATTTAAACCAGAGACAGGCGGACAGGACATTCAGAAAATGCCTGATGTTCCGGGACAAGGCACACAGTATTTCGATTTGCGTCTGCTGGCAATGGGTCAGCATGTAGAATTGGTAAATCCTGCCCAGTACAACTCTATCAAGGATGTAACAAAGGCTATGCAGGAAGCTTTTACCGAACCAAAACCGGGTACCATTCCTATAGGATCGGGCTCCGGCAACACACTGCTCAGATTCAATGAAGACAGCAACTGGCTCATCGCCACCAATTTCGGGATACTGAATGCAGGAACAAAAGAGAAGCCTGTTTGGACTCTCGATATGCAGGTGGTATTTAATGATCCTAATCTCTATGGTCTGCGCATTGCTATGGCAGGTGGAAAAGCCAAAGTATTTGAAGGGCTGGATTTTGAGATTATGTATAAAAAGATTTCTGAATCAATTGGCGTATATCAAATGGATCTTACCCTTCCTAATGCTTTACGTTATCTGCAGTTTGGTGCGGTCAACATCACTCTTCCTTCCATTGGTATAGAAATTTACACCAATGGTGATTTTACGGTAGACATCGGCTTTCCTTACAACATGGATTTCTCCCGATCATTTACAGTACAGGCTATTGTACCTCCGGGTATCCCGGCTATGGGTTCAGGGGGAATCTATTTCGGAAAGCTCAGCAGTGCTACAACCAATAAAGTCCCTAAGACCAACTATGGAAACTTTAATCCGGTAATTGTATTTGGTATCGGCTTGCAGGTAGGTGTAGGATATAGCGTAAACTATGGCTTACTCAGCGCCGGCTTCAGCGTTACCATGTTTGGTGTTATTGAAGGAGTAATAGCAGCTTATTATCCTTACAGCGGCACTTTACAGGAAAGCAATAAAGAACAGGTAGAAACTTCATATTATTATTATCTTCAGGGTACTATAGGGATTATCGGAAAATTATACGGTTCTATAGACTTTGGTATTATATCGGCAAGTGTAAACATTACGGTAATGGTGTATGCACAGGCAACCTTTGAAGCTTATAATAAAATACCATTGGCGATTGTAGCTTCTGTAGATGTAAGAGTTTCTGCTAAATTAAATCTAGGAATCTTCTCCATTACCATTCATTTTACTTTTACAGCAAAAATTAGATTTGATCTTACCATCGGCACGGATCAGACAGCAAAAGCTCCCTGGAATAATAATCTTTCGGCACCAAACGCTGCATCCCGTATATCTTCACCTGCAGCCGAATTTCGTATTGCTCCTGCCCGACAGGCAACACCACTTGATGGCGCCAGACCTGTTTCTTTTGCAGTAATGGATTCATTCGATATAACGGAGCTGACAGGCTCTGATATAATGGTGATGCGCCGTTCGCCCAATATGCCCATCAGCTATCATTCCGTTTTGGAAGAAGATGACTCTGAACTCCCTGTGCTGAATTTATATTTTGTACCCCATTTAACAGTAGCAGGACCTGAAAACGGAAATCTGCAAGACCAGACAGCACAATATGTAGCTACTTTATTCATCGATGCTCCCGATCCTTCGGGTAACGGTAGCGGAACTACAACTTCCTTTGAGTATCTATGCTCTGACTTTTTCCGTTGGCTGGTACTGAACTACATTGATCATACCCCTTCGAAGTCTTCCCGTGAAGAAGTAGAAACTGAAGGTATTTCAAAAGCTGATCTTGATGCATTAATCACATTCCTTTCAAGCGAAGAATATCCGTTTCCTATTCCTACCAATGATCTGCTAAGCTTTCTTCAAAATAGTTTTCAGGCATTAAATGTACAATTATTACAAGAAGATCTTGCTGCCGCAGCAATTTTCCCAATGTTTTTTGATCTTGAACTGAAAGTACCAGATATTGCATTGGACATCCAGTTCAATAACTATAATATGGCTACACAGGGATACCTGTCTGAAGTTAAAAAATGGTTTAATGAACTTGCTGTAAAAGTACAGGAAGAAACATCTTCTGCCGCCAGATTTATGACTTTGGAAGATCCTCAGCAATGGAGTATGTCTACTTTTGTATTTGAAGACTACTTTGTACTCATAGGGAAACAACTGGCAGGCTACGCATCTGATGCTATGGATAATTTTACTTACCGCATCAGCAGTGGTAATAGCTTGTCGGCCATGGTAACCTGGGCAAACAGCATTACTGTAGATGGAACAGGCAATAAAGTAAATGTTCAGGATATTGCGACAGCTAACCAGACACATCCGCTTAATGGAAAAAATCCTATAGCCATTACCGGCGTAATGTACAATATTTTGGAAGGTGATACTTTTACTTCGATCGCTGCCATATATGCCATTACACCTTCAATGTTAATTACAGAAAATGCAGCCGTTCCGGGATTACTGGCTCCGCAAACGATTACTTATCATGGAAATGCATATAATGTACAATCTACAGATACCATTAACACAGTTGCTGCAGGTTTAAATACCACACTAAATGATCTTGCTTCGGATAAAGATTTCCAGAGTACAGCAGTGCTCACAACAGGTAACTGGCTGATTATTGGCGCGGCACTTTACACCGCAAAAAGCGAAGATACCTTTAGCAGTATCGCCACTGTTATCTATAATCATCTTGATACAGCGGCTTTACTGATGCAGAACCAGATCACTCCAGGTCTTTTCATTGCAGGCAACAGCTTTGAATACGACGGTATAAAATATGTAATCGTACCGGGTGATACCCTTACCAGTATGGCAGCAGCTATTTCTATATTAAAAGGAACTACGGTTACACCCCAGGATCTTGCAGGTAATATCCAAGTACAGGCACAACAAGTGCAGCCTCTCGGACAGGTATTAATTCAGCCTTTTACACACACTACTGTTGAATTCACCGATGCAGCAAACGCCGATACGCTTGATGCATTGGCTCAGCAATACAATACCACAGCAGCCTTATTGGCTACCAACTATGCCAATCAGCAGCAAAATAACTTTTTCTACAACGGAGAAGGATTTACCAATGCCAATATTCCGGGTCTGCAGTATTTAACTGTAGGCAGTATTCTGGAATACTTTGCCGATAACAACTCCTATGGACAATTATCCGGTATGGCATCTCGTTATCAGTTACATGGTATGCGTTTGCCTACGAATCTTCCGGGGCTTACCCTTGCACAAGGTTCTCCCTGTACAGGAAATAATTGTGCCCTATATTCCCTTACCGGTCAGGAGTTTGCCCTTCCGGCTACAATACCTGCCGATTTCTCTATCCAGCTCATCAACAATTCATTAAGCTGGCTTCAGTTTAACGGAAAATCAATGGATGAGGAAGGCGGAAATATATTAAATGTAAAGCTGACGCCTGAGGACATTAATCAAATTGACACCTTGCTTAATTATGCACAGACAAAAGGGATAAAGCCGGACGTTCTGGAGCTCGCACCTATGAAGCCTTTCAACCTTCAGCCTGTACAATATACTTTCCAGACAACTACAAAGTGGCAAACTTCCGGAGCATTAAACCTGCCTTATGGGTCACCAGACGGTCAGAGCAGCGTATCACCACTTATCTGGCAATTTCCTTCAGGTCTGCTCAATCAGTTGGCACTGCCTAAAGAAGCAGGTTCTGAATTCAGTATACAGATCGGTCAGTACGATGCAGCTAAAGGAGTAATGGACTACTGGTCATCCTCTTATTACGGCTGGAGTACGATGATAGATATAGAACTTAAACTTCTTGATACTGATTCCACTGCTCCTGTAAATGCTTACAGTTATGAATTATTAGGTGCAAGCGAAGCCGGTGCTAATATCCTGCAAAGACTGTTGTTAGCATTAAATCCGAAATCTTCCAATAACAATCTGGATAAAATAGTCGATATACAGTGGTTGTATGAAGGCTCAGATGGATTATTGTCCGTAGGTATGGAACACATGAAAACCTTCATCGTACAGGCTAATCTTTCCACAGAAACAAATCCTGACAATGCTACTATGAAAATGATGGCTTTGGAAGTAGCAGAAGAAAAGCCAGATACAGGAATACTGAACAGTATTTATGATTTCATACGTATGTTATGGGAATGCAGCATTACCCGTTCCGGAGGATATTATCTTATGTATAATGAAACTGAAGGTAATACAGGATTTCCTTCCAGTATTTTTGGAAAAGGAGATAATGCGAATGTACGCCTACTTGTTACCTATAGCAGCCAGTACAATAATAAGCCTACAGATTACATGAACTGTGCAGTAACCGGTGATAAAATTGATGCTAATTCTTGTGTGGTATATGCGCAAAGTGAAATGCAGGAAGGACTATCTTATTATGTGAATAAGCCAGAAGATACGATTGATGCAATAACTGCACGCTTCAATATATTACCTGCCGAACTGGTAGATCTTAATAAAAAAGTGACACTTAACACGAAGGCTACTGTAAATGATTCTTTAAAATATGATATTCCGACTATTATATTTGATGGATTGGTATGTGAAATAAGTGTTAGCGGACCGGGAAATACGCTGACTTCAATTGCAGCTTATTATAATGTGGAAGCAAGTGCTATACAACAACTCAACCCAGACATTCCTGACTGGAATAATCTTCCGCTCTGGCAGCTGATACTTTTGCCTCAGGTGCAATACACTATCAGTGCGGAGGGTAAAGCGGGTCTTACATTTGAAACCATAGCTGCCTATTATTTTATCGATATGGCTTCCATGGCTTGGGCTGCAAAAGATGTAGTCAATATTTTTATGACTTCAACCATGCTTACTATCAATGATCAGATCATGCATAAAGTAACAGCCGTTCAGCAAGGTACTGCAGGTTTTGACCTGAACAGAACCAACCCGAACCCGGATCCTGAAAATCAGCCGAAGATCACTGATCCTGTTTATGCAGAGGTATACCTCAACAATATGTACAATCTTTTAAGCTATCAGATCGTAGAAAACAGATGGTTCGGTGAAAGTGTTGTGGGCTTACCTGCTGGTCCTGCCAAACCACAAACACAAGATGACGTACTGGGTAAAACAGACAATGATGACACTGAAGATGATCTGATCTGGTATTACAATCAGATTGTACCTATTGCCAAATTTGCCAAAACGAACCCATTTATGACTTATCCTGCCGGCTATCCGCAGGAAGAAGACAATCCGTATCGTGGTATCGGTCATCAGGTACAGGTACATTTTGACTGGGTAGATTATTATGGTAATGTAACAGTAACTCCATTTAATGATCCGGAAATGGATCCCTCTACTCCGGTAAACAATCCGCCTATTCAAACCGGCTACGTGGATGAGCTGAAAGGATTGGGTAAATGGCCAAGTGTGGAGTTAAGTTATTTGTTTGATCTTGACCTCAATCATAACCCTGAACTTAAAATAGAATTTAACTTTAATATCCAGCGTTATAATGATTTGCCTGATGTACCGGCAGATCAGCAGCAAGACTGGAAACAGAATGCCGCTAATGATCTTGTAACCTATACCAATATATATTATCAGTTAACACAATTAAATCCGACAGACGGTAAGAATACTTTAACGATTACACTAAGCACATCCCTTACACCAGGCAAGACTGTTGATCTGTCTGATGAACAGTTTAACCAGATGCTGCAGTTTGTAAAAGATATTTATACTTATCTATCCGCACGCAGTCAGGGTAATGAAGCAACAGCACCTGTAATGAGCCCCATCACAAGTTCTGTGAATATAGAGGATATAGATACACACTCTATCCTTCAGCTCACTGTGAATCTCGACTTTTACCGTGACCTTAAATACGTTAACACAGATTTTAAAGATAGTGATCTGATTACCCGCGCTCTTACTCAGGTAAAGCCGAAAACCATGTCTACAACAGTGAAGGACGGTACAGATCCTCAATACAGCCTCAACGAATTTGCTGCTTTATTCGAAGCTGCTTTCTTAAATGCCGGTAATTATGAACTGAAAATTGCCATTGGTACCAATGCTGCAACAGCAGGCGGTGTGAATAATCAGGCAGTATTCGTAGTACGCATGGGGCTAAAATCCGGGCAGGGTATTTACTGGAAAGTTAATCAGGCAGGTACTTATAAGCTGACTTCAGAATCCATTACACAGCTTACAGCTGAAGGCGTTCCTGCAGAAGTTACCACGGCTATCAGCTCTTTGGTAGACACTTTTTATGAAAACAGGGATCAGTTCGATATTGCGTTACAACAAAAACTGACTGAAAAACAGTTTTCCAAGTATCGCATCAATATCTATACCTATAGCTTACTGAATGCTGTATTCTATGCTCCCAAACCATTAGCAACGAGTCTCGTTTCCAAAAGCGGAGTCCCTATATGCAAATATATCACAGGGCAGGGTCTGGATTGCAGCAAAGGGGAAATACAGACGTTTACCGGCATAGATATGGATACGTGGGGTGCACAGTCTCTTAATGCTATTGATGTATTTCTGAGTGCAGACTATGCAATACCTGCTTTCCTTGTAGATCAATTAAAAGCAGATGAAGAAGAGGCATGGCTGGCTACACAGGGGATTGAAGCGACCACTTATTTACAGGCTATTACCAATGCTAAAACCACACTTGCTGGTGCCATAGCTTCAGAAGTAGAACCTGTACTGAAGGCACCATATGTTTCGTTCGCAACAGGTGACAACACAAGTCTCGGCAATGCAAGGGAAAAATTTGAGCAACAATTGCTTAACCAATTAGGCAATGCCTATACCGTAAATGCTCTTGTTCAATTTGAAGTAACTGCTGAATCAGACTTCAGAGCAGACAGCAACTACAAAACACCACCACGACTGTATGGCACACCGGTGATCAATAACAAAGCAGACGGTGATGCAAAAGAATATAGTATTTCTACCTCCAAGATACAGCTAAACGAAAAAGACGCAGCGGACACAGATTCCTTCCTTACGTTCAGTTTTACCACCAAAAATACAAAAGAGTTTACCAGTGTAGATCTGGATATGACTTATGTGGTAACCCACGTGGAATGTGATATCAGTGATGTAGCCGGTATCAATGGATATCAGGGTTCCAACTGGCTCACCTTCATTATACCTGCTGATGTAAACAGCCTTGGTGGCGATAATCCTGTTTCAGCATCTTTACAGCAAAGTTTAGGTATCGTGGATATTCCGGTAGTATTGCGTAATTATCCTACACCACCTACTCTCACTACCCAAACCGGCAAAAGTGTTCCCGTATCAGGAGATAATACAAAAACACGTCTTGCCAAAGCATCCGAATGGAATTTTATGTATTCCTATACTGAAGATCAGGCAGCACAGGACAAAATATTTTCCGATATTGAATTCAATACCGTGCCTGCTCTTTCTGCAAAAATGTACGGAAGTCCTGCACGTGATCTTTTCAGTGATCTGGCTCAGTTTGTGACTGTATGGCCACAGGTATTGGACGATTTCAATAGCTACCTGAAGATGATTACCGCACAATCAGACAGCAGTGATCCTAATCTTACCAATGCTTATTATGCTTTGCAGACCATGGTGAGTTTAACAAATAACCTTGCTATTGCGTGGAGTGAATACAATGGTTTAGAAATCGATAATTCTGATGATAATTCTACGGCACGGGCTTACGACTTTATTATCCGACAGACGGATGATACTGATTTTGAAAACCGTCTGCTCGTAACCATTGTTCCTGCTGCGGATATGTCTTCTGATGATCTGTCGCTCTACAGGGGTAATAAAGATGTATTTGAGGCTGAATTACCCAAAACGCCTTATGTAACTATTGACAACTATACAAAAGTGAATGCTACTGATAAAAACGGAACTCCTATTCCTAATGCATATTGGTATCAGGCGGCAGATAAAACCTACCTGTCATGGGAAAAATCTTTCAATATTCCGTCCCGCAACGTTAATGTAAATGCGCTGAATGTCTTACAATTCCAGTATGCATGGGCGGGTATTTCCATTATTCGTAATGAAGACCTTGTTCCGTACAACCCTACCGTTAATAACTTTATTTACCGTACGCCATTGGTAAGATTCTCTAATAAACTGATTCCTTTGCTTAACAGTAATGATATTTTTGATATTGCTAAAATTACTAATGAAGCAGGAGTCAATCTGTCGCTCGCACAGCAGTTGGCCAATTTCCTCAGCACTTTCTTTACCTACGATGAACTGGCAGAACAATTGCTAAAACTAAGTGTATCGTGGAATTATCCATTATTGGGTACATCCGGAAATATTCTTCCTACTATAGAATTACCCGTTTTGCTTGCCGCTCCATTCATTTTCGAAATACCAAAAGATTATGAGATACCTGTCGGAGGATGCCAGCCTTCGTTTAGTGAAGCAGATCCGTTTGTGTGCCGTCTTTCTAATGCACTAAAAACCTGGTATAACCAGCACAAACCTGTAAACAGTGGTGCATGGTTTCAGATTGATCTGGCGGTATTCTCATCTCTCAGCGAGAGTAAGCTGCCACTGATAGAGCTTAAAAATATAGTATTGTATTATAAAAATATTACAGATATGAATGCATGATCCTCAATAATAGTTTTCATTAAATAATAAAAATTCATTTAAGAAAGTTGAAGTCTAAACAAATCAGGAAAAAGCTCATTTTCTTACTATTCAGAGATATGTTTCTCCTTTCAAACAGGTCACTGAATAGGTAACTTTCATACCATGATTTGGGTTTCATCTGGAAATAGATAAAAACAAAAGTGCTGTAAAAATATTTTTTTACAGCACTTTATTTTATTTGATAAATCATTGCGATCCGGACGGGACTCGAACCCGCGACCTCCGCCGTGACAGGGCGGCATTCTAACCAGCTGAACTACCGGATCAATTTTTTTAAAAGAAATTGAGAAAACTTCTGCGATCCGGACGGGACTCGAACCCGCGACCTCCGCCGTGACAGGGCGGCATTCTAACCAGCTGAACTACCGGATCAAATTTTGTTTTAAAAGTAAATTGAAAAACTTTTGCGATCCGGACGGGACTCGAACCCGCGACCTCCGCCGTGACAGGGCGGCATTCTAACCAGCTGAACTACCGGATCATGTTTTTGTTTCTAAAGAACTTCGTTTCTTTTTTGTGATGGCAAAAGTACAACTTTTTTCGTTACCTGCAAATTTATTTCAAAAAAAATGCCTTCCAAAAACGGAAGGCGTTCATTATCAAATTTATTTTTTTACAAGTGAGCGCTTAATTTCTCTGCGATCACTTCTTTTGGAGCTACTCCTACTAATTTATCAACCACTTCTCCATTCTTAAAAATAAGAACTGTAGGAATATTTCTGATCCCGTACTGCATAGAAATATCCTGGTTGTTATCCACGTCTACTTTCCCTACTATTGCTTTTCCTTCGAAATCGCTTGCTACTTCTTCGATGATTGGTCCTAACGTTCTGCAAGGTCCGCACCATACTGCCCAAAAGTCTACTAATACCGGCTTATCTGATTTTAAAACCGTTTCCTGAAATGAGCTATCTGTAATTTCTAAAGCCATTTTTGTTTCTTTTATTTAAATTAATATTATTCTTTTATAATTTCCTTAATTGGATAATCAAAATTACGCTTTTTGAGTAATAAGACTATCTATGCTCAACATTTGTATTTTCTATAACAAAATCTTTAGAAATTTCTTTCAAAGCAGTAGCCAAAGCATCGATATCTTCTTTAGTTGTTAAATGGCTGAAGGAAATACGAAGCGGCGTACAGTGATCCATTTCATCTTCAGATAAAACCATCATCATCACCATAGAAGGTTTGGACGCTCCGGAAGAACACGCACTTCCCTGAGAAATCGCGATTCCTTTCATATCTAACTGAAGCCCGATGAGAGGATTTTTATACGGTAATAAAGCACTTAAAACCGTGTAAAGACTACCATCCTTCTCAGAACTTCTTCCGTTGAATTTAATGCCCGGAATTTCCGCTGTAAGCCTTTCTACGGCGTAGCTTTTAATTTCCTGCATATGATTAGTATAAGTTTCAAGATTTTTTAAAGAGATTTCCAGTGCTTTTCCCAGTCCTACAATTCCTGCAACATTTTCTGTTCCTGCTCTTAAGCTTCTTTCCTGTGGTCCTCCTGTAATAATTCCTTTTAAACCGCTTGATTTTCTGATAAACGCAAACCCAACCCCTTTTGGTCCATGAAATTTATGAGCACTGCAAGAAGCAAAATCTACCTTAATCTCCGATAAATCTAGGTTCATATGTGCCATCGTCTGTACCGTATCTGAATGGAAAAGCGCATTATTTGCCTTGCAGAGTTCTGACACTTTTTTAATATCGATAAGATTTCCGATCTCGTTATTGGCGTGCATTAAACTTACCAGAGTTTTCTTGTCAGAAGCTTTTAACAGTTCTTCCAGTTTATTAAGATCAATATCTCCTTTTTCATTGGGACGGATGTAGTTTACCTCTACTCCTTTTCTGCTTTTCATATCCAGAATACTTTCAGAAACGCACTTATGCTCAAGAGGAGAACTGATGATACGTTCTATTCCGAGATGCTCAACAGCAGATTTAATAATCATATTGTTTGATTCTGTACCGCAGGAAGTGAAAATAATTTCAGCGGGCGTTACATGAAGATAGTCTGCAACCTGTCTCCTTACGTTTTCGATAAGAATTTTCGCTTCCTGTCCAAAACTGTGAGTAGAGGACGGATTTCCGAAATTCATTTTCATGGTATCAACCATTGCATCGATAACTTCTTCCGAAAGTGGAGTTGTTGCAGCGTTATCAAGGTATACTTTATTCATTTTTACTTTGAAAATATTAGTTTCTGTGGAATATGTACAATCTGTAAATCCTACAAAATCAGTAGAGTTATCATGTTAAAAAACTCTTTTCTGATCTGTTTATTTTACTGCCCAAAATTAGTGAAAAAATTGGTAATGTCCTTCATTTGCCCAATTCAACATTGGCTTATCTCCCGATGTATCTCCAAAAGCAATAATTTTATCGTATTTATGATTGCTGATTTCCTGCTGGATTCTTATCAGTTTTTCGTTTCCGTTACAGTTTCTTCCCACAAAATTTCCGGTGAAAACTCCGTTTCTGAACTCGGCTCTGGTGGAAACGAGCTGCATTTTAAAAGCTTCTGCAAATGGTTTTGCCCAAATGTCTAACGAGGCGGTAACCAATAGACTCCGCGTATTATTATGATCTATATTTTGAATAAAATCCAATGCATTTTCCCTTACGATTTTGGGATAATAATGCTCAAAAAACTGTCTGGATTTTTTTTCGATTTTTTCCTGAGTCTGCCCTTTCAGAATGGAACCGATAAAGCTTTTTTTCACTTTTTCCGTATCGGCAAGTTTCAGTTTTAAAAGAACAAAAAGCGGAATATGTTTCAAAAACTGCAGGCGAAATCTTGTAGAATCGTAGAATTTAAGATACATAAACATGGTATCTTTATACGTAAGTGTTCCGTCGAAATCGAAGCAGTACAGTTTTTTCATTGAAGTAAGTCAATTTTAGAATATTTATCTTGTAACGTAAAGATCGAAAGTATATTTTAAATAAAATAATTTTTAAAGCTTTAATTTTTTAAAAATAAATTCAGGAATATTGCGGATAACCATCATGATAATTCCCCAGATTGGCAAAACATAGGCTACGTTTTTCTGTTTTTTATAAGCCTTGAAAATAGATTCTGCTGCCTGTTTCGGCGTTGCGGTAAGTTTTGGATTTAAAGGTAAACCTTCAGTCATTTTGGTTGCCATAAATCCGGGTTTCACCGTAATTACGTGAACTTTTTTATCGAAAAGATAATTCCTCAAACCACTTAAATAGGCTGTGAAAGCCGCTTTCGAGCTTCCGTAAATAAAATTGCTCTGTCTTCCGCGATCTCCGGCAACAGAAGAAAGTCCGATAATCGTTCCGGATCTTCTGCTTTCAAATTTCTGCGCAAAATAATTCATCACAGGAACCAGTTTAGCATAATTGATATCAATAATACGTTGTGTATTTTTGTTGTCATATAATCCTTCTTCTGTTCCCTCTCCTAAATATCCGGTTGCGCAAAACAGCAAATTTGAGTTGACAGCATCAAACTGATTATAATCTATGCTTTTCATAAGATCAAGCTCTATCACTTCGGACTGCTGAAGAAATTTCACATCAATATGTCGGGCAAATCTTTCGGTCGTTTCTTTACTGGAGGTAAAAAGATAGATTTTTTCAAATCTCTCTCCTTCCTGCAATGCCTTTTCCACAAAAGCCTGTGCTACTTCCGATGTACTTCCTAAAACGATCATGTATCCTAAATATTATTTAAAATTCTTTTATGCTGCAAAGACACAAATTTTGAGCTCTGAACATTTTTCAGATAATTGGTGAGCGAAGATCTGCTCATGCTGTCTTTGGTAAGGTAAATTTTACCGTTGTACTGCTCTACGATATCATCCAGTTGATCAATCAGTTTTTTCAGTTTAGAATTCACTTTAAAATCCAATGCCAGAGAATATCCTTCAAACGGGAATGAATTATAAGCTTCCGGATTTTCTTTTCCGTACAGCTTTAAAACAGCTAAAAAAGAACCGTTTCCGCTGTTGGCAATGGTTTCCAGAATTTTTTTCATTCCTTCTTTTCCGGATTCTTTGGGTATCATCATCTGATACTGGATAAAGCCGGATTTTCCGTAAATCTTATTCCAGTCATGAACAAAATCAAGAGGATAAAAGAAAGTTTCATAATCAATAAAATTTTTAACTTCTTTCTTAGATTGTTTTTTATAATAGAAATAATTGAAAATCTTTACCGTTAAAGCATTTAAGACAAATCCGGGAAAATAAAACGGAACAGTTGGCTCAATTTTTTTCTTTAAACGCAATGGTTTTTCTTTGAATTTCTGAGGCAGCTCGTGCTGAAAAGCGTGTTCTCCTCTCATCAGGATACTTCTTCCGATATTTTTACCTTTCTGAAGGCAGTCGATCCATGCAACAGTATAAGTCCAGCTTTCGCTTTCCTCAAACAGGTTAAAGATCTCATCCAGATTTTCCGCTTTAATGCTTTCCTGACGGATGTATGCCGATTCAATATTTTTCAGCTTGAATTTCGCCGTTAAAATAATTCCGGTTAATCCCATTCCGCCGATAGTTGCCCAGAATTTATCTGAATTTTCTTCTCTTGAACAGTTGATGATATCGCCGTTTTCGATCATCAGTTTAAATTCAATTACATATTCCGAAAAGCACCCTTCAGCGTGATGATTTTTACCGTGAACGTCAGAAGCAATGGCGCCTCCAACAGAAACAAACTTCGTTCCCGGCGTTACATATAAAAAATATCCCTGCGGAACGGCAATTTCCAGCACATCGGAAAGGAGGACTCCCGATTCGCATTCGATAATACCGTTCAGACGGTCAAAACTGATGAATTTGTTTAATTTTTTGGTTGAAAATATATGTTCTCCCAACGAAGAATCTCCATAGCATCTTCCGTTTCCCCTTGCAATGACTTCATTATGATTCTGAACAAATTCTTTTATTTTTCTGAAGCTGTCCTCAGACTTCATTTCTTTTTCCACTATGGGAAAATTACCCCAGTTGGTCACTTTTTGTACAAAGTTCGGCTTCATTTTTTAAAGTAGATTTGAATTAAAAATGCAGCAACCCACAATAGTAAGGTGATCTGAATGTATCTGTCTCTGTAAACAATTTTTGTGGGAGATTCGGTTCTGTTGTACACCAAAGTCTGCTGTAAATATCTTAAAAAAGCAAAAACAACAAAAATTACCGTATAAAATACTCTGGAATGAAATCTTGCCTGAACTTCAGGAGACAGGGTAAACATAAGGTAGCATACAATTGCCAGAGTAACGGAAATGGATAATGCAATATCTGCAAACTGTACATTGTAGCCGTCTAAAGCTCTTCTCGTTTTTCCTGAAACCTGCGCATTGATGAGTTCTCCCCGCCTTTTTCCTATGGCTAATACCAACGCAAGCACAAAGGTGAGTAAAATCGCCCATTGAGAAATGCTGATTCCTGTAATGTAACCTCCTGATAAAACTCTTAAGACGAATCCTACTGCAATGATGGAAATATCAATAATCGGAACGTGCTTTAATTTGAATGTATACGCAAGATTCATTACAAAATAAAATCCTACGATGGTTGCAAATTTCCATAAACTTTCATGAAAATACATCTGGGCAAAGAAAACCAGTGCGATGTCCAGAATAATAAGTCCTGTAAAAATTCCTACCGCCTGAGATTTTGAAATGGCTCCGCTCGCCAAAGGTCTTCTTCTTTTTTCGGGATGTTTTTTATCTGCTTCAATATCGTTATAATCATTCAGAATATAAACGACACTTGCAGCCAAAGAAAAAATGATAAAAGCAAAGATGCTTTTTGTGAGTAGTTCGAGATTTTTAATATTACCCGAAAAGAAAAGAGGAACAAAAACAAACAGGTTCTTCACCCATTGCTCCACGCGGAGCAGCTTTAAATATTTCTTCATTTATGTTGTTTCAAATGCAAAAATAGTAATTTCAAAAAATATCACCATAAAAATACAAAAATAACCGCTATTGCGGTTATTCACGAAAATATTTATATGTTAAATAATTATTGACCGTTCTGTGCGTCGTTAATCATTTTTTCATTGGCAGTAATAGCGAATTCTACTCTTCTGTTTTTAGCTCTACCTTCTTCTGTATCGTTAGTGGCAACCGGCATACTTTCTCCTTCTCCTAAAGCAAATAATCTGCTTGAAGAAATCCCTTTACCCGCTAAATAAGCTTTTACAGAATTGGCTCTTCTTTCAGAAAGACTCATGTTGTAAGAATCTGAACCTTTGCTGTCTGTATGCCCGTAAATATTGATGTTTGTATCCGGATTGTTCGTTAAAACCTGAGCCAGTCTATCAAGGTTTGTTTTTGCAGTACTTGTTAAAGCAGAAGAATTGAAATCGAAATTCACGATGCTTTCGCTTAATGTAATTTTGATACCGTCTCCTACTCTTTCTACCTGAGCTCCCGGTAAAGTTTCTTTAATTTCTCTTGCCTGCTTATCCATTTTAGAACCGATAACGTTACCGGCAACACCACCGATAATACCACCTAAAACAGCTCCCAAAGCAGCATTTTTACCTTTTCCTACGTTATTCCCCAAAATACCGCCTATTACAGCTCCGGAAGCAACACCTACTGCTGTCCCTCTCTGCTGATGGTTGGAATTCTGTACTGCTTCACAGCTTGTAAGCAATAAAGCTGATGATAAAAATAACGCTCCGATATATGTTTTTGTAAATTTCATCTTTTTATATTTTTTATGTTAAATTATTTCATTCCTGTTCTTTCGAAATTGTAAACTACTCTTACATTTTCTCCATCGAAAGGAATATTTTGTTCCAATGAGAATTGGTCTGTATTCTGGTTAGTCAGCGTTAAAGTATATCCTGCTGTATTTTGCTTCGCTTTTGTACCGTCAGCAATTTTTTTGAAATTAAATGTATTTCCGCTTACCACATCAATCTTAATCGGTTGTGTAAATCCTGTTCCGCAGGTTCCTCCCCCGTTTAATGTATACGCTCCTGTCCAGTTATTTGGAATCAGTCTCCAGTGGCTTCCTACGAAACACTGTGCATCTACACCGTCATCGAATGGCTTTACTTTGAACTTTTTATCATAATTTACACTGACGATCTGCCAGTCGCCTTTCATTTTCAAAAATTCTGATCTTTGTGTTTGGGCTGTTTTAGCATTATTCACTGTGGAACAAGACACTGCAAAAAGCGATGTTCCCAACATCCCTGCAAGTAGTAACTTTTTCATTTTGTTGTTTATTATTTTGTTACAATAAAGTTACAAAAAACCGTGCCAAAATTAATTATTACCAATAAAAAAAGTCCGAAAATTTCGGACTTTATATGCTTCTACCTTAAATACAGGAAGATATACTATTTTTTAACAGTCTTTTTTACGGATTTATCAGCCTTCTTTGAAGAGCCTGCTTTTCCGTTGTAAAAATGTGTATAAGCATACTCTGCCGCTTTTTTAAGATCAATTACTCCTCCTGCTTCAGAGAAATCTCCGAATTGATTTGTTGTGCTTGGGTTGCTGGATTTCACCAAAGATTCAATAATCTGCGCAGGTGTTAAATTAGCCATATAAGCCAATAAAACTGCTGCAGCTCCTGCTACAACCGGAGAAGCCATGGAAGTTCCCTGTAAGTATTTATATTCATTGTGAGGAACGGTAGAATAAATTTCTTCACCCGGAGCAAAAACGTTTACCATTTTCTTATTAAAGTTGGAAAAACTCGCTCTTAATGCATCATTTTTATTGGTGCTTGCTCCTACAACCAATACATTGTTTACAAATGGCTTATCATCCGTTACATTCTTAAAGTTGGTAGGATAAGCTAAATGTTCTGCCACATCTTCGTTTTCGTTTCCTGCAGCTTTTACCAGAAGAACTCCTTTATCCTGAGCATATTTAAATGCATCCCAAACAACATTTTTACCCGGAGAAACCGGCTTTCCAAAGCTCATGTTTAAAACTTTCGCTCCATTATCTACTGCGTATCTGATTGCGTTGGCAACGTCTTTATCTCTTTCATCACCATTAGGAACGGTTCTTACAGACATTATTTTCGCTACTTTCGAAGCGACTCCATACTGTATTTCTTTTCCGTTCGGAAGACCGGCAATAATTCCCGCTACGTGAGTTCCGTGTTCTGCATCGGGACCTTCGTAATGGTTGTTTCCGTAATTTTTTTCAGAATAATCATCGTAATTGTCACCTACAATTTCTTTTCTCGGATCGTAATTAAGATCATACTGCTTTTCCTGAGGACCAAAATAGTCTAAAGCTTCTTTAATCTGACCGCTCATTGCTTTTTCAAACTCTGCAGCCGATTTTCCTTTAAATTCAGGACTTTGAGCAACCTGAGCCAAAACCTGCGCCGCCATTGCTTCTTTTTGATCGGCAGGTTTTATTGCTGCAACATTTTCAGGAGTAAGAGGTTTTCCGTTCAATAGTTTTACCATGACAGGAATTGCCTCATTAATCATAGTATAGGTCTTGAATCCCTGCTTTGCCTCAACGCTTTTCTTGGTGAAAAGATCTTTGGCTTTAATATACATTGCAAATTCTTCAGGCATTTTAGCTTGGTTTGCTTTGTTTTTTGTAGAATCATCTCCTTCGAAAACTGGCTTGTATTTAGCAACAACTCTGGTTACCTCCATATTGTCGATGTCTATATCTCCATTTTTACCCCCGATAAAATTCCATCCGTGGATATCATCGATGTAACCGTTACCGTCATCATCTTTTCCGTTATTAGGTACTTCATTAGGATTTGTCCAGATGTTTTTTACCAATCCCGGGTGATCTACCTGAACTCCGCTATCTAACACTCCTACCAAAACTGTCTTTGGCTTAAGACCTTTAGATTCTAAAAATTTATAGGCATTTTCTGTATTTACCCCATAAACTTTTGTTGTAGCAAAATCTTTATGATACCACGTCATAAGATCTTTATCCTGCATCGGATCTTTTGCTTCCTGCGCTTGAGAAAAACCAATCCCTACTAAAAAAACAGCAGCTAATAATACCTTTTTCATTTTACTATGAATATTTAATATTTTTAATATAAGTCAAAGATTCCGGTCCTTTGTTACAAATTAAGTCCAAAACTGATAAATCTTTCAAAAAACCACGTTTATCAGAGAACGTTTGATAATATTCGTCCATTTCGTATTCTGAAGGTAGTTTGGCTGAAAATTGATCTCTGAAATTAATTTCTTCCGGAAATTTGATATATTCTTCATTCAAAGAGTGTGCCTTTTCTGTTTTAAGGATCTGCTGAACGATTTCAAGAGTTTTGAGGTTAAAATCCAATAGATATTTTTCTTTAAGATCATAAATCTTTCTGAATTTATCTTCATAGAATTCAAAATACGGAGAGCTTTGATAGGCGGTTTTAATGGATTTCCAATGCAGATTCCTCCAGTCTTCACGGTGAGAAATTTCAATATCCTTAAATTCTCTGCATCCGTTATGAGCAATGGGAATGATTAATGATAACTTTCCGTTTGCTCCGAAAATATTAGCTCTGTTTCTGTACGTCTGTTTCGGAAAACTTTCAAACTGTTCAAATACAATTTCATTTTCAGGATCTAAAAACACTGAAAACCAAGAAATTGGCGGCAGATAAAACGCCGGTAATAATACATTCTTCATATTCATAATGCAAAAATGAAGTATTATTTCAAATACTTCATTCTATTTATAATTTATTTTTTCAATTAAATAATTGATTTTGAAACTTTGTCAAAGATTGAAACTTTGACAAAGTGAATTAGACATCGTCTTCCGTCTTTTTCTTTCTGAATAATTTCATGAAATATTCCCACCCGAAGAACAGAATAAGAATCATCGCTGCAATCCACCAGTAAGACGTTTTGTTGGCTTCTCCTGTATTGGTTGCTTTAAACATTCTTTCCCAACGAACTTTTTTAGGAGCCTGATAAGTAGAACTTGCATCCGCAAACACTCCCTGAACACTCATCCAGGTAAACATTGGCTTTCCAACGATATTTTCTTCAGGAACAAAACCAAAGAATCTTGCATCCAAAGAAGCGTCTCTGTTATCTCCCACCATCATATAATAATCCTGCTGAATAGTATACTGATTGGTTTCTTTTCCGTTGATGAAAATTTTACCGTTTTTATTCTCTAGCTTATTGTGTTCATATTGTGAAATAATCCACTGGTATTCCGGTAAGGTTTCCTGATTGATGGTAACCACATCTCCTTTTTTAGGAATCTTTAAAGGTCCGTACCAATCCTGATTCCAAGGTTTGTTGATTGGGAAAATAGACTGGGTAGTATCAATACTTTTGGTGTATGCTGTTTTATCAGCATTCAATTTATATGAAATCGTTGCAGAATCTTTAGGATAGATATTTTCTTCCATGCTGATCACGTTCGGTAAAGATTTAATTTCTTTAGCCGTTTTATCAGTAAGTCCCTGAAACATATAAACAAATCCGCCGCTTTTTTCGTTCTGAATTTCTCTAACAGGCAAAAATCCGTAAATATTATAAAGTCCCGGAATATCCAACTGCGTTCCTGTGCTTACTGTATACGCGTGCTGAACTTCCTGATCTCCTAAAAATGTTTCAGCTTTTCCGTTAACGAAAAGTCTTCCGGCTCTCATTTCGAAAGTATCCCCCGCAACAGCTACACATCTTTTTACATAAGGATCTTTTCTGTCTATCGCGGTATGCACAGAATCCTGAGGATAATTGAAAACAACGATATCTTTTTTCTGAGGTTTATTGAACTGAAAAATTCTTTCATAAGGTAATTTTACGGCATCCACATAAGATTTAGGATCATCTTTCGGGTTTCCTTTTTCCCCTGTATCCATGATGGTTCCCTGAAGGAAAGGAATTGCAAGGGGGCGCATCGGAAGTCTGTATCCGTAGCTCCATTTGTTTACGAAAAGGAAATCACCTACCAGTAAAGTTCTTTCCATAGATCCTGTCGGAATTCCGAAAGGCTGCGTTACAAAAACGTGAATTATTGTTGCGAAAACTACCGCAAACGTCACAGATCCAACAAATGAATCTTTCTTTTTTGCACTTTTTTCTTCGTCGGTAAGGAAGATCGCATTTTCGTCTTCCAGCTCAACATCTTTTCCATAATTTATCGTTGCCATGTAGATAAACGGAAGAATGACTGTAAGAAGCTGATCTTTGAAGAGCGTTTTCCCGAACTTTTTCACTAAATACAAATGAAAAACAGACATCATAATAGGTCCCACGATTGGCAGATACGAAAAAATTGCCCACCATTTCGGATGTTTTGTCTCTTTTAAAATAATGAAATAGTTGTAGAAAGGAATAAACGCGAAAAGCGGACTATATCCTAATTTTTTGAACAGTTTCCACGTGGAAATCCCCATCAATACAGATAAAATGAGAACATAAACTGCGTACGTTAAAAAATAATTCATAAATTTTTGTGCCTAATCTATAATATAATTGATGAATGATGTCTGATAATGATGATAAATTCACTATTAACGTTTCATCATTCACTCTTATTAGTTTGCAATGTAAGAATTTTGTTACAATATTAAAGTCCCAAAACGTCCTTCATCGTGAAATTTCCCTTTTTGTCTTTAATCCATTCTGCCGCAACTACTGCACCCAATGCAAAACCGTTTCTGTTGAATGCGGTATGTTTGATCTCGATTTCGTCCACTTCACTTTTGTAAAAAACACTGTGTGTTCCCGGAACCTCATCTTCACGAATGGCAAAAATCCCCAGCTGACTTCCCTGAGTTTCTTCCAGTTTCCAGCAATCGAATTTCGGATTGTTTTTAAAAATTCCTTCGGCGATGGAAATTGCTGTTCCGCTTGGAGCATCTAATTTGTGAATGTGATGAATTTCTTCTAACTGACAAGAATATTCGTCTACATTTTTCATTAAATCTGCCAGTTTTTCGTTTAAGGCAAAGAATAAATTAACACCAAGACTAAAATTTGAACCATATAAAAAAGCGGCTTCTTTTTCTACAGCCAGTTTTTCAATTTCGGATTTTTTTTCCAGCCAGCCCGTTGTTCCGCAGATCACCGGAATTTTGTTTTCCAGACAGGCTTTGATGTTTTCGTGAGCAACTTCCGGTAACGAAAATTCGATTACAACATCGGGATTATTGAGATTTTCAGCAGTTGGAGTTTCTTTTAACCGGGCAACGATTTCATGTCCTCTTTTAGTGGCAATTTCATCAATGATTTTGCCCATTTTACCGTATCCAACTAATGCTATTTTCATGTACTTCTTTATTTAATTTTTATAATCTAACGCAAAGCCCGCAAAGATTTCTTTAAAATCCTCCTCCATATTCTTCGTTCGCAAAGGCGTTTGACTTCGTCGAATCTTCGGTTTCACTAAGCTAAGACAGCATTACTTATTTTTAAAATCTGTAACTTAAACTTAAGCCCGTTTTCGGAGGTGCAATTCCGTACTGATCCTGAATCATTGCCGGATTAAGCGTAAGATCCGGATCGTGTCTCGCTTCGTACAAATGGGCATCAACCACTGCATCAACAATGTTCAGAATATAAATTAACCCTGTAATTGCAATGGCATAATCTCTCTGTCTCTTGGATCTGTCCTGTGCATTTCCGAGAGCCACTTTGTCGAGCCAAGGATGGCTATCAACAAATTCATTTGGCGTTCCGTTGAGTTTTGCGATGTAATATTCGCGGTATTTTCTGTATTGGTTGTCATTCCAGACTGCAATTCCTACCCCCGCTCCTACTGCTCCTAAAACAATAGGAACTTTCCAGTATTTTTTATTATACACCTGTCCCAATCCCGGAAGTACAGCAGAATACAATCCTGCTTTTGTAGGATTCAGCTTTAGCGTTTTTCTGGTAGGTCCGTTTGCTTTTTCCAGATCTGCAACAATCTTAGTTTCCGTTTTGGTATTGTTTTTTTCTACAGCAACACTGTCTTTCGGACGGTAGTCCACCCGAATCGTGTCATTACGATTTACCTGTGAATACGCAGCTGCAAACAGACACAGAAAAAATGTGAAAAGTATTTTTTTCATTTATTTAATATGGGATAAAATATATTCCAGCTCATCTTCATTTTTGAAGTCCAGAACAATTTTACCTTTTTTACCGTTTGGAGAGGCTTTGATTTCAACTTTTACATCTAAAATATCTGCAATTGTTTTCTGCGCTCTTTTATAATTGTTGGAAAGCTCGGCTTTTGCTTTTTTCGCTGCCGGAGATTTCGGGTTTTTAATGGCTGTAGCTGCCTGTTCTGCCTGTCTTACATTCAGTTTTTCTTTGATAATGAGATCAAACAAAATCTGCTGATGTTCTTCGCTTTCAAGACTGATGATGGCTCTTCCGTGTCCTGCAGAAATTTCTCCGCTTCGGATCGCATTCTGAATATCGGGATGCAGTCTCAGTAATCTGATGGAATTTGTAATGGTACTTCTGTCTTTCCCTACTCTCTGGCTTAGATTTTCCTGAGTAAGACCGATCTCTTCCATCAATCTCTGATATGTTAATGCAATTTCTATCGCATCAAGATCTTCTCTCTGGATATTTTCAACAAGTGCCATTTCAAGCAATTCCTGATCATTAACCAGACGGATGTATGCCGGAATAGACTCCAAACCTGCAATTTTACTTGCGCGGTAACGTCTTTCTCCGGAAATAATTTCAAACTTTTCGCCGTCTTTTCTTAAAGTAATCGGCTGAATAACGCCTAAATTTTTAATTGACTGTGCGAGTTCGTTCAATGCTTTTTCGTCAAAATAAGTTCTTGGCTGAGACGCATTGGGATAAATATCTTCTAATGCAATTTCTACGATATTCCCTACAAACTTATCTGCTCCCTCATCGGTGGCAGAATTGATCGTTGCTTTGGATTCGGCACTAAGAATTGCGCCCAAACCACGCCCCATCGCTCTTTTTTTATCCTTCATATTTTGTTTTTAGCGTTTAGCTTAGCTAGCTGCTTTTAATTCTTTACTAATTTTTCGTTTTTCAATAAAACTTCTTCCGCCAACTGAATGTACTGTATTGCTCCTTTACTTTCTGCATCGTAATTCAGAATACTTTCTCCGAAGCTTGGTGCTTCGCTTAATCGTACGTTTCTGCTGATAATGGTTTCGAACACCATTTCAGGGAAATGAGAATTTACTTCTTCCACGACCTGATTGGATAGTCTCAAACGGCTGTCGTACATCGTAAGAAGCAAACCTTCAATATCCAGATCTTTATTGTGGATTTTCTGAACGTTTTTGATGGTATTCAGTAATTTTCCAAGACCTTCCAATGCAAAATATTCGCACTGAATCGGAATGATTACAGAATCTGCTGCTGTAAGCGCATTTACGGTAATAAGACCTAAACTCGGCGCACAATCGATAATAATATAATCATAATCGTCTCTTACGCTCTGTAAAGCTTTTTTAAGCATATACTCACGCTCTTCTTTGTCGACAAGCTCAATTTCCGCTGCTACCAAATCGATGTGAGAAGGTACAATATCCAGATTCGGAGTTGCTGTCTGCTTGATGCATTTTGCCGTATCTACACTGTGCTCCAAAAGATTGTATGTAGAATATCTTACGTCTTCTACGCCTAAACCTGAGGTTGCATTCGCCTGAGGATCTGCATCGATGATTAATATTTTTTTCTCTAATACCCCTAATGCTGCGGCTAAATTAACAGCTGTTGTTGTTTTCCCAACTCCTCCTTTCTGATTAGCGATACCTATGATTTTTGCCATTGTTAGAACTTTAAGTTTCAAAAATACACATTTTTCCCTGCTCTTAATAAAGGGATAAAACGAAATTTGAGTTAAAATATTGTTAATAAGTAATTTAGCAATAAAAAAAATTATCCACAAAAAAAATTCTTTGTGGATAACTGTTCAAGATTTGTTTTTTATGTCTTATTGATCAAATTTCATTGTGATCGGAAATTTGAAATAGCTTCTTACGGATTCACCCTGTTTGTTTTTTGCAGGTGTCCATTTTCCTTTAATCGATCTGATTGTTCTTACCGCCTCACTATTGAAATCTGCATCTGAACCCGCAGCCTTTATTCCTGAAATGGTACCGTCTTTTTCTACAATGAAAGTAATCGTAGTTTTCATTACCTCGCCAGAATCAAAGCCTGATCCGTCAAAATTACTCATTACTTTATTTCTGAACGAGTCTATTCCATCATCAAAATTTGCTTCTTTTCCCAAATCTACACTATTGAAAATCTTATTGGGATCCTCTTTAGGTACTACTGGTGGAGCCGTGGTAATTACAGGACCAGTTCCGATCGTTGGAGTTGTTGGTACATAAGTATTCGATGGAGCAGTTTCTCCATCAGGATTATTTCTTGTTCCTGCAACAGCTCCTTCAATTTTCTCTATAACTTTTTCATTGGTTACATGAGAAGTAGGTGTCGGAACCGTATCATCGAATGTTTTTACAGGAGCAGATGGTGCTTTTGGAGGCAGAACTGCTACTGGAGGTGGAGTATCATCATAATCATTAATAAGAATTGGTGGAGGTAATTCATACCCTCCTTCGTCAGTCACTTCGGGATTCTTAAATGCATTAATCGCAAGCGGAGTTAAAGAAACGGCAGCCAATACACTGACTCCTATAAAAAATGCTTTTGTTAAGATTCTGTCTGATTCTCTTCTTAATACATAAGCTCCGTATTCTTTGTTACGGTGTTCGAAAAGAACTTCGTTAAAACGAAATTCCTGATTTTGATTTGTGTGTTTCATCACTAAAATATTTAAACTGTTAAAAAAAATTGATTATTAGTTTTTATGATCTTACCAATAAGCATTGATTCAATATCAAATTTTTTGCCAAATATTTGTTAAAATGATAACGTTTTTAAAATTTTAATGTTAAATAATAAAATTAACTATGTTGCAAATAATAAATTCCTGAGTTTAAATATTTTACGAAGAAAGTTAAAATTGCAGAACTGTATTTTAGCCCAGATTGAGCGGCATGTCTGAGCTCTTTTCTTAGTTTCGGGGGGGGGGGATCAGCCGCCCGCCACGAAAAAAAACGCTGGGGGGGACAGGGGTTATATTGCTGTTAATGGGTCGTGGTGTGTTGGTGTGTTTTGGTAATTAATGTAGGTA